>NZ_CABVGP010000001.1:2864738-3182798 GCF_902497555.1 Amycolatopsis camponoti | reverse complement strand
GTCCTTGAGGAACTCGCGGCGGAACGCCACCGGGTCCTTGCCGAACTTCTTCGCCAGCTGGTCGACGACGAGCTCTTCGGCGGTGACCACGTTGGGCGAGTAGATGTTGCGCATGCTGCCGGTGTTGAACTTCAGCGGGATCTCGTTGAGCAGCTGGGTCGTGACGCCGAAGTTGTACGGCGAGGACTGGCTCAGCAGGAAGATCGACTCGGCGAAGCTGAGGTTGCCGGCGATCGGGAGCTTCGCGGCGGTCGCGGTGATCATTTCGCCCAGCCCGTGGCTGAACTCCGTCTGCACGCTCGTGTGCCGCTGCTCGAAGCTGACGACGTTGCCGAGCAGGTAGGTCGCCCGCACGCGCGACACGCACATCGGGTGGATGCGGCCCTGGCGGAAGTCGTCGGTGCGCGACCACATCAGCTTGACCGGCTTGCCCATCTTCTGCGACGCCTCCGCCGCTTCGGCGGCCGCGTCGTGGAACAGGTGGCGGCCGAACGAGCCGCCGCCCTGGGTGACGTGCACCGTGACCGCGTCCTGCGGCAGCCCCAGCAGCTTGGCGATCTCCTCCTGGGCGACGATCGGCACCTTCAGGCACGACCAGATCTCCGCGCGGTCCGGGCGGACGTCGGCGATCGCGGCGCCGGTCTCCAGCGGGCTGTTGCTGGCGGCGGCGAAGGTGAACTCCGCGTCGATGTACTGGTCGAGCAGGCCGGGCACGGCCATCGGCAGCTGCGCGGCCTTGAGCTTCTTGAGCACGGTCGCGTCGGACTCGCCGTCGACCGTGCCCGCGCCCCAGGTCACCTTCAACGCCCGGATCGCGTCGATGCACTGGCCGAACGTGCGGCCGCGCACCGCGACGCCGTGGGAGATCGCGACGACGTCGGTGATCCCGGACATCGCCTCGACCTCGGCCGCGTTGAGGATCGCGCGCGGGGTGCCGTTGATCGTGGGCGGCCGGGCGACCATGGTCGGCAGCGCGTTCGGCACGTCCAGATCGAGGGTGAACTGCTTGGTGCCGGTGACCGCGGCGTGGGCGTCGAGGCGGTTCTGCGGCGTGCCGAGCACCGTGAACTGCGACTGCGGCTTCAGCGTCGCCGCCACGCTGATCGTCGTGGCGGAGGCGGCGGCCTTCGCGAGCGAGCCGTAGCTCGCGGTGCGGCCGCCGGAGCCGCGCACGACCCCGCCGGACGTCGTCAGCTGCGACGCCGGCACGCCCCACTTCGCGGCGGCCGCGGCGATCAGCCGCTGCCGGGCGATCGCCGAGGCGGTCCGGACCGGCGTGTAGATGCTGCGCATCGAGTTGGAGCCGCCGGTCAGCTGGTTCATCAGCAGCTCGGGCCGGGCGTCGGCCAGCGTGACGTCGATCTTGTCCAGCGGGAGGTCGAGCTCCTCGGCGATCATCATCGCGACGGCGGTGGTCATCCCCTGGCCGACCTCCGCGCGCGGCACGGCGAACGCGGCCCGGCCGTCGGCGCCGATCTGCACGCTGATCAGGCCGGACGTCGGCAGCGCGGCGAGGTTCTGCAGGTCGCCGAGGTCGAAGATGTCCTCGGGCTGGGGCAGCGACGGGATCGCGGCGTCGGCCTTGCTCGGCGCCAGCTCCGCGCCCCCGACCTGCGCGGCGACGGCGAGCGTCGGCGCGGCGAGCACGAAACCGAGGAAGCGGCGGCGGGCCATGGAGCGTGGCTCGGACCCGGGTAGTGGGACGGAAGGGTCGTGTTCGGGCATGAGCGGCTGGGACCTCTCGAACGACGGTGTGGGAGAAGCGCGGGCCTGAGCACCGCCGGCCGGAGTGTTACACACATCACGCCACCGAATGAAGGATCTGAGTGCCTACATTTGGCCTAGTGTCGTTGTGCACTGTGCACAGCGGGTACCGGTCACGGCACGCGCGGTGGCGGGAGGAAGGGCAGCGCGCGGACGACCAGGGCCAGCTCCAGCGCCAGGTCACCGCCGGTCAGCGACCGGCCGGTCAGCTCTTCGATCCGGTGGATCCGGTTGAGCACGGTGTTGCGGTGGCAGTGCAGCGCGTGCGCCGAGCGGGTCGCCGAACCACCCGTGCGGACCCACGTCGCGAGGGTCTCCAGCAGCGGGCCGCGCTCCGCGGTCCGCAGGTCCAGCAGGCCGCCCAGCCAGTTCTGCTGCAGCGACGCGGTCAGTTCGGGCGAGCTGAGCAGCAGGGCTTCGGGCAGCCGCTCGGCCAGGCACACGACGTCGACGCGGCCCGGCGGCACCGTCCGCATCGCCAGCACCGCCTGCCGGTAGGCCGTGTGCACGGCGGCCAGCCCGTCGACGACCAGGGACACGCCGGCCGGCACGGTCAGCACGGACCCGATCGCGGCGACGGCGTCGGCGACCTCGCGGCCCGGCAGCGAAACCAGGCCGACGAGCACGTCCGCGCGCGACTGCCAGGCCGACGCCGACCCGAGGTCCTCGAGGGCGGAGCCGAGCGGCTCGGCGAAGGCGGCGTCACCGGGACCGGCGGCCGCGACGACGACGTAGGGTCCCGAAATCGGCAGGCGCAGCGCGCGGCCGGCCTCGTAGGCGAACCCGGCGTCGGCCGCCCGTCCCTGCAGCAAGCCCTCCCAGAGCGACGCGCGCCGCTGCTCGTCGGCGCGGACGAAACTCCGCTCGGCCACGTGGTAGGCCAGCGCCACCTGGGCCGAAGTGGCGTCGACGACCTCCCAGACGCGGGTCGCGAGGTCGAGCATGGCCTCGTTGTTGACGTACCCGGTCGCCCGGGCCTTCTCGGTCAGGGCCTGCCAGACCAGCCGGCCGCCGATCCGGAACGAGCGCAGCACGTCGTCGAGGGGCAGCTGCTGCTCGGCCCGGCGCCGTCCGGTCGCCTTGGCCGCGTCGTAGAGGTCCTCGGTGGTTTCGGGGCCCCGGCCGATCAGCTGCAGGACCCGGCGGAGGTTGTCGTGGCAGGAGCGCCACAGGTCGTCGTCGGGCACGACGTCGATCACGCGGTAGCCGGGGTTCTGCTCGACGATGACGGCGACCAGGGCGCCGGTGAGCTCGTCGAGCTCGTCCAGCACCCTGGCCGCGAGCGACCACGCGGTCTCCCGGGCCGCCGCCCGTGCCTCGCCCATCCGCACCACCACCGTCGCGCTCTCGCCGGCGGATCAGCCTACGTCGCGGCCGGGCTTCCCGCTCACCTCGCCAGCGCGAAACTCGGGTGCGGCGGCTGGTTGTAGGCGGTGTTCTGCCACGCCACGGCTTCCCGGTACTGCCGGTCCTGCATCAGCGAGACGTGCGCGATGCTCGTCGGGTCGGTCGTCGAGTAGATCCGCAGCGCGCGGTTGTCCGACGTCGGCCAGACGACCTCCTCGCGCCAGTCGCCGAAGAGATCCGCCTGCAACGACGGCGTGTTCTTGGTGCCGTTGTTCGCGTGCACACCGGACGCGGTCAGCAGCCGGGTGTCGGCGCTCGTGCCGTACTTGTCGATGTGGGTGCCGTCCAGCAGCTCGCGCTGGGCGTCGCCGTCCCACCAGATGACAAAGTTCGCCGAGGACGGTTTCCGGCCGATGTTCTGCCCGCTCGTGTTCAGCAGCCCCGACACCGCGGACGACCACGACTCGGCGCCGGGGCTGCCCGCGTAGATGTCGTCCGACACGCCACGTCCGTTGTCGCAGGAGCACGACGCGTTCTGCCAGATGATCTGCCCGGTCTTCGCGTCGGCCATCCAGGCGGCCGGCTTCGAGGTGTCTTCGTCCACTTTGAACTCTTCCAGGCCGGCGCGGCCCGGGATGAGGTCGCCGACGTGCATGGCGTCGCCGTGGCCGAGCCGGGTGTTCCACAGTGGACTCCCGTTGTCGTCGACGGCCATGGCCCCGAAGACGATCTCGTCGCGGCCGTCGCCGTCCGCGTCGGCGATGGCCAGCTGGTGGTCACCCTGGCCGGTGTACTGCGACCCGGCCGAGTTGGAGTCGAACTTCCACCGCTCGGTCAGCGTGCCGCCCCGGAAGTCCCAGGCCGCGATCACGGTCCGGGTGTAGTAGCCGCGGGACATGATCAGGCTCGGGTGCGAGCCGTCCAGGTACGCGGTGCCGGCCAGGAAGCGGTCCACCCGGTTGCCGTAGCTGTCGCCCCACGAGGACACGGTGCCGCGCGGCGGGTCGTAGTTCACCGTGGACATCGCGGCGCCGGTCTGGCCGTTGAACATCGTCAGATATTCGGGTCCGGACAGGACGTACCCGCTCGAGTTGCGGTAGTCCGCGCTCGCATTGCCGATGACCTGCCCGGTGCCCGACCGCGTGCCGTCGGCAGTCTTCATGGCGACCTCGGCCCGGCCGTCGCCGTCGTAGTCGAAGACCTGGAACTGCGTGTAGTGCGCGCCGGCGCGGATGTTGCGGCCCAGGTCGATCCGCCAGAGGCGGGTGCCGTCCAGCCGGTAGGCGTCGACGTAGACGTCCCCGGTGTAGCCGGACTGCGAGTTGTCCTTGGCGTTGCTCGGATCCCACTTCAGGACGATTTCGTACTGGCCGTCGCCGTCCAGGTCGCCGACGCTCGCGTCGTTCGCGGCGTAGGTGTAGCTCTCCCCGGACGGCGTGGTGCCGCCGGGCGGGATCTGGATCGGCACGTCCCGGGTGCTCGCCGCGGCTGTGCTGTCCAGGGTCAGCGACTTCTCCGCGGCGAAGGCCGACATGCGTTCGACACCGCCGACGACGGCGCGGACGGTGTAGTTCGCCCCGGCGGGAGCGCCCGCGTCGAGGAAGCCGGTCGGCCCACCGGCGGGCGTCCGCGTCACCCTCGTGCCGTCGCGGTAGACGGCGAACGCCACGCCCGCGGGGTCGTCGGCCAGCAGCCGCCAGCCGACCTGGTTCCCCGCCGCGGTGTGGACGCTGACCACCCCGCGGTTCAGCTTGTCGAACGTCGGCGCGGTCGTGCAAGGGCTTCCGTTGAGGGTGAACGAAGCCGGTGCCGGATTGGCCCCGGTGACCGTGCCGTTGAAGCCGATGCCGGTCGACGCGTTCGGGGCCAGCGTGCCGTTCCAGGACAGGTTGGTGGCGGTGACCGCGCCGCCGTTCTGCGTGAAGGTCGCGCCCCAGCCGGGCAGGGTCACGCGCTGGCCGTCGGCGTAGGTGAAGGCCAGCGTCCAGCCGGTGAGCGTGCCCGTGCCCGTGTTGGTGATGGTCACGGAGGCGGTGAACCCGGTGCCCCCGCCCCAGGCCGGCGCGGAATAGCCGATCCTGCACGTCCCGGTGCCGCCCGCGGCGGTCGTCACGGTCGCCGCCGAGGAGTTCGCCGAAACGTTCCCCGCCGCGTCACGGGCCCGCACCTGGTACCGGTAGGTCGTCGAGGCGGTCAGGCCGGTGTCGGTGAACGTGGTCGTCCCCGTCGTGCCGACCTGGCTGAACGTGCCGCTGCCGGTCGCCCGGAGGACGTCGTAGCCGGTGACGCCCACGTTGTCGGTCGAGGCACTCCAGCTCAGCGTGGCGCCGGTCGACGTCACCGCCGACGCGGACGGCGTGCCCGGCGTCGTCGGGGCCACGGTGTCCGCGGTGCCGCCGCCGTAGATCGTGGCTTCCTTCGACGTCTGGCGGACACCGTTCGTGCCGTTCAGAAAGCGCTCTCCCCACGCCGTCAAACTGGCGGCGTTGAAGTTGTTCACCAGGTCGAGGTAGGCGACGTCGCTGCTGTTACCGCTCCACGACCAGCCGAGGTAACCGAGGCCGCGGGCCTGCGCCTGGGCCATGATCGTGTCCTCGTCGGGGTTGCCGTCGGTGTGCATGTTCCCGAACTCCCCCACCACCAGCGGCAGGCCGGCGGTGCGGAAGGCGTCGAAGTACCCGGTGATCTCGGCCGCGGTGTCGTAGACGCCGTACATGTGGAGGGAGAACACGGTGTTGTGCCGCGGATCGGCGTTCTCCACCGAGGCGGCGTTGTCGCGCATGATGTTCTGCCAGTCCTGGCCCCACATCGGCGCGTCGGCCATCAGCAGGTGCTCCAGGCCGGCGCCGCGAAGCCGCGTGATCGCGTTGCTCGTCGCGCTCGCCCAGGTCGCGCTCACCTGCTGGTTGTTTCCGAACGGCTCGTTGCCGAGGTTGATCACGACGTAGTTCTCCTGGCCCTTCAGCGCACTGGCGACGCTGATCCAGTAGCTCGCGGCCTGGTCCAGGCTCGCGGCCGCGCCCTCCTCGCCGTATCCGGTGGTGTCGTGCGCTTCCAGCGCACAAATGAGCCGGGACTGCTTGCACAGCGAGACGACGTTCGCGACCTCGGCCGCCGACGTCGGGCCCCACCGCTGGCCGCTGCCGAGCACGACGCGCACGGTGTTGGCCCCGAAGGACTTGATGTCCGCGAAGGCGCCGGTCTGGCTCGGGTACCAGGCGTACGGGTGGTTGACGCCGCGCATGACGAACGCCGCGCCGTTCGCTTCGGCGACCTGGGTGCCGCTGACGTGCAGGCCCGCCACCGCCGTGCTGGTGGGCAGCGCCGCGACCAGGGCCGGGTACCAGCGGCTTTCCATCTTCTGGATGCCGGTGGTGCTGTTCGGGTGCACGCCGTCGGTGGTGTCGGCCGCGGTGTCGAAGCCGGTCCACTGGTCGGCGACGGTGATCGGCGAAGCCGCGGTGCTGTGCGCCTGGGCCCAGGCGGGAATCGCGCTGTTCAGGTCGACGACCCGCTGGGCACAGGCGGCACAGTTGGCGGGGTTCATCGGGATGATCTTCGCGACGACGAGCTTCGTCGCCGGGTTGCTCGCCCGCATCTGGCCGAGCAGGGTCGTGTAGGCGTCGAGGATCGTGCTCGCCGCGATGCCGTTCCAGACGTCGTTGGTGCCGAGGTGCATCAGGACGATGTCCGGCCGGGTGGCGGAAAGCCAGCCTGGGAGCTGGTTGTCCCGGACGATGCCGGTGGCGAGGAACCCGCCGTGGCCCTCGTTCTCGCCGTCGTAGGTGAAGCCACAGCCCTGGGCGGGAAGCGTCCCGACGAAGTCGACGTCGGTGTGGCCGGTGGCCTGCAGGTGCTGCCAGAGCAGCGCGCGCCAGCACCCGGGCGAGCCGGTGATGGAGTCGCCGAGCGCCATGATCCGCGTGGGTGCCGCGGTGGTTCCGGCGGTGGCCGGGGAGGGAGCGACGACGCAGGCGGCGAAGAGCAAGCCGACCACGAGCGCCCGGGAGAAACGCCGGGTCATACCGACCTCCTGGAGAAATACGACAGGGACAGTCGACCTGGGAGCGCTCCCAGCACGGGAGTGTAACGGCTCCGCCACCCGAGCGAAAGTATCGGCGGATTCGACCACGTCGTCGAACTCGCCTCGTCGTCCACAGTGGACACGACCCGAATGGCCCAGTCCGTTCGGCGGATGCGCCCACCACCCGCGGTGGGTACAGTCCCCTTCGTCAAGATCATCTCCCGACGCCGCCGCCCCGCCCCTCAGGAGCACGACGTGCGTATCTCCCTCCGGCTCATCGCCCCCGCGATCCTTCTTCCGGCCCTCCTCACCGCCTCCCCCGGCAGTGCGCGGGCCGCGACCGCGAAGTGGCCCGGCGATCCGGCCGTCACCGTGGCCGACGCCGCCGGCGTCTTCGGCGAGAACCTCAGCGGGCTGTCGTTCCAGGGCCCCGACGTGCTGTGGGCGGTCAAGAACGGCCCCGGCACCCTGTACCGGCTCGTCCACCAGGGCAGCACGTGGACGCCGGACAGCGGCTGGCCGGGCGGCAAGAAGCTGCACTACCGGAGTGGCAGCGGCGACCCGGACGCCGAAGGCGTGGTGGCCACGCCCGACGGTGTGTTCGCGGCGACCGAGCGTGACAACGACGAAGACGGCAGCCTGCTGAAGGTGCTGCGGTTCGACACCGCGTCGTCGTCGAAGTCGCTGAACGCGGTCGCGGAGTGGGACCTCACCGATGACCTGCCCTCGGTCGACGACAACGGCGGTTTCGAGGGCATCACCTGGGTCCCGGACGCGTTCCTGACCGCCGGCGGCTTCCGCGACGACCGCACGAAGGCGGCCTACGACCCGGCGGCTTACGCCGGCCACGGCACCGGCCTCTACTTCGTCGGTCTCGAGGACGAAGGCAAGATCTACGCCTACGCGCTCGACCAGGCGGGCGGCGGGTTCACCCGCGTGGCGACCATCGCGTCCGGGTTTCCGAAGGTCATGGAGCTGGAGTTCGACCCGGAAACGGGAAGCCTCTGGTCGGTCTGCGACGACACGTGCGGCGGGAAGTCCGCGACGCTGAAGCTCGCCGGCGGCCAGTTCACGGTGTCGGCGACGTACGCGCGGCCGTCGAAGATGCCGGACTACAACAACGAGGGGTTCGCGATCGCCCCGCCCTCGACGTGCGCCGCCGGGCGCAAGGCGGTGGTGTGGGCGGACGACGCGAACGACGGCGGCCACGCCCTGCGCGCCGGAGCGCTGCCCTGCGGCGGGAACTGACCGACGCCCGGCGAGGTTTCACCGCCGGAAAAGTGGGTAACCAGGCGAGTTTTCGCCGCGCACACCGGTTACTCCGAGTGCACCAATACCCGTCGTCGCCCTCACCGCTTCGTGTGATTCCGGACGGCTTTGGGTATGTGGGCACCATGGTTGTCAGAGCACCGGAGCGACCCCCCGCGACGCTCGTCGCGTCCACGCCGCGGCGGTCGAACCAGTTCGCCCATTGCGTTCCGCTGTTCCACGAGCACAGCCGGCTGCCGGCCGAGGACCCGCGCCGGACCGGGCTGCGCGACCGGCTGATCACCGAGCACCTCGAGCTCGCCGAGAACATCGCCAAGCGCTTCGGCGGCCGCGGCGAGTCCTACGACGACCTCGTGCAGGTCGCCCGGACCGGCCTGATCCACGCCGTCGACCGCTACGACCCCGGCAAGGGCCGCGACTTCCTGTCCTTCGCCGTCCCGACGATCATGGGCGAGGTCCGCCGGCACTTCCGCGACAGCGCCTGGTCGATGCGCGTGCCCCGCGGGCTCAAGGAACTGCAGCAGACCCTGGCCCGGGCGACCGGCGAGCTGGCCCACGACCTCGGCCGCTCCCCCACCCCGAGCGAGCTCGCGGCCCACCTCGACATCGACGTCGAGACGGTCCGGGAAGGACTCCTCGCGGCGGAGGCCTACAAGCCGGCGTCCCTCGACGCCCCCGCCCGCGGCGGCACCGACGTCACGGTCGCCGACCAGCTCGCCGACCACGAGTCCCCGTACACCAAATCCGACGACCACCTGACGTTGCAGGCCGCGATGGCGGGCCTCCCGCCCCGTGAACGCGCGATCATCGAGATGCGGTTCGTCGAGGAGCTCACGCAGAGCCAGATCGCCGAGCGCGTCGGCGTCTCGCAGATGCAGGTGTCGCGGCTGCTGACGAAGACGCTGGAACAACTGCGTCACCGGATCGTCGCCGACTGACCGCCCCGCTCCCGGAGGAAGCGGGCGAGCTGGGCCACGGTCGGCTGGTCGAAGACGACCGTGGCCGGCAGGTCGGTTCCCGACAACCCGGTCAGGCGCGTGCGCAGCTCGATCACCGTCAGGGAGTCGAAACCGAGTTCGAGGAACGACCGGTCGTCGGCGATCACCGCCGCGTCCGGGTGGCCCAGTACCGCCGCCACCTCCGCGCGCACAAGCTCGCGCAGCTCGGGCTCGGCCGGGTCCCGCGGCCAGCTCGGGCGCGGGGCGACGGCGCGTGACCCGCCGGTCAGCGGGGCCAGCGCGGCCGACGGGTCGAACCGGACCGGGACCAGTACCGGCTCGGGCGAGCCGAGCGCCGCGTCGAACAACGCCAGGCCTTGCTCCTCGGTGAGCCCTTCGACGCCGGACGCTTGCATCCGCCGCTTGGCCGTGGCCGAGATGCGGTCGCCGAGGCCGGTGCCCAGCTCCCACAGCCCCCACGCCAGTGACAACGCGGGGAGCCCGGCCGCCCGGCGGCGGGACGCCAGCGCGTCCAGGACCCGGTTGGCGGCCGCGTAGTTGGCCTGACCCGCCTTGCCGAACACTCCGGCGATCGACGAGAACAGGACGAACGCCGTCAGCGGCCGGTGCCGGGTCACCTCGTCGAGCACCACCGCCGCGTCCACCTTCGGGCGCAGCACCGTGTCCAGGCGCTCCGGCGTCTGCGCGGCCAGGACCCCGTCGTCCACCACCGCCGCGCTGTGCACCACCGCCGTCAGCGGCGGGTCGCAGCTCTCGACCAATCGCTCGACGGTGGCGCGGTCCGTGACGTCGGCAGCGACGATCCGCACTGCCGCACCCAGCTCCGCCCGCAGCTCTTCGGCGCCGGGGGCGGCCGGCCCGCGCCGGCTCACCAGCAGCAGGTGCCGGACGCCGTGCGCGGTGACCAGGTGCCGGGCCAGCGCCCGGCCGAGCGCGCCCGTCCCGCCGGTGATCAGCACCGTCCCGTCCGGACCGAACGGCCGGCCGTCGGACGGCGCCGTCCGCGCTATCCGCAGCACCTGCGGCGTCCCGGCGCGGATGGCGATCTGCGGCTCCGCGCTACCGCCGACAACGTCGGCCACCCGCTCCACCGGGAAGCCGGGTTCCAGGTCGACCAGGCTGATCCGGCCCGGGTACTCCGCCGCCGCGGCGCACCCGAGACCCCAGACCGCCGCGGCGCCGAGGTCCGGATCCGGCCCGGTCGCGTTCCTGGTCACGAGGATCAGCCGGTCGCCGCGGTCCTGCCAGTCGTGGAGCACGGTGAGCGCCCGGCCGGCCGCCGCCCGGACGTCGCCGGGCTCGATCTCCACCACCCGGACCGGTTCCCCGGCCGCGACCGGCGCCAGCGGAATCCACTGTGGACGGTAGAGCATCGTGTCCCGCGCCGCCATCGGCCGCGTCGTCAGGGATGCGACGCGGGCCACCGGATTCCCGTCGTCGTCGAACAGCGTGACGCGGACGGCGCCGGCGCCTAGGCGGACGCCGTGCACCCGGGCCCGCCGCGCGCCGGGCGCGTGGACCTCGACGCCGCTCCAGAGGAACGGCACCCTCGGCTCGGCGCCCGGTCCCTCGGCGAGCGCCGTCGCGTGCACGGCGGCGTCCAGCAGGGCGGGGTGCAGTGAGAACCGTCCGCCGACGTCCGGCGCCAGTTCCACTTCGGCGAAGAACTCCTCGTCCCGCGTCCACAACCGGTGCACGGCTCGGAAAGCGGGCCCGTAAGAGTGCGCGCGGTAGGCCTCGGCGACGTCGGCTTCCGCCGCGTCCGGCGGCGGCCACTCCCCGGTCCACCCGGCCGGGCGGGGCCCACGCGCGCGCAGCCGGCCGCCCGCGTGCTTCCGCCACCGCTCGTCCGCCGGACGCCGGGCGTAGACGTCGACGTGCGGCCCGTCCACGACGACCTGGACGTGCACGTCCTCGCCCGCGTCGAGCCGCAGCGGCGCCTCGATCGTGAGCTCCTCGACGGCCGTCCCGCCGGCGTGCAGGGCCAGCTCGACGAACGCCGTGCCGGGCGCGAGGACCGCTCCCCCGACGACGTGGTCGGCGAGCCACCGGTGCCGGCGAAGGCCGAGCGAGCCGCCGTGCACGATCCGCGGCGAGTCGGGCGCGACCAGGGCCGGGCCGAGGACCGCGTGGTCGCCGCCCGCCGGCTCCGGCGGCGACGGCGGGTCGAGCCAGTACCGGGTGCGCTCGAACGGGTACGTGGGCAGCGCCGTGATCCGGGCGCCGCTGCCGGCGAACACCGCGCGCCAGTCGACGGGGACCCCCGCGGTGTGCACCGCGCCGGCCGCGGCCAGCACCCCGCTGCCCGTCATGGTCGCCGGCGAGGTGCCGGCCGCGATGCGGCTGAGCACGGGCGCCGGGCCGATCTCCAAGCCGATGACCGGGCCGGGTGCGGCGATCGTGGCGAGGGCGTCGGCGAACCGCACGGCCGAGCGGGCGTGGCGGCGCCAGTGGCCGGGCTCGAGCTCGTCGACGAGCTGCCCGGTCAGGCACGAGACCAGCGGCAGGGACGGCCGGTGGTGCTTCAGCCCGGTGGCGACGTCGTGGAACTCGTCGAGCATCGGGGCCAGCAGCGGCGAATGGAACGCGTGGCTGACGCGCAGCCGCGTCCCGCCGCCGAAGCGGGCGGCCAGGGCCGTTGTCGCGGCGTCCTCACCGGAGAGGACGAGCGAGCGCGGGCCGTTGACCGCGGCGATCGAGACGCCGTCAACCACCAGCGGCGCCACCTCGGCTTCGGTGGCCTCGACGGCGATCATCACCCCGCCGCCCGGGAGCCCGGCCATGAGCCGGCCGCGCGCGGCGACCAGCGTCGCCGCATCCTGAAGGGACAGCACGCCGGCGACGTGCGCGGCGGCGATCTCGCCGACCGAGTGCCCGGCCAGCACGTCCGGGCGCAGTCCCCAGGACTCGAAGAGCCGGTACTGGGCGACTTCGAAGGCGAACAACGCGGCCTGCGCGTGGTCGGTGCGGTCCAGCGCCTCGCCGCCGGCGAACGCGATGTCGCGCACCGGGCCGCCGATCGCGTCGCAGGCTTTCTCGAAGGCGCCGGCGAACACCGGGAACAGCTCGGAAAGCTCCCGTCCCATCCCGGCGCGCTGGGCGCCCTGCCCGCTGAACAGCACCGCCAGCCGGGTCCCGCCGCGCACGGTCCGGCCGGGTAGGCGGCCTTCGGCGACATCCCGGACGGCGTCCGGGGTAACCAGCACGCGGTGCTTGAGCGGCGTCCGGCGGGCGAGGGTGTAGGCGACGTCGGCGGTGCCGCCGACCTCGGCCAAGCCGGCCGCGACGCGCCGCAGCCCTGCGTCGTCGGCCGCGCTGAGCAGCAGCGGTGCCGCCGGAAATGCTTGCGGCGCCGGGACTTCCGGCGCCGGTGCCTCTTCGACGAGCACGTGCGCGTTGGTACCGCCGATCCCGAAGGCGGACACGCCGGCCCGGCGGACCCGGCTCGTGCGCGGCCAGGGCCGCGCCGTGTCGAGCAGGGCCACCCCGCTGCCCGCCCAGTCGACGTGCGGGCTCGGCTCGTCCGCGTACAGCGACGGCGGAAGCTGCTCGTGCTGCAACGCCGTCACCATCTTGATCACGCCGGCGACCCCGGCGGCGGCTTGGGTGTGGCCGAGGTTCGACTTCACCGAACCGAGCCGCAGCGGGTCGCCGTCCCGGTCGCGCCCGTAGGCCGCGATCACCGCCTCCGCCTCGATCGGGTCCCCCAGGGACGTGCCCGTGCCGTGGCCCTCGACGGCGTCGACGTCGGCCGCGGTCAGCCCGGCGTCGGCGAGGGCCGCCGCGATCAGGGCCTGCTGCGCGCGCCCGTTCGGGGCGGTCAGGCCGTTCGACGCGCCGTCGGCGTTCACCGCCGTGCCGCGCAGGAGCGCCAGGACCGGGTGCCCGTGGCGGCGGGCGTCGGACAGCCGCTCCAGCAGGAGGACGCCGGCGCCCTCGGACCACGCCGTGCCGTCCGCCCCGGCGGCGTACGACCGGCAGCGCCCGTCCGGGGACAGGCCGCGCTGGCGGCTGAAGGCCAGGAAGGTCCGCGGGGTCGCCATCACCGTCGCCCCGCCGGCGACCGCGAGCGAACATTCGCCCGCGCGCAGCGCTTTCGCCGCGAGGTGCAGGGCGACCAGCGACGACGAGCAAGCCGTGTCGACGGTGAGCGCCGGGCCGGTCAGCCCGAAGGTGTAGGAGATCCGGCCCGAGGCCACCGCGTGCGAAGACCCGATGCCCAGCCACGCTTCGAGCTCGTGAGGGGTGGTGAACCGGCTCGCGTAGTCCTCGTTCATCACCCCGACGAACACGCCGGTGTCGCTGCCGCGCAGCGTCGCGACGTCGATGCCGGCCCGCTCGAACGCTTCCCACGACGTCTCCAGCAGCAGCCGCTGCTGCGGGTCGGTCGCGAGCGCCTCCCGGGGCGAGATGCCGAACACGCCCGCGTCGAAGTCCCCCGCGCCGTCGAGGAAACCGCCGCGGCGCGTCACCGACCGGCCGAGCGCGTCGGGATCCGGGTCGTACAGCTCGTCGGGGTCCCAGCCGCGGTCGGCCGGGAACTCGCTCGTCGCGTCGACCTGGTCAGCGACGAGCCGCCAGAGGTCTTCCGGTGAGCGCACGCCGCCGGGGAACCGGCAGGCCATCGCCACGACGGCGATCGGCTCGTCGGCGGGCACCGGCCGCGCCGGCGCCCGCGTCGCCCAGCTGCCCGAGGCCAGGCGGGCCAGCTCGGCGATGACCTCGCCGGGCGTCGGGAAGTCGTAGATCAGCGAGTGCGGGACGGGCACGCCGGTGAGCGCGGTGATCCGGTGCCGGAACTGCACGCCGGCCAGGGATGACAGCCCGAGCTCGGTGAAGGGCCGGTCGCGCCAGCCGTCGCCGCCGTCGTGGCCGCACAGCGCGACCAGCTCGGCCCGCACGACCGCGGCCAGGTCCGGCGGTTCCGGCGCGCTCGCCAGGACGTTCCGCCGCGGCTTGCCCGAGGGCGTGCGCGGGATTTCGCCGACCTCGAGGTAGGCGACCGGGACCTTGTACAGCGAGAGCCGGCTCAGGCACAGCCGCCGCAGCTCCTCGGCGTCGAACCCGTCCGGCCCGGGGACCACGAAGGCGATCGGGACCGCGCCGACGACGTCGTCGGGCCGGGCGGCGACGAGGACGTCCCGCACCGACGGCGACTCCTCGAGCACCGCCTCGATCTCGGCCGGGTGGACGTTCTGGCCGCCGCAGACGATGACGTCGTCGACCCGCCCGTCGAGGACGAGCCTGCCGTCTTCGAGGCGGCCCGCGTCTCCGGTGGGGTACCAGCCGTCGCGCAACGGCGAGGCCTGCCGGTGGTAGCCGAGCATCAGCCCCGGACCGCGGACGAGCACCTCGCCGGCGTCGATCCGGACCTCCATGCCGGGCAGCGGCCTCAGCCCGGGCGCGCCCGGCGCCTCCACGGCGATCTTGCCGCCGGTCTCGGTGCTGCCGTAGCCGTCGAGCAGCTCGGTGCCGAACAGGTCGCGGACCGCGGCCCGCGTCGCCGGCGTGCACGGCGCACCACCCGTCAGGCACAGCCGCGGTGCTCCCAGCGGGCCGTCGTGCTCCTGGCGCAGGCGCAGGTAGGTGGCCGGAACGCCGGCCAGCACGCAGCCGGGGTGGGCGGCGAACAGGTCCGGGGAAACACTTTCGGCGAACCGGGTGTGGCAGCCCACCGCGACGGTCGCGGCGAAGGCCAGCGACAAGGCGTAGGCGTGGTGCGTCGGCAGCGGCCACAGGAGGGTGTCGTCCGCGGTCAGCCCGAACCTCGGGACGTACCCCGCGGCGGCCGACCACAGCATCGCGCGCTGGGAAAGCCGGACCCCCTTGGGACGGCCCGTGGTGCCGGAGGTGTAGAGCAGCCAGGCGGGTTCGTCGAGGCCGAGATCGTCTCTCGGCCGGGACTCCGTGCGACTCGGCGGATCCTCCACGACCAGAACCCGCAGGTTCCGGTTTTCGCCGAGCCGGTGCGCCATTTCCGCGTGCCTCGCCTCGGTGACGAGCAGCGTCGCCCCGGAGTCGTCGGCGATGTGCGCCAGCTCGGCTTCGGTCGCCCGCGTGCTGACCGGGACCCCGACGGCCGAGGCGCGCAGGACGGCCATCAGGTACTCGGCGAACTCGACCCGGCTGCCGACGTGGACGAGCACCCGATCGCCCCGCGCGACGCCGAGCGCGGCGGCGTACATCGCGCTGCGGTCGGCGAGCTGCCCGTACGTGATGGTCCGCGTGCCGTCCGAGTAGGCCGGTCGATCACCGGGATGGGCGGACAACGCGGCGGCGAGCGGCCGGACGAGCCCGGCCCGGATTTCTTCCACCGCTCCGGGTATACCGCAGTTTTCCCCTCCCCGGCCACGCGGGGACGTTTCCGCGACGCCCCGGTGACGGCCGGCTGCGACGCTGTCCGGGGTTCCCGCAGCGGGAGGAGTGCTGCCCCATGCCGCCGCCACCGAAGGTTCGCGCGAAGCTCCCCGCGCTGACGGTGGACGCGGCGACGGCCACCGCTGCGGCGGCCGTGCGGGACCGTCCACCGCCGCGGACGCCGGATCGGTTGCCACCGTCGAACGCCGCGGCGCTGGCGGCGTTGCGGGCGGGTGACCGGAAGCCGCTCGCCGACCCGTCGCGGAAGGACTCGCAGGACAAGGTCGGCAACGGCGCGGTGGCGGCGGGCCTGGCCAGGAGCCCGGGCGCGGACCCGAAGTTCGCGGTGCTGAAGAAGGACGTCGCGCGGAAGAAGCACACGGTCGCGAAGTCCCATCCGCCGGCGAACCAGGAAGCGACGTCGGCGCAGAAGGCCTCGGTGCCGCCCAAGGACGACGAGGTGGCGCAGGGCAAGACGGCCAACGCCGAGAAGATGAACGAGGCGGAGCCGAAGGACTTCGACAAGGCAGCCTTCATCGAGGCCGTCGAGAAGGCCATCGCCGAGAAGGCGCCGAAGAACCTCGAACAGGCCGACGACTTCGCCGGGTCCGGCAAGCCGGCCGAGATCAAGGCGGAGGTCCAGGGCAAGGTCGGCGAGGGCAAGACGGACTCGGCCCGGCAGATCGCCGACACCACCGCGGCGCCGCCGGACACCTCGGTCGCCGAGGTCAAGCCGGTCGTGCCCATGACGGCCGACCGCCCACCGGGCACCCCGGCCACGCCCGACCCGGCGAACGCGGCGCCGGACAAGCTGCCGCCGTCGGCCACCGACCTCTCCGCGGGCCCGGCGAGTGTCGACAAGGAGATGGCCGACAACCAGGTCACCGAAAAGCAGATGGCGACGGACCCGGGGTTCAGCCCGGCGCTGAAGGACAAGAAGGTCGCCGAGCAGCATTCGGAGGCGACGCCACCCGAGCTCCGCCAGAACGAGACCCGGCAGCTGCGTCAGACCACCGCGCGGGCCAAGCACTTCGGCGCCGCCGCCATGGGCGCGATCACCGCCCGGCGGGCGGGCACCGGCCGGCTGGTCGACGGCGGGAAGGAGACCGCGAAGACCGGCGACCAGGACAAGCGCGCCGAGGTGACGGCCCTGCTGCAGAAGGTCTTCGACACCATGAAGACCGACGTCGAAGGCATTCTCACGGGCCTCGACAAGCTCGTCGACGACCAGTTCACGAAGGGCGAGAAGGAAGCGCGCGACGCGTTCACCGCCGAGCACCGGCGCAAGATGGACGAGTACAAGGACCGGCGCTACAGCGGCGGGTGGGGCCTGGTCAAGTGGGGCCACGACAAGCTGTTCGGGCTGCCCGAGGAAGCGAACCGGATCTTCGTCGAGGCGCGCGACCACTACGTCAAGCGGATGCGCGGCGTCATCTCGGCCGTCGCGGACACGATCGGCCGCGAGCTGACCCGGGCGAAGCAGCGCATCGCGACGGGCCGCGCGGAACTGCGGAAGGCGGTCGAGAGCCTGCCGAAGGACCTGAAGGCGCTGGGCACGGAGGCGGCCGCCGGCTTCGCCGACAAGTTCGACGAGCTGACCCGGTCGGTCGACGACAAGAGCACCGAGCTGGTCGACACGCTGGCCACGAAGTACACCGACGCCGTCAAGTCGGTCGACGCCGAGATCGCCGCGGAGAAGGAGAAGAACCGGGGCCTCGTCGACAAGGCCCTGGACGCGGTCAAGGGCGTCATCAAGACGATCCTCGAGCTGAAGGACCTGCTGCTGGGGGTGCTCGCGAAGGCCGCACAGGCGGTGCTGGGCATCCTCAAGGACCCGATCGGCTTCCTGGGCAACCTGGTGTCCGCGGTCGGGGGCGGGCTCAAGCAGTTCAAGAACAACGCTCTCGCGCACCTGCAACAGGGAGTGTTGTCGTGGCTGCTGGGGACGGCGGCCACCGCCGGGATCGAGCTGCCGACGAGCTTCGACGTCGTGAGCATCCTGGTGTTGCTGGCCAGTCTGCTGGGGCTGTCCGGGGCCAACCTCCTGACCCGGATCAAGCGGAAGGCCCCCCGCCAGGCCATGGCGGCCATCGAGGCCGGTCAGGCGGCGCTGCCGATCATCGCCGAGGTGCGGAAACACGGCGTGCGCGCGCTGTGGGACGACCTCAAATCCCGGGTCGGCGACCTGAAGAAGACCCTGATCGACAACCTGGTGTCGTACCTGTTGCCGACCATCCTCCTGGCGGGCATCACGTGGATCATCTCGCTGTTCAACCCGGCGTCGGCGTTCATCCGCGCCTGCAAGATGATCATCGACATCATCAGGTTCATCGTCACCAACGGCAAGCAGATCATCGAGTTCGTCAACACGGTCCTGGACGCGGTGATCGCGATCGCCAAGGGCGGGACCGGTGGCGTGGCCGGCCTGGTGGAAAAGGCGCTCGCGCGGTCGATTCCGGTGCTGATCGGTGCGCTGGCCGCGCTGCTGGGCCTGGGCGGCATCGCGGGCAAGGTCAAGGAGATCTTCCAGAAGCTCGCCCGTCCGGTGAACAAGGCGATCGACTGGGTCGTCGACAAGATCGTGGGCCTGGTCAAGAAGCTGTGGGCCAAGCTCAAGCCGAAGAAGCGCCCCGCCGCGCGCCGGCCCGGGGACAAGCGCGAGGAGAAGCGCCCCGAGCGGGACAAGGGCGCGCTCGACGCCGCGCTCCGCGAAGCGCACGAGCTGGTCCGCACCGGCATGCCGGTCGACGAGATCGAAAAGCGCCTCCCGCCGATCCGGCGCCGGCACCGGCTGACCGCCTTGAAGCTCGTGGTCGACCGGCGCGAGGGCGACCACCACGTCATCCACTTCGCCGCGACCATCAACCCGGCGAAGGAAAGCCGGCCGGAGAACTCGCCGCTGAGCCGGAAGAAGGCGCAGGCGGACTACGGGATCCTCGTCAAGAACGGCCGGAAGTTCCAGCAGTTCGCCGACGCGAACGACCTGATCATCGAAGTCCGGCCGACCAACCCGGAATCGATCCGCCACCTCATGCGCGGCGCCTGGTACAAACCGGTGGACATCAAGGCGAAGACGATCCAGCGATCCGACACGTTCCTCGGCATCGAGCCGGAGAAGCGGGGCCTGGTCGGGTTCTTCGTCAACGCCGTGCCGCAACCGAAACGCCGGGGTCTGGAACGGGCCGACGTCGAAGCGGGCCGGAAGCGCCACCGCATGCGGGTCGAGGAACGTCAGGAGTACGGTGCCAAGATGAAGAAGCTGGCCCGGAAACCCTTGGGCCCCGGCCGGTTCGAGGTGCTGGGCTACGTCGTGCACGGCTACGACGAGAACCAGGCCCGCCACCCCATCGCCGGTGACCACGACCTGTACGACATCCGCCGTCCGGACGGCACCGAAATCCCGATCGACGAGTACGAGCTGCTCATCGACGACATGCGGGAGCGCGAATTCGGCGTGATGCACGGCGCGGTCGTGCGCTGGAACCCCCGGGACCCGCACGAGCGGGAAATGCGCGACAAGCTCGTGCGGCAACACCAGCGCGGCGGCGGCGAAGGCCTCGTGCGGTTCGCGCCGGGCCAGCCGATGCGGTTCGTCGTGGCGGAGACCCCGCAGTGGACGGACCGGCGGCCGTGGCACCCGCCCGCGGGGAGGCCGGACTAGTGGACGTTCCCGCCGAACGGGCCCGGCTGCTGGCCGAAGGCGACCGGCTGGCCGGGCAGAAGTCACCGGACCCCCACCGCGTCCAGGACGTCAACCGCAGATACCGGGCCCTCCTGCCGGACATCACGGTCGCGCGGTCCCCGGAAACCGGCGAACCGGTGCGCTGGCCGATCGACGTGTTCGGCCTCGACGGCCGGTTCTGGGACTACGAAAAGCCGATCCGCCGCCCGTCGTCGGCACGACCGCCCGAGTGGCTGGCCATGACCGGCGCGATGCGCCTGGCCGATCCGGTGGAGCACCCGCGGTTCCCGGTGGTGCCGGGCCCGGACGTGCCGTTCGTCGTCCCGCGGATCCTGGACGCCCCGGACGTGCGGGCGGTGCTCGCCGAAGTGCCGGTCGGCGCGCACACCGGGTGGACGATCAGCTATTTCGGGCCGTTGCCGGACAAGACCCGGCTGGTGAACCTGTGGGGCACGAACAAGTACCTGATCTACCAGGGGGGTGGTCCGGGCGGCTGGGACTGGGCGATCCCCCGGGTCGCCGACTACGACTTCGAGCTCGAACCGTGGCTCCGCTCCGGCAAGCTGCTGTGGCTGGCGCCGGGCGACGAGTCGGCCGCGTTGCGGGAGGGACCGTCCGGGTGCCCGTTCGTGGACCTGCCCGGCGAGCGCCGGATCACGGTCATCAGGAACGGCCTGGTCCAGCACCTGGCTTCGTTCGCCGGCCACGGCGCGGGGTGACCACCCCGGCGTCAGCAGCTCGGGCAGGCGTCCTTCGCCGGCACCGCCATCGGCACCACCCGCATCGCCGCTCCCGCGATCGCGGCGTTGCCCACCCGGTCCTGCCCCGCGGCCAACGTCGAAGCCAGATGCGAAGGCACCGTCTTCGCACTGCCGTCCGTAGCCGTCTTCGCCGCTTGGGCGTTGCCGACCACCGCGGGCACCAGGACGAGCTTCTCCTTGCCCCGATCCGAAGCCGCGGCGGTCCGGAGTTCACGTGCGGTCACCGGTACCGCGGGCTTGGTCTGCGGGGGCATCAGTTCAGGCATGCGCACTCCCGTTGTCGGTCAGGAGTCCAGCGTACCGGCCCAGCTCGGCCGGGCGGAACAACCGCGCCTCGCGCTGGAACTGACGGGAAACTCCTCGCACGACGTGACGCATGCCGATCGACGAAGAGACGCTGTCGGCCGCGGACAACGCCGCCGTGCGGGCCGCCGAGGCGATGCCCGCGCCCGTCATGTCCAAGCGGCACAACACTTCCACGTCGACCTCCGGGTCCAGCGGCGCCTCCGGCGGGAACGCCAGTTCCCACAGGCGGCGGCGCTCGGCGAGACCGGGCCGCGGGAAGTGGACCACGAAGTGGAACCGCCGGGTGAACGCCGGGTCGATGTTCTCCTTGAGGTTGCTCGTCAAGATGATCAGCCCGTCGCTCGCTTCGAGGCGCTGCAACAGGTAGCCGACCTCCAGGTTGGCGTACCGGTCGGTCCCCTGCTTGACCTCGCCGCGCTTGCCGAACAGCGCGTCCGCTTCGTCGAACAGCAGCACCGCGTGGCTCTCCTCGGCCTGCCGGAACACCTCCTCCATGTTCTTCTCCGTCTCGCCCACCCACTTCGACACCACCTGCGCCAGATCCACTTTCAGCAGCTCCAGGCCCAGCATCCCGGTGACGACCTCCGCCGACATCGTCTTGCCCGTGCCCGGCTCGCCGGTGAACAGCGCCTTGACCCCGCCGGTCGTCGACTTGCAGGCGAAGCCCCAGGACTCCGCGATGCGGGGCCACGCGCGGAACGCCGACGCGATCTCGGCGATCTGGGACATCTGGGCCTCCGGCAGCACCAGGTCCTCCGCGGTGCGGCGCGGGATGATCGACTGCACCACCCCGCTGGTGCGGCCGCGGGTCACCGTGGCGATCGCTGGCTCCACGTGCTCGGCGACCGGGCCGCCGGTGCCGGACAGGCGCGCACCGGCGTCGGCGACGGCGGCCACCGCGCGGAGGTCGCCGCCGCTCATGCGGTAGCGGGCGGCCAGGTCCTCGAGCACGTCCGGATCCAGCACCGGGAACGCGGACGACCACATCTCCCGGCGTTCCGGGAAGTCCGGCGCCGGGATCGTCAGCTCCGCGTAGGTGCGGGCGGCCAGCAGCCCGGGCGGGCGCCACGGGTTCACGCCGGTCAGGCACAGCGGCACGCCGGATCTCACCAGCGCCTCGTCGAAGTCGCGGTCCGCCGGGACCCACAGGATCGCGTTCAGGGCGGCGGCGGTCCGCAGGTCCTGCGCCACGTCCGCGGTCACGCGCCGCAGGGGCCGGCCGGCCGCGGTCGCCAGCGCCCGCGCCGCGTCGGGCTGGCTGTCGGCGGAACACCCCCACAGGCCGACGACGTCGACGTCGCCCGCGGCCAGCGCGCGGCCGAGGGCGATCAGCCGGTCCGACCGGAGGTACGGGGACGCCACCGGCCGCTCCGGGTGCGTCACCTCGCCGGGGTCGTGGCCGAGGATCCCGACGTCGCCGCCCCAGCCCATCAGGTACTCGAACACCCCGCCGCCGAGGGCCAGTTCCCGGGCCGGCTCATTCGGCGCCTCCCCGTACGCCCGCAGCAGGCCGTAGCGGCGCAACCGGCCCGAGGAGCCCAGCAGCCGGCGGACGGCCAGACGGTCCGCCGGGGCCTCCGCGACCACGGTGACCAGCAGCTCCACGCACGGCGCCCGCCGGTTCAGGTTGTCCACCACGTACGCGTAGACGCGCTCGTAGCCCGGGTCCAGCTCCGGCGCGGCCACCAGCAGCAGCGCGTCCTGCTCGACGCGGGACAGGCCGTAGCGGGTCGCGAGGGCGTCCAGCGGCAACGTCACCCCGCGCGCCGCGGCCAGGCGCCGCAGGTGCTGCTCGGACTCCGGGTCCGGGCGCGGCGCGGACGGCGGCTCGGTCATCGCCTCGGTGAAGGCGTCCACGCGATCGAGCAACGTGTCGACCTGTTCGTCCGTCACGCAGAACGGCGTCAGGTCCGGGCGGGTCAGCACCGCCGCGGCCGCCGACTGGTGCGCGACGGCGACCCGCAGCGCCTGGTGCAGCTCCGCCAGGCGGACCCGGAGGTGCTCGACCGCCAGTCCGCTCATCTCAGCCACCGGAGAAGGTCAGGGTCCGGCCGCCCAGCCAGACCACGTCCGGCACGTCGGCGAGGGCCCCGCCCCGGTCCAGGTCCGCGTGCCGGCGGCCCAGCGGGATCTTGACGCGCACCGCGTCCCGGGTGAACCGCACCGTCGCCTCCAGGCCGGCGAACCGCGTCAGGGCGAGGACCGGCGTTTCCCCGCCCCACAGCCTCCCCGAGATCATGCCCAGCGACAGCGACGCCGCGAGCGCGGCGGTGCGGTCCAAAGCGTGGTCTTCGGCCCGGGGCACCGCTCGGTGGCCGCCGAACAGGGTCCGGGCGAGGTCGTCCAGCGGCCCGGCGGGAAGTTCGGCCGCCAGCCGGGGTTCCACGCCACCGGTCGTCCACAGTGGAGTCCTCGACGACAGCCGGGACACGGGGTCGTCGCGCACCGGCCGCGCGTCCGTCAGGAACCGGACGCCCGCCGCCGCCAGCTCCCGCAGGCACGCCGGCGGCAGCGGGCTGTCCCGGACGAGGACCGGGGGCCGGCCACACCCTTCCCAGTGCGGCAGCAGACCCGCCACTGTGGACGACCAGGCGATCGGGAAGAGGCCGGTCGCGTCGACCAGCAGCAGGCCGTCGTCGACGCCCGTGACCAGCAGCGGGTCGCCGGGATCGTGGCCGCGGCTCAGGGACAGCGCGAGCACGCCGTCGAGGACCGGCAGCGCGGGACCGGCCTGCCGGGCGAAGGCGGTGAGGTCCGGCACCGACTCCAGGCCCGCGAAGGTCGCGGCGGCGATCTCGTCCTCGGGCGTGCGCCGCCAGCCCCGGTGCGGCTCACCGAGGACCTGGTACGCGAGGGCGGCGGCGAACAGCGGGGCGTCGCCGAGCAGGTCCACTCCGGACAGTGCCGGGCCGATGGCGTCCAGGTAGCCGGTCCGCGCCAAGGGGCCCATCAGGAGGAACGGCAGCACCGAGCCGACCCTCGTCTCCCCCGCCCGGCGCGGGACGGCGGCCACGTCACCGGACGCTTTCCCGTCGACGGGCGTGGCCGCTTGCTCGAGAGAGTCTCGGTGGTGCGTTTCCAGCAGCCCGAGGAGTTCCGCACGGGTCGTGGGCGGCTCCGGGAGAGCCAGCCGCCGGGCCAGCTCCGCCGCCAGTTCGGCGACCGGCCCCGGAGAGAACGCCCGTGCGCTGTCGATCTCGGCGAGCAGCGCGGCCAGGTACGTCCGCACCGCCTCCTCGGGGAGCAGCGCGAGCAACGCGGCCAGCTCGTCCCGGGCGGCGAGTTCCTCGAACAGCACGGCCACCGCCGAGGCCGGCACGTCCCCGACGACGGACACATCGGCAGCAACGTCCATAGTGGACTGAGCAGGCGGCGGGGTGGGCACCGGCGCCGCCAGGGGAACCGGGTCCGCGCCCGCCACGCGTTCCAGGACGAGACCCGCCGGCTCCAGCCCACCGGTGCCGCGCGTGGCCAGCCGGACGGACAGCCGTACCGGCTCGGTGATCTCCAGGTCCGGGCCGTCGCCGGTGAGGTGCTCGCCGAACTCCGCGGCCAGCAGGTCCGGCAGCGCGTCGAGCACCCGCTGGAGGAGTCCCCGCGGGTCGGGTCCCCAGCTCCACCCCCCGCGCCGGACCACGCGCACCGCGCAGCGGTGCACGGTGATCCCGCCCGCGGTGGACGCGGTCACTGCTTCTCGACCTCGTCCAGCCGGCCCGCCCAGCCCGCCACCAGCAGCAGCACGGCGTGCGGGCCCGCGCTCACCGTGACCGGCAGCGACACGTGGTCGGTGTCCTTCGCGATGGTCCCGGTGACCAGCAGCGTCCCCGGCCCCTCGGAGACCAGCGCGAACACCGTGGTGTCCTGGGCCGGGTTCCCCGGCAGCGCGACGAGCAGCCCGGTGCCGTCGAACGCCGGAGGGTCGGGCAGCTCGGCCAGTTTCGCCAGTGCGGGCTTGGGCGGCTGGTCCGGCAGCCGCGTGACCCCGTAGGCCAGCGGGTCGGCGAACACCTCCGGCTGGTCGTCCGCCTCGTGCACGGCCAGCTCCCGCGCCGGCAGCGACATAGTGGCCGCGCCCGAGCGCACCGGCAGCGCGGCGCCGACCAGCGCGTCCACCGCCGGCACCGGGACGTCGATCGCCTTGACCGCACCCACCACGACCCCGGTACTCGTTTCGTACACCGCGAAAACGCTCACCTCAGCCACCTCCGCTCGTCGCCGCGACCGTCGCCAGGACCAGGAAGTCGACCGCGCCCGGCCGTTCGGTGACCGCCGGCCCCGCGCCGGGGTCGTAGGACCGCAGCCGGCACCGGACCCGCCGGTCACCGTCCACAGTGGCCTCGGCCGGGACGGTGAGCCCGGACTCCGACGGCGGTATCCGCGGGGTCACGTACACGTGCAGCGACACCCGTCCGTCGGCGACCTCCTCCGGCGTCACCCCGGCGGGCAGCGGCAGCACCATGCCGTCCGTCGCGCTGCCGGACGTCGCCAGCACGCTGCCCGCGGAGATCCGGCCGGAGAAGCTGCCGGCGATGGTCAGGTTCCCGTTGGGCTCCACGGTCATCAGCGGCTCGACGTCGCCGGTTCCCTTGTACAGCCCGTAGACCAGCTTCGGGGTGTCCGAGCCGGACAGCACCAGCGCCGGCTCGCCCTCGCCAGGCAGGGGCCGGGTCCGCAGGGACAGCGAGCCGGACCGGGCCGACACGGTGTCCGCGCGCACCCCGGCGAACCGCACGCCGACGTTCCGGGCTTCCGGGACCGCCGCGGTGAAGTGGCCGCCGGTCCACTGGACGAAGCCCAGCAGCACCAGCCACGGGACGGGCGGGGCGGCCGGGGCGGCGTTCACCGCGGGCGGCTGCTGGTCGGCCACCAGCCGCTCGTCGCCGAGCCGTCTGAAGAGGATCTGGAAGGACTCCTCCACGCGGGCCGGCCCGGCGGATCCGGCGCACGACGCGGGTCCGCTCGCCGCCTGGGCCCGGTCCGCGGCGGTGAGGAACACCGGGTACGGCTCGGACGTCGGCCCGTCGGCCCCGTTGACGGCCTCGAAGTCCGCCTCCGACAGCACGACCGGCGCGGGCACCACGATCTCCCGGCCGGTACCGTCGACCGCCAGCCCGGCCTGCACGCTGACCTCGACGAAGCGCGCGCCGGACGCCGGGTCGGTCCGGTTCTCGGTCGTCAGGGCGAGCCCGTCGGCGATGCCCCACTCGTGCGCCAGGCGCGCGTGCCGGACGGCCGCCGCGCGGGCGTAGGCGACGGTCGCCGCCAGGTCCGCGGCGGCGAGCACCTGACCCTCGTGGAACTCCGGGCGCAGCGGACCGGTCACGACGTCTCACCCGACCGCGGCTTGCGGGCGGACCCGCCGCTCCGGCTCGACGACGACCGGGGCCGCCGGACCGGTGCCTTCTGCTCGGGTTCGGGCTCCGGCTCGGGTTCCGGTTCCGCGGCGGGGGCGCTCTCCAGCTCCGAAAGCCGGTCGGACAGCCGGTCCGGCACGTCCTCCCGGACCCGCGCGACCTGCTCGCGCGCGGTGTCCAGCTGGCCCCGCAGCGCCTCCACGGTGGCGATCAGGTCGCTGACCTGACCCCGCAGCGCGTTCATCTCCTGCAGGCTGTCGGTCACCTCGGCCGGCACCGTGTACACCTGCTCGCGCACGGGCTTGGGCACGGTCTCCCCCGGCGCCGGGGTCACCAGGAGGTCCCACATGCGGTCCAGCGGGCCTTGCCGCCGCCACGGTTCGAGCAGCCCCGGGACGTACGGGCGCGGGATCGGGCCCGACTCCGGCACGCCCGGCGGCCGGTACACCGGCGTCGGCTGACAGCACACCTGCTCGGCGAGGTGCCGCAGCTGGTAGAGCTTCGGCAGCCATTCGCCGTAGGCCGAGCCGCCCGGCAGCACCTGCTCCCGCGTCGCCGAGCACACGCGGACGACGTCGCAGCCGTCCAGTTCCAGGTGCGCCAGCAGCACGTCGTCGTCGGCGCAGTCCACGCACGGCGGGTTCAGCGTCGAGCAGGCCGCGTCGGTGACGAACCGGCGCACGCACGTGGTCAGCTTCCCGGCCGCGTCCGCGAGCAGCCCGAGATCGGCGACGGACAAGCGGTGCGCCGGGTCCGGCTCCGGGATGGGCAGCGGCCGCGGGACGGCGACCTTGCGCACGTCGGCGTGCAGGACGCAGTCCGCGACGCCGGGCACCCGGTCCAGCCGGCCGAGCAGCCACTCGCGGATCCGCACGAGATCGGCCCGGAACTCCGCCTCCAGCACGTTGTCCAGCGGGGTGCCCTGGGCCAGCAGGCGGACCTCGATCGGCGCGTCCGGATCGGCGGTCGCCACCCGGTTCTTCGCCTCGGCCACGACGGCCAGCGCGACCGCCCGGTGCGCCGGCTCCGGCCACACCTGCTCGGGGTCCGCCGCGGCCAGCCGGTCGCACGCCGCGCCGAGCACCTGCCGGGCGGCGTCGATCTCCCCGAGGTCGTGCTTGGCTCGCAGGTCCTGCTGCCCGGCGTCGTCGTAGGTGTCGTACCGGGCGATGGCACTCGCCAGCGCCCGCACGTACTCGGTCTGCTGCCGGGCCGCGGGCGGCTGCGGGACTCCCTCGCCGCTCTCCCGCAGCAGCCGGAGGTTGTCGGCGTACCGGACGGCGTCGGCGTCCTCGAACTTGATCGTCCGGGTCGAGAACGCGCCCGCGACCGACATCGGGTCGAGGTAGTGGTCGAGCCGCAGGCTCAGCAGCCGGATCCGCTCGTAGGCGTCCTTGTCCCCGATCTGCGCCAGGAGCTTGGTGGCCGGGTTGTACCGGTGGTCGTCGGCGGTGTCGCACTTGACGACGAACCGGAAGCCCTCCTGGACCCGCGAGGGCACGCAGCCCGGCGCCGGGCACGGCTCCTCGGTCGCGAACGGCGAGACCGGGTCGGCCATCGTCTCCTCGTAGCGCACGAAGAGCCCGTAGTGGCGCTGGTCGTCGTCGCACGGGTCGCCGCACGCGACCCCCGGCGAGGACACGCGCAGCTCCCGCACGAGCGCCTGCACGTCGACCTTTTCCTTGCAGGACAGGACGATGTCGTTGCCGCAGCAGTCGAGGGCGTGCCCGGGGTGGACGGACACCGTCCCGCCGTCGCACGAGTCGCAGGTGACCTCCAGCCCGCACACGACCCCGGGGCCGGACAGCATCCGGTTGTGCAGCCGGTCCTTGCCGGCCACGTAGTCGGTCAGCAGGCCGAGGTCGTCCTCGGTGAGCAGCTGGCCCGCGAAGAACCGTGGCCGGGCGAACGCGGCCGGGAAGGCGGGTGCGCCACCGCACCCGCACCCGCAGTCGGGCTTGCTCATGAACGCTCCTCGGTGACGAAGAACCAGCTCTCGAAGACGTCCCCGCCGGCGCCGGTGCCGGACGTCCACGGCCCGATGCCCGACGGCGGCACGAGGCAGCCGGTCGGGTCGGGCTCCGGCTTGGGGTCGTGGCCGTGACCGGTCTCCGTCTCGGCGTCGGTGTCCGCCTTGGCCTGGCCGATGTAGGGCACCCGGCCGCCGACGTTGGTGCCGTCGACCGGGCGGCAGCAGTGGTCGAGGATGAACGCCGCGCGGATGGTGATCAGCACGCGGTCGCCCTCCTGCAGCGTCTCGCGGGTCGTCTGCCGGTAGCGGAAGTGGTCGGTGAACTCGCCGTCCTTGCCGGTGGGCTCTTTGAACTCGCCGCCCATGTACCAGGTGTCGGCGTTGCGGCCGGCGCCGCCCTCGATCACCTGGATCTCCACCACGCCGCGGCGGAGGCTGTCGACGCGGACGCCGTCGGAGAACTCGACGACCAGGCCGCCCGAGTCCTTCTGCGTGCCGAGCAGCTCCTTGGCCTCGTTCACGGTGTAGGTGTGGCCGTGGCGCCAGTTGATGCCGGTGATCACCGTCGGCACGCGGCGGCCGAAGAAGCGGCGGACGTCCAGGTGGATCTGGTCTTCGCGGACCGGCTTGCCGAAGTCGACGTCGTCGATCCTGGCCAGCCACAGGACCTTGTGCTCGCACGGGGTGCAGCAGGTCTCGCAGCGATCGTCCTTCGGCGGCGTCTTGGTGGTGACCCGGACGCAGTAGCTCTCCTCGGTGTAGCCGAAGTCGCAGTCCGAGGTGTCCGCGCAGGCGGAGTTGAACACCGTCCTCGTCGGCTCGACCGCGCGTTCGGTGTACTCGACGCCGACCCACACCGTCCCGCCGGTGCGCTCGTCCTCGTGCAGCGCGTCCCACAGGTCGATCGAGCAGCTGCCCGGCACGACCACCTCGTTGCCGTCGCAGTCGACGCCGAGCCCGCTGGTGATGCGCACCTTCGCCTGGTGTTCGTGCTTCTCCTTATCGGAAGCTGCCTTATCGGAAGCCGCCTTGTCGTCCGCGGGCGGCGCGGGTTCCACGAAGAGCCCGCACACCACGCCGTAGCCGAGCAGGCAGCGCATCCGCAGCTTCAGCTTCTCGCGGAAGTACTCCTGTTCGCGCTGGAAGTCGCGGGCGGTGAGCAGCTGCCCGTGGAAGTACCGCAACCGGCGGAAGGGCTGTTCCTGTGTCGTTGCCTCGGTCATCTCTCTTCTGTCCTCTCAAGACACTCGCGTGTGGACCCCGACCGCGGACACCACGCCGACGGTCACGCCTTGCCGTGCGCCGCGCGGCCCGGGTCTCAGTACTCCGTCGTGGTTCAGGCGCGCGGTCCCCACCACGGGCGGCGGCAGCGGGACGAACGCCGTGTCGACCCCGACCGCCGACCGCGTGCCGACCACGAACCCCGCCCCGCCGGCGCGCACCGAACCCCTCGTGTGCGCGGGCGCCTGCCGGGCCACCAGGCGCCGCACCGCGTCCTCGTCCACCGAGCCGGACGCCAGCAGGACCCGGAACCGGTGGGCGTGCTCGGTGAGGGGATCGGTGTCCGGGTCGCCGAACGCCCGCAGCGGCGTCGCGCCCAGCGTCGAGGTGCCGAGCCGCAGCCGCGACGACGAGCGGCCGAACAGCCGCACCGAGCCGAGACCGCGCGCGGTCGCCGGCGAGGTCACGGTCGCGCGGACCTGCGCCCAGTGGCGGTCGCCGGCCAGTTCGTCGATCACCGGCGTGACGCCGAAGACGAGGCGGATCGCCTCCTTCAGCGCGCCCGGCGTGCCGCGCCGCCGGTAGAGGCCCGGCGCGGCGGCGATCAGCTTCCGGCGGGTGTCCGCGTCCCAGCCGGCCTCGAACGACAGGCCGAGCAGGCCGGCCAGCCACGGCAACGCGGCGTCCGGCACGCCGGCCGGGTCGAGCAGCGCCGGGTACCGCTCGACGACCCGGTCGATCTCGGCGACGCTCGCGTCGAACAGCGCCAGGAACCGCTCGGTGAAGTCGTCGGCCGCCGGGTCCTGCCGGAACGCGGCGGGCAGCAGGTCGGCGCTGGTCGAGCGCGGGAAGTCGAGCCGGATCCGGTGCAGGACCGGGGTCGCGGCGGAGTCGCCGGACAGGCGGGCGCGCAGGGTCAGGTGCCGGCCGGGCGGCTGGTCGACGAGGAAGTCGGTGACGCCGGCGGGCGCGGTCTGCCAGTCGCTTTCGGCGAACCGGTCGTCCTCGGACACCACGACCGACACGGAGATCGCGGTGCCGGTCGGCACGTCCGCCTCGATCCGCACCCGGTGCCAGCGGCAGCGCGAGATGCCGCTGTCGATCAGGTGCGTGGTGAACTCTCCGTGCGTCACGTACCGGCCGGACTCCGGTGCCGGTTCCTCCCGCGGCCGTCCCCGCCAGTCGTAACAGGAGGTCACGTCGCCGTCCGGCCCCTTCTCCCGCAGGCAGAAGCCGTCCTCGTCCGCGGCGGTCAGGCCGCTCGGCGGCAGCGCCGCCGCCAGTTCGTCCACAGTGGACTCACAGTGGTCGCGGTAGATCCGGAAGCGGCCGCGGTCTTCGGTGAGCAGCCAGATCGTGCGGCCGGGTCCGGTGCGGATCCCGATGATCTCGCCGGCGACGCGGGTCCGGACGACGTCGCACAGCCGCCCGTCGGCGCCGTACCGCCGGACCCGGTCGCTGCCGGCCCGGGCCACGAGCACCTGCTCGTCCTGCGCGAGCGCGACGACGGTGGCGTCGCGATGGCGGATCACCGCGGCGAGGTGGTCGCCTTCGTTGCGCCACAGGAAGACCCGGCCGGAGTCGACGACCGCGATCCGGTGCCCGCGGGCGGCCACCGCGGCCGGTTCGCGCAGCAGGCGGGGGTCGCAGCCGGGCGCCCAGACGGGCCGCCAGCCGCCGGCGCGGGTGTCGCGCCGCAGCAGCCGGCGGCCGGACAGCAGGTACCAGCCGCACGGCCCGCAGCCGGGCGCGAGACGCGGGTCGGGGAACCACGGCAGCAGCTGGGTCCGCGTCGGGCCTTCCGGGGAAGCGCCTTCGTAGGCCAGCCGCACGCCGGCCTCGTCGGTGAACCCGGCGACGCCGGTCACCGCGGCCTCGTCCCACCCGACGACGTCGTCGAGGAGCCGGAAGGTGACGGCGGTGGGCGCGCAGGTCATGACTCCTCCACCGGGATCAGCACCGGGCGGTCCGGCCAGACGAGGTCGTTCGGCGGGATCGCGTGGTCCGTGCACGGCGGCAGCCGCAGCCCGTCGGCCGTCAGCGAGAGCCCGGACACGGCGAGGACGCCGTCCACGGCCAGGAGCCGGCGCACGAGCGGGGTGTGGCGCACCGCGCCGCCGAAGGGCCAGCCGCCCCCGTGCTCACCGCCGCGTACCGGGTCCAAGTAGGTCGTCACGGCCTCGGCCGCGCGCGCGAGAACCGCGGCCCGGTCCTGGTCGGCGTCGAGCACCACCCGGGCTTCGACGGCGATCCGCCGGAACGCGACCGGGCCGGTGACCACCGTGCTTCCGGCGGGTGCCACCTCGCGGCTCAGGAAGTCCGCCACCGCGCGCAGGGTCGCGGCGGTGGGCACCGGCGGCTCGGTGCCACCCTCCTCGATCGGCGGCACCACGAGAACGCCGACGACACCGGGGATGGGCGTGCCCGGGAAGTCCGGGTGCAGGCCCGGCACCCCGTTCGCCCGCGCGATCGACGCGCCCGGCGCGCGCAGGGCCAGCAGGCCGTAGTCGGCGGGCGCGACCGCGCGGCCGCGGGAGCGCAGCTCCCCCACCCCGCGCCGCACGACGTCCGCGTCCGGCTCGGCGTCGGTGCCCCCGGTGGCGGGGAACGGGTTGGTCACGCCGGTCACGAACGGCCGCGCGGTGACGACGCCGCCGACCGCGCCGGCCGCCACGGCACCGGCCGTGCCGCCGCCGACCCGGTACCGCACGGCACGGACGTTGCGGAAGCCCGGCGGCACGGGCGCGCCGTTGACGCCGTCGCCGAAGGTGACCACGCCGGAGTCGTAGTCGACGACGAAGACCCGGTCGTCCGGACCGTGGGCCGAGAGGCTCGGCACCTCCTGCCAGCGTGACGCGTTTTCTTCGGTGGTGCCGAAGAGGTCCGTCCCGGGGTCGTCGTCGACCTCGATCACGACGCTGCCGGCGAGGATCGGGACCTGGCTCAGCCGCAGCCGCCGCCGCTCGGCCGGGGCCGCGGGGTCCTGGATCGGTTCCAGGGGCTCGTCGAAGATCGTGTGGGCGGCGGTGGCGGCGACGGTGTTCAGCCGCAGTCCCGCCACGAGCGGCGGCGCGGTCATGAAGACGCCGTTCGTCACCTGCAGCCGCAGCCACCGCAGGGCAGGCCCGGGCCGGGCGGCCGGCGGCCGGCCGGGCGCCCAGGTGCGCGGCAGCCGCAGCTCGATCGTGCCGCTCGCGCGCAGTCCCGCGGTTTCGTCGCGGACGACGTCGGCGGGGACGAAGCGGCCGCCGTCCAGCACGTCCCAGCGCAGCAACGGCCGCGGCTCGAGCGGCAGTGGCGTCAGCCCGCCGGCGGCCGCGGGCGACGGCGGCGCGGCCGCGACCACGAACCCCAGCGACAGCGAGGGGAACGGGCTCGCGGTGCCGTCGAGACCCAGCCACAGCGCGTTGCCCGGCTGCGGGTCCACGCCGAACGGCGCGAACGGCCGGCCGGGCCCGTTCAGCCCGAGCGGGACCGGCTCGAGCGCGCCGCCACGCTGGACCGCGATCACGCCCAGGGTGGCGGGGGTGGCGTAGAGGTCTTGGTCGGTCTCGAAGACGACGTCACCGCCGGTGCCGGAAGCGGCGGCCTGGAAACCGGCGGGGACGAGCACCGACGCGCCGTCCGGCGGGTGCACGGTGAACTCCAGCAACGCGGCGGCCGCGGTGGCCGGCCGGCGGCGCACGCCCGCGGTGGTCAGGTGCTCGGCGAGGATCTTCTCGGGCAGCCGGTTGACCCGGGCCAGCACCGGCTCGGCCTGGGTGCCGAAGAGGCGCACGAGCGCGACGCCGGCGTCCTGCCGGTCGGGGTTGGTCCAGTCCGGGGTGTAGCCGGGGACCCGGTCGCGCACGGCGGCGCGGACCGCTTCCCTGGTGGCGTCGACCAGCTCGGGCTGCTCGCCGGACGGTCCGGGGCCGGGGACGATGTGGCTTTCTTCGGTGGACCCGTGCGCCCACCAGACGTCGGTCACGACAACCCCTCCCCCGGTTCGACGGCGGCGACCACGCGCGTGCGGACTTCGCGCACCGCCGGCAGGTCGCCGGCCCGGAGGGGCACGTCGTCGCAGGTCTCCGCCGGTTCGCCGCCGTCGATGCCGATCGCGACGGCGGTGACGTCCGCCAGGTCGCCGAGAGCCTGCTGCGCGGCCCGCAGCAGCGCCGACGGCCGCAGCGCTTCCCCGAACGGCCAGCCCGTCCCGTCGTCCCCGCCCACCAGGGGGTCGAGGAACCGGCGCAGCGCGTCACCGGCCACAGTGGACACTTTGGCCCGGTCGGCCGGGGCGCCGGACAGGTCGGCGCGCAGCCGGACGTCCCGGTAGGCCGGGGCCCGCACGAACACCTCGGCCGTCAGCAGCCGCGCCTGCGCCAGCCGGTCCGCGACCGCGCACAGCAGCCCCGGATCCGGCTCGGGCGCGACGGCCCGCGGCACCGACGGGACGACGTGGACGGTCACCGCGCCGGGCACCCGCGCGCAGGGGAAGCCCGGGTGCGCGCCGACCGCGGCGTAGGCCCGGCCGACCGCCACCCCGGGCGTCGTCACGGCCAAGGTGACGAAGTCCTCGGCGGTGACCGCCCGGGTCACCTCGCCGAGCGAGCCCGCGGCCCGGTCCCGCGCCTGCGCCACCGTCTCCGGGTCCGTTCCGCCGTCGGCCTGGACGAGGTTCGCGGCGCGGACCGGGGACGGATCCGTGACCGGCAGCCAGTTGTCCGTGACGCCGCCGTTGCCGTCCCGCCCGCCACCGATCGTGTACTCGACGACCGCATCCGCGGCCGGCGGGATCCGGCCGGTGAGCCCGTCGCCGAAGACGAGCGCGCCGTCGTGGCGGTCCAGCAGGAAGATCCGGTCGCGGGAAGCGCCGAAGGCGAAGTCCACCGCCGGTTTCCACTCCTCGCCGGCCAGCGTCAGGCAGGCGGTGAGCAGGCGGCCGGCGGCGTCGGGGAGGACGAGCCGCTGGCCGGGCAGCTTCAGCCAGCCGCCGGTCTGGTCCGCGAAGTCGGTCGCCGTGCGGCGCTCGCGATGACGGGCGGCCGACACGTTGACCGCCAGCCGCAGCAGCCGCGGCGAGGACGCGTAGGTCGCGGCCGGCGTCGACACCAGCAGCCCACTGTCCATCGTGGACCACTCAGCCGGCGGTCGCAGGCGCACCACCCCGGACCGCCGCAGGCCACCGGTGCCGTCCTGGACCTCCTCGAACGTCCCGGAAGCGTCGCCGCTGGGCCGGAACCACGACCAGGTCAGGTCGGCGGGCGGCCGCACACCGGACACGGCGAGCGGCGACCAGGACGGCGGCACCGGCGAGTCGAGCTCGACCAGCAACGACAGCCAGCCGGACGCCGGGTCCCCGCCGGTGAGCGGCAGGGTGAACCGAGCCGACGCGGCGGACCCGTCGCTGCCCAGCAGCGGAACCCCGCGGCGGGCGAGCAGGTCGGCGGTGCGGTCGCGGTCGGTGAACACCGTCACGTCACCCGACACCGGGAACGCCGTCACCTCGTCGTCGAGGGTGAACCGGATGGCCGCGGCGGGATCGCGGGCGAACACCGTCCCGGCGGGGACCACGGCCGGGACGTCGGCGTCGGGGGTCAGCGCCAGCACCGTCGTCGCCGCGGTCGCGGGCCGCGGCGGCGCCAGGCCCAGTAGCTTCAGGATCGCGACGACGAGCTCGTCCGGGGCCTGGTCCAGCCAGTAGAGCCGCTGTTCCAGCAGGTACGCGAACAGCTCCAGCAGCGTGATCCCGGGGTCGACGGGCGCGTGCAGCGTCCACGTGCCGTCCGACTCGGCCGGGATGCGGCGGGTGGCGGCCGACATCAGGTCGGCCCAGGTCAGGTCGTCGAGCTTCGGCGCGGGCAGCGTCATGGCGTCAACCCCGTCAGTCCCGTCAGTCCGAGGTAGAACGGGAACACCAGGTTGGTCTTGGTGTTGGTGCGCCGGACCCGGTATTCGATCGACACCGTCACGCGGGACTCGTCGGCCGGGTCGGTCTCGGCGAGGACGTCGGAGAGCTCCACCCTCGGTTCGAAGTCGCGGACCGCGTCGGCGATCGACCGTTCCAGGTCGCGCAGGTTCTGCACGCTACCGGGTGCGAACACCGACTCGCTGGCCTTGGTGCCGAGGTCCGGTCGCATCACGCGTTCGCCGGTCGCGGTGAGCAGCAGCGCGCGCAGGCAGTGTTCGATGCTCGTCTCGCCGACGGCGTAGGCGAGCCGGCCGGCCTCGTCGGGCAGGATCGGGAACCGCCAGCCGGTGCCGAGGAAGGGTTCGGTCACGTCGCCTTCACCTTCTTCGCGAGCACGGACGGCGGCAGGGGCGTCGCGGGCCCGGTGGCGCCGCCCGGCGCCGGGTGGGTGTGCTGGACGAAGGCCTGCAGGAGCGCGTTGCCGAGCACGACGGGTTCGGTCGAACCCCCGCCGAGGTCGACGGCGTCCGACTTGACGGTCACCCGCGCAGCTTCGAGGGTGATCTCCCCGCTGTCCTTCAGCACCACCGTGGCGCCCGAAGCGGTGCTGATGGTGATCTCCTTCTCCTGGTCGTCGAAGAGGATCCGGTGCCCGGCCTTGGTGCGGATGATCTTCTGGTCGCGGCCGTCTTTGTGCGCGGTAGGCGGTTTCTTCTTGCCGTTGTAGAGGCCGCCGAGCACGTAGGGCTGGCGCATGTCGCCCTGGAAGAACGCGACCAGCACCTCGTCGCCCACCTCGGGCACGAACACCGAGCCGTAGCCGGCGCCCGCGTACAGCTGGCTGACGCGGATCCAGGGACTGATCGACGAGCCGCCGTCCAGCCAGTAGTACTTGACCTTGACCCGGCCCTCGTCGTCCCCGTCGTTCTGCACGACCTCCGCGGGCGCGACGCCGTAGAAGCGCTGGTCGCTCGCCATGGCGCGTGGCATCGCCGTCATTTCTTGTCCCCCTGGAAGATCTTCCGGCCGGTGAACGTGGTGAAGAAGCCGCTCGAGTTGAGGGCGTGCTCGACCCGCTTGACGAAGTAGGTGCCGGAGAACCGCCTGCCGAGGCCGAAGATCTCCAGGTTGTCCCCCGGCCGCAGCTCCGGCAGCCCGGCCACCCGGCCGGTCGCGGTGATGAACTCGTAGGCCCGCTCCCGCAGCAGCGCGATCGCCAGCTCCTTGGCCTCCTCCTGGCTGAGGACCGGTGCGTCGACGACCACCTCCTGCCGGCCGCCCGCCCCGCTCTCGGCCGCCTCCGGCCCGCTCTGCCCGTCGGCCGAGGTCTGCCCGCCGGGCAGGTCCTTCGCGGTCGCGACGTACTCGATCGGCTCGGCCTTGACCGGGTCCCAGCCGTGCACGGTGAGCTTGCTGACCTGGTTGGAGACGGTCATGGTCGGCGTGAAGTCGATGAGGTTGGGCACCAGCCCGGCCGGCTGCCCGGCGGGCCCGGTCGCCAGGCCGGGGCTGTAGGCGAGGCGGAACAGCCGGATCGGGCGGCTGTCGCGGCCGTCGGTGGGCTTGACGAAGTAGAGCTTCTGCACGCCCGTCGCCGGGTCCGGCAGGATGTAGCAGTCGAAGTCGATCCGCTTCGCCCGTTCCATCAGGAACTGCGCGTCGGACTGGTTCTTCTGCACCACCAGGTCGTGCCGCGGGCCCTCGTGGGTCGTCTCGAAGGCCAGCTTGTTGCGGCGCGCGATCTGCTCGGCGATCTCCCAGTCGGTCTTGCCGACGAAGTTCTTGTCCTCTTCCTTGGTGGGCTTGCGGTCCTTGAGCGCGAGCATCCCGTCCACGCAGGTGAGCGACACGGTCGGCGACGCGCCGTCCGGGAACTTCGGCGCGAGCGAGCTGATCGTCCCGGTGCCGACGGTCAGCAGCTTGTCCGCGTAGCCGAGCCGGACGGAGACGCGGGTGCCGATCTGCAGCTTCTCCGAGTCGCTGTGCTTGAACGTCCACGTGACGTCGTCCCAGTTGTTCAGCTCCAGGTCGAAGCCGGACATCTCGTCGAGGTCGCGGTGCACCTTGATGTCGAGGATGTCGTTCTTGGTCGTCGGGTCGGCCACCAGCCCGTCGACGACCACCTCGAACTCCGGGGCGTAGCGGTCCGGGTCGGCGATCTCGGGCGGGGTGCCCGCGGGCGCGGTCATCGCGCACCCCCTCTCACGGCAGCCGGGGCACGGTCAGCACCAGCCCCGGCCGCAGGTCACGGGGATCGCTGATCCCGTTGGCACGCGCCAGTTCCCGCCACGCGTCCGGGCGCCGGTACACCGCGACCGAGATGCGGTCCCACGTGTCGCCGCGGCGCACCACGTAGCTCTTCTCCACCGTCGGCGACGATCGCGGCGGGTCGTTGGCCTGCTCCTTCGCCGGCCGGTACTCCTTGAGCGTGAGATCGAGCTGGGCCCGCAGCGGCACGCCGTTCTTGGCGAACAGCACGTAGTTCACGTCCAGCTTCTCCAGCACACCCCGGAACACCGTCTTGTCCCAGACGAACTTGACGATCGGCGGCGCGTGCAGGGTCTCCTGGGGCCGCATCAGCTTGCGGATGTTGTCCACATAGGACTTCCGGACGTCGTCGAGCGTGTCGGAGGTGTCCACCAGCGCCTGCACCGACAGCGACTCGCTGCCGCCCCGGACGTACTGGATCGGCGGCGTTTCGAGGCCGGGGATGGTGATCTCGGCGAAGGTGTTGCTCTTGCTCAGCTTGTACTCGGTCGGGTTGAACTTCAGCGGGATCCGCTGCGGCACGTTCTGCGGGTTCGCCGGCTGCTCGATCTCCAGGTGCGCGTCGGCGCCCTGGCTCACCAGCGAGAACGGGGTGACGCTCATCGGCCGCCTCCCCCGAGCTTGCGGTCGTTGTCGCTGCGCTCGGCCCGGGCGCACTCTTCTTCGTACAGCCGCGCCCACGCCTGGATGTGCTTGTTGAACAGGCGCGCGAACAACGCCCCGTCGTCGCCTTCCACCTGGAAGCGCACCTCGAGGTTGTGGATGATCAGGTTCTTGGGCACGGTCTGCTCTCCTAGAGGACGGCCGTCAGGCCCTCGTGGGCGATTTCCAGTGACTCGATCGCGACCGCGTTCTGCTCGGCGTGCAGGTCCGGGCCGGTCCACTTGGCGGCCAGCCCGCCGTGGAAGATCCACGACTTCGCGGGCAGGCCCGCCTCGTCGAGCATGATCACGGCGCCGTCGCGGCGGGCGCCGAGCGAGTCGTGCAGGCCGGTGTCGTACCAGGACCACAGGAGCCGGTCGCGGACCACGCCTCGCTTGAGGGTGATCGGGTTCCACGAGTGGCGCAGCGGCAGCCGGTGCACGGAGTCGTTGCGGCCGCCTTCGGCGTAGGTCACCACCTCCAGCTGCGCCCCCATCCCCGTCACCTCCTGGAAGGCACCCGCCGCCACCACCGGCAGCAGCAGTGCCTGCGCCGGCGGCAAGTACACGTCCGCCGGCGCGAGCGTCACCAGGAAGCGGAACTTGGTCAGCGGCTCGTTCAGCGCGAGCAGCCGGTCGGCCGGGGTCGTCACTGCTCGATCACCTCCAGGCCGCGGTCCTGGCCGAGCACGAGCCGCAGCTCGATGAACTCCATGGGCACGGCCGGCGCGACGCCGATCTCGCACACGACCTGGCCGGGGTCCTGCTCCGGCGGGTTGTTCGTCTCGTCGCAGACCACGCGGAACGCGTCCTCCGGCCGGCTGCCGGCGAGCGCACCGGTGCGGAACGCCTCCAGCAGCACCGAGGTGGTCGCGCGGACCAGCGAAAGCCGCAGCTCCGGCGAGTTCACCTCGAACACCAGCGGCGCGGCGGCCCGCCGGATGGCCCGCACCAGCAGGTGCAGCAGCCGGCGGTGGGCGACGTACCGCCGCCGCGGGTCGCCGGACAGCGTCCGCCCGCCCCACACCACGAGTCCCCGGCCGCGCACGCACCGCACCAGGTCGACGTTCACCTCGAAGAGCCGGACCTGTTGCGCCTCCGGGTAGTCGACGTCGAGGTCGACGGCGTCCAGCAGCGTGGCGTTCGCCGGGGTTTCGGCGGCACCCCGCTCGCCGTCGAGCCGGGCGACCAGCCCGGCGACGTGCCCGGACGCCGGCACGGTCCGCAGGCCGGTCCCGCCGTCGAGCGACGGCGCCCGCAGCGGCGGGTGGTACACCGCCGCCGCGGCGAGCAGCGCCTCGTCGCCGAAGTCCGCCAGCGCGCCGGCCCAGGCCACCACAGCGTCCACTGTGGACACCGACGGGGGCACGTCCAGCAGCACCAGCCGGTCCAGCAGCGGCGCCACGGTCCCCAGCAGGTCCAGCACCAGGGTCGTGTGGTCGGCGTCGCCCAGGTCGGCCCCGAGGTCGGGCAGGGCCACCAGCGCCGGCTCCGGCAGCTCGGCCTGCGTCACCACCGCGGACGCGTACTCGTCGCGCCCCGGCGGGGCGTCCGTGCCGCCGGTGAGCGTCAGGTCCCAGGACAGCGAGATCGGCCCGTCCGGGGGGATCGGGTCCGCCGCTCCGCCCGGCACCACCCGGACGAGGTGCGACGCGCCGAGGCGGTCGACGACCTCGCCGGGTGCCATGCCGGCGAAGGTCTCCGCCGGCTCGCCGGGCACGAGCACCCGGACGGTGACCGCCGGCGGGCCCGCGACGCTGCTCGCCCGGTACCGCACGGTGACGCGGCCGCCGTTCGCCCACGCGCCGGGACTCGCGGCCACCACGCGGAAGCCGTCCGTCCACGGCGCGCTCGCGGGCTCGGCGGGCCCGGACACCCGCAGTACCCACGCCGCGGAGCCCTGGTTCTCGAAGAACCCGCGCAGCGCGTACGGCGTCGCCGACGTGCCGTCCGGTGGTCCGAACACGCCGACGACGTCGTTCCAGCTCTCGACGCGGACGGGCCGGCCGACGGGACCGCGCCGGGTGCGGCCGAGGAACACGGCCACGTCCGTGCGCAGCGGCTCGTCGCCGGTGGCCGCTCGATCGAAGGTCAGGGATACGCCGGGAAGCGCCGCGCTGGTCATGTCCGCCCGCTCACGCGTCGATCACGAAGCTCTCGACGGCCAGCACGAGCGTCTCCATGGCGATCTCGTTCTTGGTCGCGTTGAACGAAGGTCCGGTGTACTTCGTCGGCCAGGCGCGGTCGAAGTTCCAGCGCATGACCTCCTGGCGGTTCTCGTCGAGCATCACGATCGAACCGGCCGTGCGCCGGACGCGGCCGTCCAGCGCTTCCTTGACCCAGTTCCAGAAACCGACGTGGCCGGTGACCCCGCGCTTGAACGTCAGTGCGCTCGGGGCCTTCTTGAGCCCCACGAGCTTGCGGACCGTGATGTCCTCGCTGCCGGTGCGGTACTCGATCACCGGCAGTTCCACGTCGAGCCCGCTGGCCTCGGTGAACGACCCGCTCACCGCGACTCCGTCATCGCTGACGTTGGTCACGATGACCAGGAAGTTGTACGCGGCGTACGGGTCGTCCCGCGTCACAGGTGGCATGTCCCTTGCCTTTCAGTGGTCAGACGAGCTGGGGCTCGCGGGTCTTCTGCTGGATCCGGAAGATCACGAACTCCGCCGGGAACACGGGCGCCACCCCGATCACGCAGATGAGCCGTCCGTTGGCGATGTCGTCGTCGGTCATCGTGGAGCGGTCGCACTGGACGAAGAACGCCTCGTCCGCGGTCGTGCCGGCGAGCGCGCCCGTGCGCCACACGGTGGTGAGGAAGTTCGCGACCGTCTGCCGCATCAGCGCCCACAGCGGCTCGTCGTTCGGCTCGAACACGACCCACTGCGTGCCTTCGTCGATCGACTCCTCCAGGAACAGGAAGAGGCGGCGCACGTTGACGTACTTCCACGAGGTGTCCGACGACAGCGTGCGCGCGCCCCAGACCCGCTGGCCGAGGCCGGGGAAGAACCGCAAGGCGTTGATCCCCCGGGGGTTCAGCAGGTCCTGGTGCCGCTTGGTGACGTCCTGCGCGATGCCGTCGGTCAGCCGGATGCCGCGGATGACCGCGTTGGCCGGTGCCTTGTGCACGCCGCGCTCGGTGTCGGTGCGGGCGTAGATGCCGATGACGTGCCCGGACGGCGGCGCCTCGACGAACTGGCCGGTCGAGGGGTCGTTGACGACCAGCCACGGGTAGTACAGCGCCGCGTACTTGGTGTCGAACGGCTCGCGGAACGCCTGGATGCCCTCGATGTCGAGGCCGTCCTGCGGGTCGAGGACGGCGAAGCGGTCCTTGAGCTGCTCGCAGTGGGTGACGAGCGCCGATTCGACGGTGCCGGCCCACACGCCGGGCACCGCGCAGATCGCGACCTCGTCGATGTCTTCGAGGGCGACGATGCCGGTGCGCTTGCCGCTCCCGCCGTCCGCGCCGACGAAGTCCGCGACCGTGAGCCCGTCGAACGCGTCCGAGCCTTCGTCGGCGAGCGTCAGCCACGAGCCGGTCCCGGGCGTGGGGAACTCGGTGGGATCGGTGCTGATGCCGTCGAGCGTGGTGGCCCGCACCAGCCGCGACTGGCTCGCCAGGGTGCCGGCGACGGTGCCGGGCGCGTCGCCGGTCAGGCGCAGGTTCCGGAAGGTCTCGGTGACCGAGCCGCCGCCGGGGTCGGTGAACCGTGTGTCCACAGTGGACTCGACCAGCCGGACCCTGGCGGTCTCGAAGACCAGCTCGGGGGTGTCGGCGTCGAAGGTGACGACGTCGTCCGGCCCGATCGACACGACGTTCAGGGTGGTCAGCTTGTCACCGGTGTCGAGCTGGGTGACCGCGCCCTCGTAGAGCCGGCCGGACCCGCTGATCCGCAGCTGCGGGCCGGCGCCGGCGTTCGCCCGGCGCACCCGGCGCACGGTGAGGCCGGGCGCCCACGGCGCGTGCGTGGTTCCCTCCGGGAACGTGAGCGTCACCTCGCCGTCCGCCGGCTGCGCGACGGTGACCTTGAACCGCCGCTCGTCGACCAGGATCCAGACGTCGCCGGGCAGCTCGTCGGGGTCGAGCCCGGGCACCGCGGTGACCTGGATCGACGCGGCGTCGCGGTCGGCGGCGGCGGTGAGCGCGGTGATGACCAGCGGGCCCTCGTCCGGGTCGGGCAGCGCCGGCAGCGCGGCGGACACCGACGGCTGGATCCGCACCTGCACCCCCTTGCCCCAGGACCCCGGGCTCGAGGCGGAGAACCGCAGGCTCGGCGTGGCGTCGCGCGGGGCCGTCTGCACGTAGTCGCCGCGGGCCGCCTTGACCCCGGCCGTCAGCGGGGTCCCGAGCGTGACCCGCCCGGTGCTGCTGTACGCGGTGATCGTCGTCGTGCCGATCTCGACGTTGTCGCTGCCGCGGAAGACGGTGATCTCGTCGGCGCCGGTGAAGCCGATCAGGTGGCCGAGCTGCAAGGTCTTGGCCCCGGCCGCGGCGTCCTGGGTGACGGCGCTGACCAGGCCGGTGCCGAGGGTGCCGGTCGCGGCCCCGGCGGCGCCGCTGACGACCCTCTTGACGTAGAGGCGCTGGCCGCCGTTGTCGAAGAAGCCCTTGACCGCCAGCGGGAACAGCCACCAGCGGCCGCCCTCGGCGGGGTTGTTCGCCCAGGCGTCGCGGATCGCCGGATCCGGCTCGGGCAGGAACCCGCCGAAGGTGGTCTGGTACTCGAGGAAGTTCGTGACCAGCTTCGGTTTCCCGGTGGTCGGGCCGCGCTGGGTGACCCCGACCATGCCCGCCGTGCTGGTGCTCACCCCCGCGATCGGCCGCGGCCCCGCGTCGACTTCCTCGACGTAGACGCCGGGGCTCAGGTACTCGGGCATGGCTTGGCTCCTTCTCTACTGCTCGGCGATTTCGATGACGTGCCGCCGGTCCCGTTCGGTCGGCAGCCGGACGTCCAGCGCCCCGGTCCGCCCCGGCCGCTCGGTGGCCGTGAGGTGGAAGACCCGCACGGGCGGCGGGCCGGTGACCGGCTCGCCCTCCCAGCGCAGGGCGAGCCGGAAGGCGCCCTCGGCGCCGGTGAGGGTCCGCTCCTGCCACGGGACGCCGTCGCGGATCGTGGTCCCGCGCGCCTCGACCAGAGCGTTCACGATCGGCGCCCGGGTGACGGCGTCGACGACGACGCCGTACACGGTGCGGGTCCCGGGGCTGTACATGAAGGCGACGCCCGGCAGCAACCGGACCAGCCGCGGCTCGCCGGCGGCGGCGGGCGGGTGCCCGTCGTCGTACGGGTTCGCGGTGAACTCGACCCCGGTGCGGGTCGCGTCGAAGTCCTCGCCGTCGGCCGGGTACAGCGGCGCGAACCCGATGGCGGCGAAGCGGACGCGGAACCGTTCCGGCTCGGCACCCGGCCCCCGGCGGCGGCCGAGCTCCGGGTAGGCGATCGCGGCGCTCGGCGTGCGGATCGCGGGCGTGTCCTGCGGTACCCACACGTTCTCGTCCGGGTCGAAGCGGTCCAGCTCCGTGGCGACGTCGGCGGACCGCACGCGCTGGGCGAACTCGTCGAACGGCACGAACCAGGCCGGGCTGTGCAGGACCGACGTCTCGACGGGCAGGAAGCGGGTCATGGCCGCGACGCCCCGCTGATCGTCCGGCTGCGCACGAGCCGGAGCTCGGCGACGTCGAGGGAGTCGAGGTTGACGACCCGGACCTCGTAGTTGAGGGACAGCCGGTACGGCTTCTGGATCGCGTACCAGATCCACGACTTCTGGTCGAGCGTCAGCGGGGTCAGCGTGAACTGCAGTGCTTCGGTGGTGCCGGCCAGGCTGCCCGTCAGCTCTTCGCCGGACCAGATCGCGTCGTCGTAGAAGACCTGGAGGGCGCGGCCGATCATCTGGTGCTGGGTTTCCTGGTTGCCGCCCCACGGGGTGATCAGGTAGCGCAGCAGCAGCGCCATCGGCGGCTTGCGGCTCGTGGGCGGTGCCGGCGGGAGCGAGCGGACCGGCGGCCGGTTGCGCGAGGTCGGGTCTTCGGCGATCTCGTAGAGGAAGACCGTGAGCGTGGCCTGGCTCGGCCGGTCCTCGAGGTCGCTCAGCTGCGCCCTCGGCGGGTCGTTCGGATCGAGGCTGCGCAGCGCCTCGGTGAGCCGGTTCACGATGATCGTCGAAACGTCGGCGACGACGCCGAAATCGCCCATGCCTGTCCTCCCCTGTGGCAAGCCGGGCGGTGGCTCCGGCCTGCCGGGGCGCAGCATCGCAGGGGTGGCGTGGCGCGGCCGCGATCAGCGCGTCGCGCGAACGTCACGGCGGCGTTCCCGCCGCGCGCGTTGACGTGCCCGCGACGCGGCGGTGACACACCGGGCGCATGCTGCTCTGGTGGAGCCCCCCGAAGAGCGTTCCGGCAGCATGGTCATCCGTGCGTGGCTGGAAGGCGGCGAGCCCGACGCCCTCCGCGTCCGCATCCTCTCCACGATCGGCACGACCGAGGCCAAGCCGCTCGCGGTGACCTCTCCGGAAGCGGTGCTCGCGGCCGTCCGGAACTGGCTGGACGAGGTCGGATCAGGCCCGATGACGTTTTCGTGACGCCCCGTTGACGCCACGCACGCGATAATTCCGGTAACGTTTCGCACCGGGGTCTCGAATTGCTCAAGGGTGGGGTCGATCCGATCGGTGCCGGGCAGAGGTTGGGGAGCCGATGCGCACTGGAGAAACGCAGATAGTGACACTGCGGCTGCTGAAGGGATTCACGCTGCTCGTGGACGACGACCGGGTGGCGCTGTCGTCGAGCGCGCAGCGGCTGCTCGCCTTCCTCGCGCTGCAGGACCGGCCCCGCACCAGAACGTACGTGGCGAGAACGCTGTGGCCGGAGGCGACCACGCCCCGCGCCAACGCGAACCTGCGCTCGTCGCTGTGGCGCGCGTCGCGCACCGGGCACCGGGTCATCGACGCGTCCGTGCAGGAGATGGCGCTGGCGGGCAACATCACCGTCGACATCCACGACGCGGTCGCCCGCGCCCACCGCCTGCTCGACCGGACCTGCGGCTGCGACGACATCCTGGACCGGCGCACTCGCGACGACCTGTCCGCCGACCTGCTGCCCGAGTGGTCGGACAACGAGTGGGTGCTGCTCGAGCAGGAGCAGTACCACCAGCTGCGGCTGTATGCGTTGGAGGCCATGGCGAAGCGGCTCACGACGGCCGGCCGGCACGGCGAGGCGGTGGCGGCCGGGCTGGCCGCGGTGCGCGCCGAACCGTTGCGGGAGAGCGCGCACCGCGTCCTCATCGACGCGCACCTCGCCGCCGGCAACCGGGCCTCGGCCCAGCACCAGTACGAGCAGTGCCGTCACACGTTGATGGAAGAACTGGGGCTCGAACCGTCCGACGCGCTCCGCCGGCTCCTGCCGCACATGCACGCGCACTAGCCGCGGAATTCGCCACCGAATTGCGGACTGTGATCGTTACCGGAATTGCGGTGGGCCGGTGGACCATTTATTCGCGCGGCCGGTGGCCGTTTCGCGGCGGATTCGCCGCGAAACGGGTCGGCGGTGACGAGATCCGCGTGGCTCAGCCGGCCGGGAGGACGCGACCGCGGACTTCCCCGAAGCCGATGCGTTCGCCGTTCGCGCCCGGCGCCGTGCCGGTGATCACGACCTCGTCGCCGTCGAGGAGGAAGCTGCGCTCCTCGCCCTTGACCGTCAGCGGTTCCTGGCCGCCCCAGCTCAGCTCCAGGAACGCGCCGCGCTGGTGCTTCTCCGGGCCCGAGATCGTGCCGGAGCCGTACAGGTCGCCGGTGCGCGACGACGCGCCGTTGATCGTCAGGTGGGCCAGCATCTGCGCCGGCGACCAGTACATCTCGCGGTACGGCGGGCGGCTGACCTCCTCGCCGTTCCACTCGACGACCAGGTCGACGTCGAGCCCCCACGGCCGGCTTTCGCGCAGGTACGGCAGCGGTTCCGGGTCCTGGCCGGGCAGCGGGATCCGCGCCGCCTCCAGCGCGAGGATCGGGACGACCCACGCCGAGACCGACGTCGCGAAGCTCTTGCCCAGGTTCGGGCCCAGCGGCACGTACTCCCAGGCCTGGATGTCGCGCGCGGACCAGTCGTTGAGCAGCACCGCGCCGAACACGTGCCGGGCGAAGTCGTCCGGGGCGATCGGGGTGTTCAGCGGTGTGCCCGTGCCGACGACGAAGCCCAGCTCCGCCTCGATGTCCAGGCGCGTGCTCGGGCCGAACACCGGCGCCGGGTCACCCTTGCGCTGGCCGCTCGGGCGGACGATGTCCGTGCCCGAGACCAGGATCGTCCCGGCCCGGCCGTGGTAGCCGACCGGCAGGTGCTTCCAGTTGGGCAGCAGCGGTTCCGCGTCCGGCCGGAACAGCCGTCCGACGTTGGACGCGTGGTGCTCGGAAGCGTAGAAGTCGACGTAGTCCGCGACCTCGAACGGCAGGTGCAGCGTGACGTCGCCGACCGCGTGCACGGCGTCGTCCGGCACCTCCCCGGCCACGAGCGAGGTCACCTGCGACCGGACCGCCACCCAGCGGTCGTACCCCTGCGCCATGAACGGGTTCAGCGACGACGCGGCGAAGACGTCGTCGCCGAGCGCGCGAGCCAGGTCCAGCACGGAGTCCCCGACGCGGACGCCGACCCGCGGGGCGTCGCCGCCGACGGAGAACACACCGTAGGGCAGATTCGCGGTGCCGAACGGGGAGCCGGCGGGGATGTCGATCGTGGTCATGCCTCTCCTCGGGGCAGCAGGCCGAGGGCGGCCAGCTCGGACAGGGGGTCGGTGATGCTGCAGGTGCCGAACGACGTGAACCGCGTGCGGACGCCGTCTTCGAGGTCACGGACGAACCCGGCGACGACCGCGCCGTCCCGCTCGGCGAGGTGCGCTTCGGCGTGGTCGGGGTCGCCGGCCGCGAGCAGCAGGTTGAGGAACCCGTGCTGCTCGAACCCGGTTTCCGGGTCGGTGTTGCGCAGCGCGTGGTGCAGCCCGGCGGTCGCCTTGAACGGGACCCCGGCGTCGACCGCGGCCTGGATCGACGCGGCCAGCTCGGCCTCGGACGGGTAGAGGTCGGCGCGGACGCCCCCGGTGCGGAACTTCGCGCGGTGGCCCGTCCCGGCGAGCGCCCGCAGCAGCGGCCCACCGCGGTCGTCGCGCGGGATCTCCACGTAGACCGGCGCGGTCGCGGCCGACACCGCGTCGAGCAGCTCGGCCGGTCCCAGGCCGGCCGGCACGGCGATTTCGAGAGCCCGTAGCTCCACCGGCAACGTCTTGGCGGCGTCGAGCACGGCGGGCAGGCCCGCGGGGCCGCCGGGCAGCGTCACCGCGACCGGCAACGGCTTCTCCCGCGGCCCGAGCAGATCGCCCAGCGCGTCGAGCGCCGGGGCGGCGAGCACCAGCGGCCCGACGAGGTCGGCGTACCAGGCCTTCCGGTACCCGTCGTGCGCGGCGACCGCGTCCGGCAGGGAGGCCAGGCCGGGCGGGAACACGGCGGCGTCGTCGCACAGGCCGGTGAAGAGCGCGGGAATCATCCGACCGGCCCCCGTCCCGCCCAGGTCCACGCGTAGCCGGGGTCTTCACTGGCCAGACCGCCCTCGCCGAGTTCGAGCGGCCGGAACGTGTCGACCATGACGGCCAGCTCGTCGAAGAACTCCGCGCCGAGCGACCGCTCGACCGCGCCGGGCTGCGGGCCGTGGCTGTGGCCGCCCGGGTGCAGGCTGATCGAGCCCTGGGCGATGCCGGAACCCTTGCGGGCCTCGTAGTTCCCGCCGCAGTAGAACATCACCTCGTCGGAGTCCACATTGGAGTGGTAGTACGGCACCGGCACGGCCAGGGGGTGGTAGTCGACCTTGCGCGGCACGAAGTTGCAGATGACGAAGTTGTGGCCCTCGAACACCTGGTGCACGGGCGGCGGCTGGTGCACGCGGCCGGTGATGGGCTCGAAGTCGGCGATGTTGAAGGTGTAGGGGTAGAGGAACCCGTCCCAGCCGACGACGTCGAACGGGTGCGTCGGGTAGACGTACCGGGTGCCGGTGATGCCCCGCGAGCCGCGGTGCTTGACGAGCACCTCGACGTCCTCGCCCTCGGCCAGGAACGGCTCGTCGGGCCCGTGCAGGTCGCGCTCGCAGTAGGGCGCGTGCTCCAGCAACTGCCCGAACTTCGAGAGGTACCGCTTCGGCGGCGTGATGTGCGAGTTGGCCTCGACGACGTAGGCGCGCAGCGGCTCGTCGCCGACCGGCACCCAGCGGTGCGTGGTGGCGCGCGGCAGGATCACGTAGTCGCCCTGACGAGCGTCCAGCACGCCGAACACGGTCTCGACCCGCGCTTCGCCGGACTCGACGTACACGCACTCGTCGCCGACGGCGTTGCGGTAGAGCGGCGAGGTCTCCCCCGCCGCGACGTAGGAGATCCGGACGTCCCCGTTGCCCAGCACCAGCCGCCGGCCGGTGACGACGTCGGCGCTCTTCCAGTCGTTGCCCGCGAACAGCTCGTGGAGCTTCAGGTGGCGAGGCACGAGCGGGCGGTTCTCGGTGAGCGTCTGGTCGGGCAGATCCCACGGCGTCGCGCCGACGATCGCCGAAGGCACCCCGCGGTGGTAGAGCAGCGACGAGTCCGAGGAGAAGCCCTCCTCGCCCATCAGCTCTTCGGAGTACAGCCCGCCCTCGGGTGTGCGGTGCTGGGTGTGCCGCTTCGGCGGGATGGTCCCCGCTCGGCGGTAGTACGCCATAGGTTCGCCTCCTGGCCGGTATAGTTCAGACTTTAACTAACTTTGGCGGCGGCGCAAGTGCTCGTGAGTGAGAAACTGTGTTCTAACCCTGTTTCTCACTCACGACCGGCTGCGGGTGTCGGCCCCCGCCCGGCCGGTGATCAGCTTGCCCAGCAGCATCACGAGGATCCGTTGTTCTTCCTCGGTGAGGGCGGCGGTCCAGCCGAACTCGCGCTCGTTGTGCTCGCGGAACACCGAGACCATCTCGTCGTGCCCGGCCCGTGTCAGCGACAGCTGGACCGACCGGCCATCCCGGGCGTCCGGAACGCGGTCGAGCAGCCCGTCCGCGACGAGCGGCTTCATCAGGTTCGACACAGCAGCCCGGCTCATCCCGGTGAGCCGAGCGGCGCTCTTGGGTTCCAGGGGCCCGGCCAGCCAGACCACGAAAAGCAGCCGAAAGGCCGACCAAGACCGCCCGCGCGGCCGGTGCACAGCGGCCTCGAGGTCATAGGTGACCAGGTCCGAGGCCCGGTTGAGGGTGAGCAGCACCTCGGTGGCCAACTGGTGACGGAAGCCGTATTCCGTGGCGAGCCGCCGGTTGGCCAGCTCGACGAACGACCAGAAGTCCAACGGCTCTTCCATCAGAGCACCTTAACAAATAGTCAAAATCACAACCAGTTGCGCACGCGGAGCTGAGCGCCCCACCACCCACCGAAGCCCGCACCCACCACCCACCGAAGCCCAGACCCCCCGCAACCCCGATCCGAAGCCAGAACACGGCCGGCAGTGCCGGGTCAAGGCATCTTTCCCGCCTTGACGCGGTGCTGCCGGCCGTAGTCACAATCAGGGCGTCGGGGTTGCGAAGAAAATCACCCCAGCGAAGAACTCACCCCCGGAACAACCTCAACCCCGAGCCAAAATCTCCGAAAGCCCATGAGCCTCCCGCAACAACAAAGCCCCCAACTGCGGAACCCGCTCACTCCCGAACCGATGCGCAACCCCAGTCAAGCTCAAAGCCCACCGCGGAGAACCACCCGAATCGAAAACGGCAGCAGCCAACCCCCAGCTACCCTCGACGACAAGCCCAGGATTCACCGAATACCCCCGAATCCGAGTAGCCGCAATGTGCCGCCGAATCTCACCGACGTCGTGCTGAGGCCCGTAAGCAGCAAGATCCACCCGCCCCAGGTAGTCGTCAACCTCCCGATCAGGAAGATGAGCCAGAACCACCATCCCCGCCGAAACCACCCCCAACGGAAACCGAGCTCCCTCGAACAAAACATGACTCCGAATGGGAAACGCCCCATCCTCCCGGATCAAGCAGATCGTCTCCTCCCCCCGCCGCGCGGAAAAGAACGCACTCTCCCCCGTAGCAAGGGCAAGCCGCCGGACAACAGGCAAAGCGGCCTCGGTGACGTCATAACGCCGAGCAGCAGCCACTCCGAGGAAGTAAAGCTCCGGCCCCAGCACCCACCGGTCACCATCCCGCTCCACCATCCCGACACCCTGCAACGACATCAGCAGCCGATGCACGGTAGGCCGGGGCAACCCCGCCTCCCGGGCCAAAGCCGTCGTCGTGGCACCCCCGGGCTCATGAACCGCGACAGCCCGCAAAGCCCGATGGGTCCGGCCGACGAGATCTCCAGGAGCGTCCACTCAGTGAACACTACCCCACCCGAATCGACCACGAGACGAACAACCCGCAGGTAGACCGCGTTCACTGGTTGACCGCAAACCCACCCCAAAGGTCTGATGACGGCCATGGACAAGGTGATCGTGTCGGCCGCGCAGGCCGTCGCCGACATCCCCGACGGCGCCACCCTCGCGGTCGGCGGCTTCGGGATGTGCGGTGTGCCCGCCGTTCTCGTCCACGCGCTGTTCGAGGCGGGGACGACGAACCTCGAGGTGGTCTCGAACAACGCCGGAGTCGACGGCTGGGGGCTGGGCATCCTCCTCGGCGCCGGCCGCCTGCGCCGCGTCGTCGCCTCGTACGTCGGGGAGAACAAGGAGTTCGCGCGCCAGTACCTCGGCGGCGAGCTGGAGGTCGAGCTGACCCCGCAGGGCACGCTCGCCGAGCGGCTGCGCGCCGGCGGGTCCGGGATCCCCGCGTTCTTCACCGCCACCGGCGCGGGCACCCAGGTCGCCGACGGCGGCCTGCCGTGGAAGTACGACACCGCCGGCAACGTCGAGAAGGCGAGCCCGCCGAAGCAGAAGCAGAGCTTCGACGGCCAGGAGTTCGTCCTCGAACGCGCGATCGTCGCCGACTACGGCCTGGTCCGCGCCTGGCGCGGCGACCGGCACGGCAACCTCGTCTTCAAGGACGCGGCCCGCAACTTCAACCCGCTGGCCGCCATGTCCGGCCGCGTCACGATCGCCGAGGTCGAGCAGCTCGTCGAACCGGGCGAGCTCGACCCCAACGACGTCCACCTGCCGGGCGCGTACGTGCACCGCGTGGTAGCGCTGACGCCGGAGCAGGCCGCGGACAAGCCGATCGAGAAGCGCACAGTGCGCACCGGAACGGAGGCTCGCTGACATGGCGTGGAACCGCAACGAGATGGCCGCCCGCGCCGCCGGCGAACTGCGCGACGGCGACTACGTGAACCTCGGGATCGGCCTGCCGACGCTGGTGCCCAACTACGTGCCCGACGACGTCGAGCTCGTCCTGCAGTCGGAGAACGGCATCCTGGGCGTGGGGCCGTACCCGGAGGAAGACGCCGTCGACCCGGACCTGATCAACGCGGGCAAGGAAACCGTCACGGTCCGCAAGGGCGCGTCGTTCTTCGACTCGGCGTTGTCCTTCGGCATGATCCGCGGCGGCAAGATCGACGCCGCGATCCTCGGCGCGATGCAGGTTTCCGCGGCGGGCGACCTCGCGAACTGGATGATCCCCGGCAAGATGGTCAAGGGCATGGGCGGCGCGATGGACCTGGTCCACGGCGCGAAGAAGGTGATCGTGCTGATGGAGCACGTCGCCCGCGACGGCTCGCCCAAGATCGTCGACGAGTGCACGCTCCCCTACACCGGCCGCGGCGTCGTCCAGCGGATCATCACCGACCTGTGCGTCCTCGACGTGACTCCGGACGGGCTCTCGCTCGTGGAGCTGGCTCCGGGCGTCGACTTCGAACAGGTGCGGAAGCAGACGGAACCGCGGATCCGCGTTTCCTGACCCAGGGCGGTCCGAGACTCAACCCCGAGCGGACCTCGCGCGTGTGAACGGCAGCAACCACCACCGCAGTGTTGATTGTGTGGTGGTTTCTGAGTTATTCCGTTTGTCCGTGTTCCGTGTTATGTTCGATTTTCGAGCCCACGGTTGTGCTTCCGCCCGAGGAGTCCGATGCGCCGTCTCGCCGTCCTGGTTCTCGCCCTTCTCGGCACGATCCCGGTGGCGCCCGCGGCGAACGCCGCCGTCGCGCCCAAGCCGCCGCCGCTGTCCACGCCGTGGACCTCGCAGGTGAGCACCACCGACCCGCTGCCCGAGTACCCGCGGCCGCAGATGACGCGGCCCGACTGGCAGTCCCTCAACGGCGAGTGGGAGTTCCTCAACCCCGCCACCGGCGCGGGCGGCAGCGTCGACCGCTACGCCGCGCCGCCGCTCGGGCAGACGCTGCCCGAGCGGATCCTCGTGCCCTACCCGGTCGAGTCGGCGCTGTCGGGCATCATGCGCAACGACAACCGCGACCTGATGTTCTACCGCCGCACCTTCACCGTGCCGCAGGCGTGGGCCGGCCGGAACGTGCAGCTGCACTTCGGCGCCGTCGACTACGAAGCCACCGTGTGGGTCAACGGCGCCCAGGTCGCCACGCACAAGGGCGGGTACGACCGGTTCGAAGCCGACATCACCGCGCGGCTGAACGGGGGCACCAACGAGATCGTCGTCCGCGTCTACGACCCGACCGACGGCCGCGGCGAGAAGCAGCCCGTCGGCAAGCAGGCCAACTCCCAGTCCAGCATCTTCTACACACCGTCTTCAGGAATCTGGCAGACCGTCTGGCTCGAGCCGACCGCGCCGACGTCGATCTACTCCGTCGACATCTACCCCAACCTGGCGAACAACACCGCGCGCGTGCGGGTGTTCGGCCGCGGTGACGTCGGCGGGTACTCCGTGCTCGCCGAGTCGATGACCGGCGGCGCCGTCGTCGGCAGCGCCACCGGCGGCTTCACCGAGTTCTCCGTACCGGTGCCGGCCGCGCGGCGGTGGTCGCCCGACGACCCGTTCCTCTACGACCTCAGGGTTTCGCTGCGCAACTCCGCCGGCGCGACGGTCGACCAGGTCGTCAGCTACTTCGGCATGCGCGAGGTCGGCACGAAGAACGTGAACGGCACGCTGCGGCCGACGCTCAACGGCGAGTTCGTGTTCCAGATCGGCACCCTGGACCAGGGCTTCTGGCCGGACGGGCTGTACACCGCGCCGACCGACGCGGCGCTGGCGTCCGACCTGCAGAAGCACAAGGAACTCGGTTTTAACATGGTCCGCAAGCACATCAAGGTGGAACCGGCCCGCTGGTACTACTGGGCCGACCAGCTGGGATTGCTGGTGTGGCAGGACATCCCGTCGACGCCGACGGCCGACTCGAACCGCACGCCGGCGCAGATCGCCGAGTTCGAGACCGAGGCGCGCGAGATCGTCGACGAACATCGCTTCTCCCCCGCCGTCGTGACCTACGTGCCGTTCAACGAGGGCTGGGGCGAGTGGAACCTCGACGAGACCAAGCGCGTCACGACGAACATCAAGAACCAGGACCCGACCCGGCTGGTCAACGCGCACAGCGGGTTCAACTGCTGTGTCTCCAAGGGTGACCCGGGCACCGGCGACATCATCGACTGGCACGTGTACACCGGCCCGGACGCGCCCCGGCCGTCCGGGACCCGCGTGTCGGTGCTCGGCGAGTTCGGCGGTCTCGGCCTGCGCAACCCCGGCCACGAGTACAGCCCCACCGGCGGATTCTTCGCCTACGAGCAGATGGCGAGCGCGGCGCAGCTGAACGACCGCTACACCGGCATGGTCCGGGACGCGAAACAGCTGATGACCGCCAAGGGCCTGTCGGCGTCGGTCTACACCGAGATCACCGACGTCGAAGGCGAGTACAACGGCCTGCTCACCTACGACCGGCGGGTGCAGAAGGTCGACACGGCCCGCGTCCGCGCGGCGCACGCCGACCTGATCGCCGCGTCGAAGAACCTGAACGCGGCCGTGCCGCTGACGCTCGGGCACGTCCGGTCGTTCCGGGTGACCACGCCCGGGTTCACCGACCGGTACCTGCGCCACGCCGATTCCTTCGCCCGCACCGACGTCCTGACCACGGGCAGCGCCGACGGACCGCGGCAGGACGCCTCGTTCCGGACGGTCGCCGGACTGGCGGACCCGCGCTGCTTCTCGTTCGAGTCCGTCAACTTTCCCGGGAAGTTCCTGCGCCACGCCGACAACCGCGTCCGGATCGACAGCGACACCGGCGGCACGTTCACCGCGGACGCCACCTGGTGCGACCGGCCGGGGCTCGCCGCCGGCGGGACGTCGTTCGAGTCGCTGAACCTGCCCGGCCGGTACCTGCGGCACTACAACGAAACCGTGTACCTGGCCCAAAGCGGTGGTCCGAACCCGTGGGACACCGCGACGAGCTTCGCCGCCGACGCGACGTGGAACGTCTCGGCACCGGCGCTGTGGCGCAGTTCGGTCGCCCTCGCCGTCAACGCTCGGCAGTCGCTGCGGGTGACGACGTGGGGCTACACGGACCGGTACCTGCGGCACGCCGGCGGCCTGGCCTACACCGAGGTGGTGACCAGCGGCAGCAGCGCGTTGCTCAAGCAGGACGCCACCTACACCGTGCGGCGTGGGCTCGCCGAGTCCTCGTGCTACTCCTTCGAGTCGGTGAACTACCCCGGGCAGTTCCTGCGCCACCAGGACGGGCGCGTCCGCAACTCGCCGGACGACGGCTCGACCCTGATGCGCGGGGACGCGACGTTCTGCACCCGGCCGGGCCTCGGCGGCACCGGCGTGACGTTCGAGTCGCTCAACATCCCCGGCGCGTTCCTGCGGCACTTCGACTCCGCGGTCTACATCGCCTCGGGCGGCGGCACGGGCTCCGACCGGCCCCAGACGGTGACCGCCGACAGCAGCTGGACCGTCTCGGCGCCCTGGGCTCCGTAAAGCCGCGAAGGCCCTGACCGGTCCGGGAAAGCCGGTGTATTTCCGGACCGGCCCGCGGCTCCGTCCCCGGTGAGGGAAGGGGAGAAACCGTGGGCGTCGTGCTGCTCGTTCTCGTCCTGGTGCTGCTGGTCGTGCTGCTCACGCGCCGGCGCCGCCGCAAACGCACCGCGGCGGTACTGGCCGGGCCGCCCGGCGGGGTCCCGGCGTTCCGGATCGTGACGCTGGGCCTGCAGGGCTCGGGCAAGACCCTGCTGCTGACCGGGATCTACCGCCGCCTGCAGACCCCGGGCGACCGCGGCTTCTACCTGCGCGTGCCGCACGAGCAGCTGATCGAGCTGAACCGGTGGTACCGCAAGGCCGCCGACGTCCAGGAGGAGTGGCCGCGCGGCACGACCCGCGGCGAGCTGCGCGAGTTCGAGTTCAGCGTGATGGCCGACGTCGGGGGCGCCACCGAACCCGTGGTCAAGCTGGGCTACCTCGAGTACCCGGGCGAGCTGCTGACCGACCCGGACGCGCCGGGGTCGACCGCCCAGGCGACGCTGCTGCAGGCGATCGCCGGCGCGGACGCGCTCGTCGGCATCATCGACGGCTTCCGGCTGCTGCAGGCCGACCAGGGCGACCAGCGCGGCACGCTGATGCTCGAAGCGTCCCTCGACGCGATGATCAACGCGATGCTGCCGGTCCGCAGCCCGATCGTCTTCGTGATCACCAAGTGGGACCTGCTCGACCACCTGCACCCGGACGAGAACGAGCGGCTGCGGATCGTGCGCGACCGGCTGATGGCGACGCCGGGGTTCGCCGACCTCGTCAAGGTGCACAGCGCTCGGCGGATCGTCCGCCTGATCCCGGTGACCGCGGTCGGGCACGACTTCGCCGTCTACGCCGACGGCGTGGTCCGCAAGAAGCCCGAGGGGCGGTTCCGGCCGGGCAACGTCGAGGCCGCGTTGTCGGTGGTGGTGCCGGACATCCTGCGCCAGACCGAACTTTCGCTCGACCGCGCCACCCGCGCCGAGCTGCTCGCGGCCGCGCAACGGCGGATGCGGATGGGCCCGGCCGAGGCGCTGCGGACGCTCGGCGCCCACTTCACGGCGCACGCGGCGCGGGTACTGGCGTCCGCCCTCGGCGCGGGCCTGGTCGCCGAGTCCGGCCTGATGCTGCTGCTCGACACGCTGGGCCCGCGCGACGACCCGGCCGAGCGCACCGACCGGATGGCGAGGCTCGGCGAGGCCGACCGGATGGCGGAGCACTACGTCCAGGCGCGGCGGCGGGTGGTCGGCGAGCTGCAGCGGCAGGTCGCGGTGCTCGAGGCGAAACTGCCGGTGTCCCGCCTGGGCGGCGACCGCTGGGGCGACTGGTGACGGGCCGCGCCTGGCCGTTCCTGATCGCCCGCGGCCGGCGGCGCGGCTATTCCGCGCTGCTGGTCCCGGGTTTCCTGCGGGAGCACGGGTTCCTGGAGGCGACGGCGACCCCGCTGGACGAGGTCCCGTCGCGCGCGGCGGCGACTCCGCACGGCGTGCTGGTCTGGGCCGAGCACGCGGTGACGACAGCGGAGGCCGGCGGCGAGCCCCGCGACGAGTACGGCCGTCCGCTCGTGCTGCTGCACGGTTTTCTGTGCCCCGAAGGCGATCCGGTGGCGGCACCGGCCGCGCTGACCCGGACGAGCGCCCTCGCTTTGTCGGTGTACCAACGGTTCCTCGCCGATGAGGAAGGCTTCCGGGCGGAGCGTTCGGAGCCGTTCGCGATCGAGGTGGCCGAGGTGGCTCGTCCTCGGTTCCCGTCGCGAGTCTCGCCACCGGCCGAGCCCGCGCGCCCGGACCGCGGCCTGGTGTGGGCGGGAGCCGGGGTGCTGGCCGCGGTGGGCGTGGTGATCGCGGTGGTCGGCTTCGCCTCGGCCGGCAGCGACGAGGTCCCTCCGCCACCGCGGTGCACCCGCGACGTCGTGGCGTTGACGACCACGCCGACCACCGGGGCGGCGACGTGCGTCCGCGACGGGACGACCGTGCGGTATTCGCTCCCGCCGTCGGATCGTTGAGAACCCCGGCGGGTCTTCAGCCCTCCGGCAGCTGACGGCGTTCGCGCAGGCGAGCCAAGTCCTCGCGCACCTCCGTCGGCAGCAGTTCCGCCATCTGCTCGGGACGCAGCGGCAGGTCGAGCAGGCTGAGCTTGACCCGGCTGCGCCGCGCGTGCCGGCCGGGATCGAGGCGCACCACCTGGGCCGCGTCCGGGCGCAGGGTCGCCGTCAGCGGTGTCGCCGGGTCGAGGGGCCGCCACGCGTTGCCGTCGACGCGCAGCATCGGCGGCGCGCTCCGGGCCGCGCTGCGCAGCGTGACGACGTCGCGTGCCGGCAACACGATCGAGCGGCTGACCCCCGACATCGACGCGACCGGCGTCACCGCCAGCACCTCCGCCGCCGGCGAGATCACCGGGCCGCCGGCGGCGTAGTTGTAGGCGGTGGAGCCGGTCGGGGTGCTCAGGATCAGCGCGTCGCAGCGGTAGTACCCGAACTGCGCCCCGTCGACCAGCAGGTCGACCTCCACCGTCGCGCCGGGCTCGGCGCCGCCGACGACGACGTCGTTGAACGCGACCACCGCCGCGTCGCCTTCCTCCAGCGCGACACAGCTGTGCGGCTCGATCTCGAAATCCCCGCTGTGCAGCCGTTCGAGCGCCCCGGCGAGCTCGGCCGGCGCGATCTCGACCAGGAAGCCGACGTTGCCGTAGTTCACCCCGAGCACCGGCACCGGCCGGTCGACGGCCAGCCGCATCGCGCCCAGCATCGTGCCGTCACCGCCGAGGCTCACGACGGCGTCCACCCCGGCCGCGAACTCGGCGTCGGAAACCACCGGCACGCCCGCCTCGACCTGCGCCGCGTCGGTGCCCCGGACCACCAGCTCGACCCCGTGACGCGAGGCGTACGCGACGAGCACGTCGACCGAATCGTGCACCGGCTTCCGCGGGTGCGCCACCACCCCGACGCGCGTGATCTCGGAACCTGCCATGAGATCCATTGTGGCCGTCCGGTGATCGGCACGCCCGGCCGAGCACGCCCACGGCCGCCCGGGCCGCGGTTCCACCCGACCAGAGCTCTCCGGACCCCTTCCGGCCGCACTAAAGTCGGGCCATGAGGCTTCTGCCCGCACTCGCCGCCACCGTCCTGCTCGCCGGGTGCTCGGCCGGGGTCGGCGGCAGACCGTCGCCCGCCCCGGTGATCCCGGTTCCCCCGACGTCCGGCGCTCCCGCGGCCCCGCCGCACAAGCTGGAGATCAAGATCGAGGGGACGGCCGTCCTGACCAAGCTGACCTACACCATCGACGGCGAAACCACGGAAGAGAACAACGTCAAGCTCCCGTGGAGCCACACGTTCGACTTCGCGCCCCACTCCGGCAAGCACGTCTACAACATCGTCATGCGCTCCGGCGGCGGCGACGTGGACGCGACGGCCACAGTGGACGGACAGCCCTGGGGCCGGAGCAGCGGCAGCGGAGACGGCGAATCGACCCAGTCGCTCAACGGCGACTTCAGCGACTGACCCGCACGTCAGAGCTCGCGGACCGACTCCGTCTCGAACGCGGCCAGCACGACTCGCGCGGAGCAGCGGCTGTGCCCGGCCGCGGTCGACGGCTTCCGCCGCACGACGACCTCGTACCGCCGGGCTCCCCCGGTCACCAGCACCTTCCGGACATCGCCGCCGGGTTCCTCTTCGGTCGCCAGTACCGCGTCGAGCCCGCGCAGGCCGGTGCGGCCGCGGATCTCGATCTCGGCGAACTGCGACCACGGGCTCTCCGCGGAGGTCCGGCCGCGCAGGTTTTCCAGGCGGACGTTGCCGCTGAGCGCTTCCTTGGCGACGAGCTCGGCCTCGGTCACCGCGAGGCTGCCGTGGAGGTAGCCGTCGGGGACCGTCAGCAGGTTGCCGGCCCAGCGGTCGCCGCCGACGTGGCTGACCTCCCAGACCTGGCCGGGGTGGTTCTGCGCCAGCCCGGTCACCACCGGACGCCCGAAGACCGCGCAGCACATGTCCTTGCTGCCGTGCGTGCAGACGAGGAACAGCGGCCCGGACACCGGCTCACCGTGCCCGCCGCGGCCCGCGGCGACGGCTTCGAAATCGAGGCCGGCCAGGTCGGCGGCGTCGAGCCGTTCGAGCCAGCGGTGCCCCGGCCGGCCGCTGGCGACGTAGACCGTGCGCGGGGCGCCCGGGACCAGCGCGTGGCGGCCGGGCTTGCGGATGAGCAGGGGCCGGAGGCCGGCGTCCCGGGCGGCCTCGAGCCGTCCGGCGGGCAGCGCCTCGGCCAGCACGTCTTCGAGAGCGTCCGGGCCCCAGGAACCCGGCTGCTCGATGAGCAGCCACGACGTCATGCGCGCGGCGGTCCCGGCGGGCTCGCCACCGAGCTCGCGCGTCAGCGCGGCGCACGCGGGCGCCGCGGTCGGGCCGGGAGAGCAAAGTCCCGCCTCAGCCATGAACCCTGACTTAGGCATGCCTAAGCGTACCCGAATTCTCGCGCGTCAATCCCCCTGATGTGACCGGCTCGCCGACCAGGCACCCGATCGTGCGCCGAACGGTCACCGACCGGTCACCGACCGGGCCGGGGTGACGTCGCTGCGTCACCCCGGCGGTCGTCACGCTCTCGCCACGAGCCCCTGGGTGACCAGCTCGCCCAGCAGCGCCCGCACGGTGGCCCGGTCCACGCCCGGCGCGGCGTCGGCCAGCACCTTGAACGGCTGCGGCGTGCCGCCCAGCAGCGCTGCCAGCACCGGCCGCGCGGGCGCCGCGAACACCAGGCGCTTCCCCGCGGCGACCAGGGCGACCGTGCCTTCCCCGTCCACCAGCGCCGCCCGCGGCGCGAGCAGCCGGACCTCGAAGTCGTCGTCCGGTGGCAGCAGCTCCGCCGTCGCCGCCCACGGCAGGCCGACGCGGGTCTGCGCGGGCGCCTGGGCGTCACGGTCGGCGAGGAAGCGGTCGACGAGGTCCCCGGCGGTCAGCTCGGCGAGCCGGCGGCGCACCGCCTCGGCCCGCTCGGCCCGCACCTCGGGCCCGGCGAACCGGGGCAGGTCGGCCCGGAACAGCTCGTCGGCCCGCAGCTGGTCGGCCAGCCACGCCACCAGGTCCACGCCGGTGGCGGCGTTGAACCCGATCGTCAGGTGCAACGACTCCTCGCCGACGGCGGACACGTCGTGCCAGTGCCCGCGCGGCAGGTAGAGGACGTCGCCGTCTTCCAGCAGGAAGTCTTCGTACGGCTCCCCCTCCGGACGTTCCGGCAGCTCGACGTCCCGCTGCAGCGGCGAACGCCGGGTGACGCCGTGCAGGCGCCAGCGCTTGCGCCCGGAGAGCTGGATGATGAACGCGTCGTGGTCGTCCCAGTGCACGTCGAAGCCGTGCGTGGTGCCCCAGCCCGCGTACAGGTTGACCTGGATCCGCTCGCGCAGGTCGTGCTCGAGCCGGCTCGCCAGCTCCCCGACGCCGTCGACCAGCTCGTTGACCGAGTCGACGACGAGCGTCGCCCCGGACCGCAGGTGTTCGGCGAAGGGCGCCGACAGGACGCGCGGCACGAGGCCGTTGCGCCGGGTCGACACCATCTCGGTGTAGGTGTGGGCGGGCACGACCTCGCCGTCGAGGGCGAGGCGCAGCCGCGGGAACTCCAGGCGGTGCTGGCGCAGCACCCGGTCCAGCTCCGGCCACGGGAGGAGGCCGGCGAACCGGCCCTTCTCCCCCGGGAACCGCCGGGGCGCCTTCCCCAGGACTTCTTCGAAGAACCGGCCGGCCTCGAGCGGTGCCACGAGGCCGGCCAGTCCGGGAATCTCCGTCATGGAGCGGGACGACCGCTAGTCGTTGCCGTCGTTGTCGGCGACCGCGCCATTGGCCTTGCCCCGGTCCACCGCGGCCGTCAGCGTCTCCACGCCGAGCAGCAGACCACTGGCGGGCATCTCGGTGGGGGTTGTGGCGTTTTCCATCCGGACCCTCGCAAACGTCGACGACAGGGATTCCCACGCTACGTCAAGATCCGGCGATCGGGCATAGGTCATTTAGGTAGTCCGAAACCGCCGGCCCGTCACCGGCGTCGGAGATCACCGCGACGCAGCCGTCGGGCCGGATCAGCACGAGCGTGGTGCCGGACGCGCCGTAGGCGGCGGCGAGGTGGCCTCCGGTATCGGCGATCTCGCCCGGACCGTCCGGCCGTCCGACGACGCGGAAAGTCCTGAGTCCGGGTGGAAACGTCGCCGGCCCGCCCCCGAAGTCCAGGAGTGTGAAGCCGCCTCCGCGCGTCAGGTCGAACAGCCGGCGTTCGCCGTCCACCGTCGTCAGCCCGGACGCGTCGGGAGCACGGTCGCCCGCGCGCAGCGACGCGGTGTCGTCGCGGTCGTCGCGGGCCAGCGCCGACCCGCGATAGCCGATGCCGAGCTGCGTCGTGGCCGCGTCGCGGCGGAGCGGGATGCCCTTTCGCTCCAGCGCTTCCGCGAGGCGCGCGTCCGAGAGCGCGAGCACCCCCTCCGCGACCGGGCGCCGCTCGGCCTCGTAGCTGTCGAGCAGAGCCGGCGAGGCGCCCTTCGCGACCGCCGCGAGCTTCCAGCCGAGGTTGTGCGCGTCCTGGATGCCGGTGTTCATCCCCTGGCCGCCGGCGGGCGAGTGGATGTGCGCGGCGTCGCCGGCGAGGAACACGCGGCCCTCGCGGTAGCGGTCGGCGAGCCGGACGTTGGCGCGCCACAGCGACGCCCACTCCGGCTCGTGGAGCCGGATGTCGGCGCGGCCGCTGCGCCGCTCGAGGATCGCCCGCAGGTTCGCGAGCGCGAGCCCGGGGTCCTGCCCCGGCGCGATGCTCGCCTGGAACTGGAAGGCGCCGGTCGAGGGCAGCGGGCAGAGGCTGACGAAGCCTTCCTCGTGCCGCCACAGGTGCCAGGCATCGCGATCGAGGCCGCCGGCGTCGACGTCGGCGACGATCATCCGCACCTCCTCCCGGGTCTCGCCCTCGAACGCGATCCCGGCCCGCCCGCGGACGGTGCTGTGGCCGCCGTCGCAGCCCACCAGCCAGGACGCCGTGACCGTCTCCGCCACACCGTCCGCGACGAGCACGGCCGACACGCCTTCGTGCGACTGGTCGAAGCCGTCGAGCGCGGTGCCGAACTCGACCGCGCCGCCCAGCTCCGCCAGCCGCAGCCGCAGCGCTTCCTCGACGCGCCATTCGGGCGTGATCAGGCTCGCCGGGTACGGGATGTCCGGGCGGTCCCCGAGTGTCTCGGTGCCCCCGAGCGTCACGCGGCCGTCGGGAGCGGCCGACCGGATCGGCATCGCCGTCCGGCCGTGGGCGAGGACGCGATCGACGACGCCGAGATCGTCGAACACCTCGAGGGTCCGCGGCTGGACGCCCTTGCCGCGCGAGCCGGGCCGCGGCCCGGGGGCGGCCTCGACCAGGCGGAACGGGACGCCGTCGCGGGCGAGCTCGCAGGCCAGCGTGAGACCGGTCGGGCCGGCGCCGGCGATCAGCACCTGGGTCGTGGTCATGGTCAGCCCCCGTCAAGAAAGGAATCACTTTCTAACCAGGTTAGGCGGACTTGCCGAGAAAGGAAACCCTTTCTATCGTGACGGGGTGACCTCCGAGCCCGTCCGCCGCCGCCGGCACGGCAAGCAGCTGGAGTCCGAGCTGCTCACCGCCGGCTGGGACGAGCTGGTCGAGACCGGGTACGGCCGCCTGACGATGGAGTCCATCGCCGTGCGCGCCCGCACCAGCGAGGCCGTGCTCTACCGCCGCTGGGCCAACAAGGACCAGCTGGTGCTGGCCGCGATGGAGCACTACCGGAACGCCCACCCGGTCGCGGACCCCGACACGGGCACCCTGCGCGGCGACCTGCTCGCCCAGCTGGCCGCGGTGAGCGAAACCCGTGCCCCGTTCTTCGCCATCGCCGCTGCGACCGCGTTCTCGGGACTGCTGGCCGGCACCGGCCTGACCCCCGCGCAGGTCCGCGCCGAGGTCATGGGCGAGGAGGTGCTCCCCCACGCCCGGGCCGTCTACCGGCGCGCCCACGACCGCGGCGAGCTCGACCTCGGCCGCGTTCCCGCCACGGTGCTCGACCTGCCGTACGACCTGGTGCGCCACGACCTCCTCATGGAGCTCCGCCCGCCGGAGCCGGCCCGCATCCGGGAGATCGTCGACGAGCTCTTCCTGCCCCTCCTGCGGAACCACCGGGCGGGCCGGACGTCCTGGGAGTGATCCCGTTCTTTCGCACGAAAGGACCCGCGGATGTCCCTCTTGACGAGCCGGGTGCCGAGCGCGGACGAAGCGATCCCCGAGGAGGCGCCCGGTAAGCCGCCACGGCGGTGGCCGCTCGTGCTCGTCGTGGCCGCCCTGCTCGCCGGGATGGCGATCGCGATGATCACGACGGCCGTCGAGCAGTCCCCGACGATCGACGAGCCGGTCTACGTCGGCACGGCCGTGGTCTACCTCGACCAGCACAGCCTGCGGTACAACCCGGAGCACCCGCCGCTGGGCAAGCTGATCATCGCGACCGGCCTCGCCTTCACCGGCGCGCACCTCGACCCCGGGTTCACCGGCGACCAGACGCAGCTCGGCCGGCACGTGCTGTACGAGTCGGGCGAAGACCCGGGAGGGCTGATGCTGGCGGCACGGCTGCCGGTGATCGTGCTGACGCTCCTGTTCGGACTGGTCGTCTTCGCGTTCGCCCGCGAGCTGACCGGCCCGGCCGGCGGGGTGACGGCACTGGCCCTGTACGCGTTCTCACCCGACGTCATCGCGCACGGATCGCTGGCCACGCTCGACGTGCCGGTCGCCGGGTTCCTGCTGACGTCGGCCTGGCTGCTGTGGCGGGCCCGGCGGCGTCCCGGTCTTCATGTTCCCCTCTCGGGGCTCGCCTTCGGCGCGGCCGTGGCCACGAAGATGAGCGCGCTGGCGGCGGTTCCGGTCGTGCCGCTCCTGGTCGTGCTGTCGGTCTGGCACGCCCGCCGCGGCATCGGTCCACAAAGGACGCTCCGGGTACTCGGACTCGGCGTGGCCGCGGCGGTCTCCGTGACCCTGCTCGCGGTCGCCGTGGTGTGGGCCTCCTACCTCGTCGTGGATCCGCGGCTGCACTGGACGCCGCCGCCGGACCTGCCGGCCGACCACGGCTTGCGCGCGCTCGTCGACCGGCTGCCGCTGCCCCGGCCGTACCTCGACGGGATGCGCGTCCAGTTCGCCTTCGAAGACCGGACGTGGAGCACCTTCCTGCTGGGCCGGTACCACGCCGGCTCACTGTGGTACTACCTGCCGGTCGCGCTGCTGGTGAAGACGCCGCTGGCCACGCTGGCCCTCGGGCTGGCCGGCGCGGTCGCGCTGCCGGCGGTCCCGCGGCTGCGCCCGGCGGCGCCGTACGTCCTCGTCCCCGCGGCGGTGCTGCTGGCCGCGGCGATGACCAGCACCCGCGACCTCGGGGTCCGGTACGCGATCTTCGTGCCGATGTTCCTGGCGGTCGCCGCGGCGGGCTTGGTCGCGGTCCGATGGCGGTGGGCACACGTCGCGGCGGGGGTGCTGGTCGTCTTCGCCGCGGTCAGCTCGCTGCGGACGTTCCCCTACTACCTGCCGTATTCGAACGAGGCGTTCGGCGGCCCGGCGCAGACCCACCTGAGCCTGCACGACTCGAACGTCGACTGGGGCCAGGACCTGGGCCGGCTCGCGGACCGCCTGCGCCAGGACCACCCGGGCGAGCGGGTCTGGCTGGTCTACAAGGGCAGCGGCGTGCCGTCCGCGTACGGCATCGACGCGGCCGACCCGCTCGCCGTGCCCCCGGACGACGTGCACGGCCTGCTCGCCGTGTCGGACTCCGCCATCGCCAAGGCGGACGACCGCTTGACGGCGCTGATCTCCGGCAGCGCCCCGATCGACGAGGTCGGGCACTCGATCACGCTCTACCGCCGCCCGTGACCCGCCGCCGAGTGCTGCCATTTGCCGTCTGCAAATTGCAGTTTTGTCAGGGCGCTCAAGTGAGCGCCATTGCAGAAAATGAATACCGGGACGCATTTCGGACCCCGCGAACAAGTCACGAGCTGAAATGAAAAGTTGCTCCGAACGGTCGTATTTGAAACTGGCGCGGACACATAACGTCACAGGCCTGCGCGAGCGACCGCCGGATGGCCGAACACAAGTCCCCGGCCGGTCGATTGTGGACATAGCACGTGATCGCACTGGAGGACGGCTTTTCATGACGATCGATCTGGCCTTGAAAGAAGCGATGAGCATTCCCGGCGCCGTCGGCGCGACCCTCGTCGACTACGACAGCGGGATGTCCCTCGGTTCGCTGGGCGGTGGCGACTGGCTCGACCTGGATATCGCGGCGGCCGGCAACACCGAGGTCGTCCGCGCGAAACTGCGCGTCATGTCCTCTCTCGGGTTGGACGACAGCATCGAGGACATCCTCATCACCCTCCACCGCCAGTACCACCTGATCCGGCCGCTGTCGGCCCGCGGCAACTCCACCCTGTTCCTCTACCTGGTCCTGGACCGCGAACGAGCGAACCTCGCGCTCGCCCGCCACAGCCTCAAGCGCATCGAGACCAGCCTGTCCGTATGACGAGTGCCGACACCCACAGCCAGCCCTCCCGCGCCCCGCTGCCGGTCCGCAAGCCGGCGCCGGAAAGCACCGGTCCCCCGCCGGACCGGGCGGCCCGGCGCCCGCCACTCGACCCCGAACGGATGCTCGAGGCGTTGCGCGAGGTCGCGGACCAGGTCGACCAGGTGGCCGGGCTGCTCGTGGCCACCCACGACGGCCTGGTCCTGGCCGACGACACCGAGGCCGTCGAGGCCGACAGCGTCGCCGCCATGTCGGCGGCGGCCATCGGGCTCGCCGCGCAGTTCACCGCGCAGGCCCGGATCGGCGAATCCCGCAGTGCGCTGTTCGAAGGCAGCTCCGGCTACGTCTGCGTCTTCCCCGTCGAAGGGTCGCTCCTGCTCGTCGTGTTCGGCCAGCCGGACATCACCATGGGCCTGTTCACCCTCGCCGCCAAGCAGGCGCTGACGCTGCTCCGCAACCGCCTCCCGGCGCCGGGAGGGTCCCACCGGACGCCGCCACCGCCGGAGTGACGCCCGGCCTCCTCCCCCGGTCTCGGATGACTCGTTCAGGACCTCACGAGCCCTGAACGGGTCATTCACGACGCCGGGTGGCGGTCGCCGGCTTCACCAAGGTGCGCAGGTTCGCGTCCGGCGGGTACGCGCGGGGGAGCGCCACGCCGATCCGGGGCAGGTCGCCTTCGTCGCGGTAGGCGAGGTACATCGGTTCGAAGCGCGGGCTGAACTTCAGCTTGAACGCGTGCAGCGAGCGGAAGCCGTACACCGGTTCCAGCTCTCGGCTGAGCATGTCCAGCAGCCGTTCGACCGCGGCCGGCTCGGCCGTCGCCGCCGCCGACCGGGCCAGCGGTGCGCCCGACAGGGACACGAACCGCATCCCGTCCGCCTGGAACGCCAGGATGGCGGACCCGATCAGGAACTCCACGGCGGGCCGGAAACCGTCGCCGCGGCGGCGCATGAGGTCCAGGGTCCAGCCGTGGACCTCGCCGTCCGGCCCGTGCACCGGCAGCCACGACGTGACGCCGTGCACGCTGCCGTCGGCGTCGACGGCCAGGCCGACCCGGGTGGCCGGGTCCAGCGCCTCCTCCACGCCGCCGAGCGTGAACCCCATCTCCGGCATTCCCTTGTCACCACCCATTCCTCGCAGATGGCGCGGACCTGGCTGCGGACGCCCCACGGCTCCTCGGCCAGCACGACCTGGCGGTACGCGACGCCTTCCTTCGCGGCGCGGCGCCGTCCTCGGGGTGACCGTGGCGCTTTGGCACCTGCCGCTGGTCACCTCGGGCATGCTCGCGCCGTTCGGGCTCCCGGTCACCTTCGCGATCACGCTGGTCTACGTCTGGCTGGTCAACCGCGCCGGCGGCAGCGCCCTCGTGGCGGTGGTCTTCCACGTGACGCAGAGAGCGATCGGTGCCGCCGCGCTCGGCTTCACCGGCGCCGACGCCGATCGGCTGGGCCGGCTCACCGGCGTGCTGTGGTGCCTGATCGCCGTCGGCGTGGTGACGTTCGACCGCCCGGCTCGGCGATCACCCGGCCAGGCGCGCATCCGCCGTTCCGTCGACGTCCCGGCGTGACGCCTCGCCGAGAGTGCCGCTGATGTAGCGCAGTTCGCCCATGCGCAGGTCGTCGTCCGTCAACGGCGGCAGGTCGTGGGCGGCGAGGAGGTCGCGCGTGGTGACCGCGTTCAGCGTCCACCCTCGGGCGGCCAGGTAGGGACCCGCTTCGTTGCGCTCGCCGAAGAACCGCAGGCGCGCCATGTCGGTGTCGAACCCGTGCTCGCGCCAGAGTGCGGAGATGCCGTCCAGGCGTTCCTTCGTCTGGTCCTCGGCACCCGGTCGTGGGTTGGGCCTGCTTTCGGTGGCCACCCGGCTGCCCGGCGCGCTGAGGGCGGTGACGGTGTCCAGCAAGCGATCCTGCGCCTCGGGCGGCAGGTAGCCGAGCAGTCCCTCGGCGCTCCACGCGCTCGGCCGCGCCGGGTCGAACCCGGCGGCGCGCAGGGCGGCGGGCCACTCGTCGCGCAGGTCGGCCGCCACCACCCTCCGGTCGGCGGTGGGCTCGGCGCCCAGCTCGGCCAGCGCGCGGGTCTTGAACGCGACGACCAGCGGCTGGTCCAGCTCGTAGACGACGGTCCCGGCCGGCCAGGGCAGCCGGTACGCGCGGGAATCCAGCCCCGAAGCCAGGATCACGACCTGGGCGATGCCCGCGTTCGCCGCGTCGAGGAAGAACTCGTCGTAGAACCGGGTGCGCACCTTGGCCCCGTCGATCGCCACCTGGCCGACCAGCTCCCCGGGCGGCAGCTCACCGGTCGCGAGCCGGGTGAGGAGATCGATGCCGACCGCCCGGACGAGCGGCTCGGCGAAGGGGTCGTCGATGAGCGGATCGGTGCGGGTCGCGATCGCCCTGGCCATCGCGGCCATGGTCGCGGTCGCGCCGACACCGGCCGCCAGGTACCCGTCGGAAGTCATCAGCGGACCGTAACGGCCGCTCCGCGCGGCCTGGCTAAAGTGAGAGCCGTGACCGCTCGTTTGCCTCGCCACCGGCGTCCCGCGGCCCGGATCCTCGACGCGGCGCGCGCGGTGTTCGTCACCGAAGGCCTGGACGTGCCGGTCCGGGAGATCGCCCGGCGCGCCGGGGTGGGACCCGCGACCGTCTACCGGCACTTCCCGGCCAAGGAGGCACTGGTCGCCGCGGCGTTCACCGAGCAGGTGCGCGCCTGGCGGTCCACAATGGACGAAGGGCTGGCCGATCCCGATCCCTGGCGCGGGTTCCGCGTCACGGTCCGGAAGCTCTGCGAGCTGCAAGCACGCGACCACGGATTCACCACCGCCTTCAAGTCCACGTTCCCGCGCACGCTGGACTTGACCGCGATGCGCGCGGCTTCGCTGACCTCCGCGGCCGCACTGATCCGCCGCGCCCGGGAAACCGGCCACCTGCGCCCCGACGTCGGCCTGGCCGACCTGAACCTCGTGCTCATGGCGAACACCGGCATCCCCGCGAGCACCCCGGCGGCCCGCGGGCGGTTCGCCGACCTCATGGTCCGGGGATTCCGGGCCCGCTGAACCTCAGCCGTCGGCGAGGCGCTGGATCACCGTGCTCAGCCAGTCCTGGAGTTCCGCGGGGTCGCCGAGTTCGGATCGCAGCACGCGGCGGCGGGTCGAGACACCGAGCACGAACGCGTCGATCGCGGCGGCGCGACGACGGGCTTCCGCGTCGTCCAGGCCGCTGTCGCGCAGGTAGCGGTGCAACGGCTCCAGCGAGTGCGTGTCGAGGAACGCGGCCAGGGCCTCCGCCGCCTCCGGGCGTTCGCCCGACGCGCGTTGCAGCACCAGCAGCGGGTCGTCCCCCGACTCGCCGGACCAGCGCCGGACGATGCTCACCGAGAGCCGCGCACCCAGCTCGGCGCGGTCGCCGCCGAAGGAGTCCTCGACCGGGATCTCCACCCGGGTCGCCGCCAGGAAAAGGCCCTCCTTGCCGCCGAAGTAGCGCGTGATGAGGTTGGGTGACACGCCGGCGGCGTCGGCCACGCCCTTGACCGTGATCGCCGTGTAGCCGTGCCGGGCGAACTGGCGTCGCGCCTGTTCGAGGATCCGCAGCCGGGTGGCCGCCGCGTCGCGCGAAGTCATGTGTACGAGCATACACATCATGTGTATCGTCGTACACATGATGGACGAACTGCGGGAAAGACTCCGGCGGACCCGGCGGGTCACGCTCCCCTGGAGTGCCGACGAGACGCGCGGCGTCACCGGCACCCGGCTCGACGAGCTGCTCGCCCGCTGGGCCGACGGGTACGACTGGGACGTGCACGAGCGCCGCATTCGCGCGCTCCCCTGGGTCACGGTGGGCGGCCTGCGGGTGATCCACCAGCGGTCCGCGGATCCCGGCGCCCCGGTCGTCGTGCTGCTGCACGGCTGGCCGGACTCGGTGCTGCGCTTCGAACGCGTCCTGCCGTTGCTGGCGGACGCGCACGTGGTGGTCCCCGCGCTGCCGGGCTTCCCGTTCGCGGCGCCGCTCACCGCGCCCGGCATGTCGGCCGGCCGCATGGCCGAGGTCGTCGCGGGCGCTCTCGCGGAACTCGGTTACCCGCGCTACACGGTGTCGGGCGGCGACGTGGGCGGCACCGTCGCGGAGGTCCTGGCGGGCAACCACCCGGACCGGGTGGCGGCACTGCACCTCACGAACGTGGCCCCGCAGCGCGCGCTCACGGCGGACCCGGCGGCGCTCGACCCCGACGCGGCCGCTTACCTCGCCCGGGCGGCGCGCTGGTTCCGCGCCGAGGGCGGCTACATCGCCGAGCAGTCCACGCGGCCGAACACCTTGGCGGTCGCCCTCGGCGACTCCCCCGCCGGGCTCGCGGCGTGGATCGCGGAGAAGCTCGAATCCTGGTCCGGCGCATCGGCCTTCACCGTCGACGAGCTGCTCACGTGGATCACCGCCTACTGGGTCACCGGCACGATCGGCACGTCGTTCACGACCTACACCGAACCGGTCCCCCTCCCCGGCCGCCTCGAGACGCCGACCGTGCTGTCGGTGTTCCCGCACGACATCAAGCCGGAGCCGCGGAGCTACGCCGAGGCGTTCTTGAACATCCGCGAGTACGTGGAACACCCGGCCGGCGGCCATTTCGCCGCATGGGAGGCGCCGGAGGCTTACGCCCGCGACGTGCGCCGGGCGACCGAGCTGGGCGGTCAGGCGGCGGGAAAGCAGGCCGAAACCGACCGGCCTGCCGCGCCCCTGACCGGCCTCGCGGAGATCAACCACCGGCCGTGGCGAGCCGGTCGGATTTCGTGACCGCCACCACGACGGGAACCTCCCGGGCCCCAGGTCCGTTTACCCTACCTACGGCACCGTAAGTTACGGTCGCGTAGGTACGGAAGGACGCCCCATGCCGGTTCCGGAAAGCACGCGCCTGTTGTACGAGCTGGAAGGGACGGTCGAGGAGAACCTCAACCGGCACCTCGCCGCCGCCCAGGAGTGGATGCCGCACGAGTACGTCCCCTGGAGCCAGGGGCGCGACTTCGCCGAGCTGGGCGGCGAGGCGTGGGACCCCGAGCAGTCCCGGGTCAGCCCGATCGCGCGGACGGCGCTGGAGGTCAACCTCCTCACCGAGGACAACCTGCCGAGCTACCACCGCGAGATCGAGCGCGCGTTCGGCCGCGACGGCGCGTGGGGCACCTGGGTGCACCGCTGGACGGCCGAAGAGGGCCGCCACGGCATCTGCATCCGCGACTACCTGCTGGTCACCCGCGCCGTCGACCCGGTCGAGCTGGAGCGCATGCGGATGGAGACGATGCAGGCCGGCTACGACACCGGCGACAAGCCGTTGCTGCAGGTCTGCGCGTATGTCTCGTTCCAGGAGCTGGCCACCCGGATCTCGCACCGCAACACCGGCCGCTACACGCAGGACCCGCTGGCCGAGCGGCTGCTGGCCCGGGTGTCCACGGACGAGAACCTGCACATGGTCTTCTACCGCAACCTGGTCAAGGCCTCGCTGGAGATCTCCCCCGACGCCATGATGCGCGCGATCACCGACGAGGTCGTGTCGTTCGCGATGCCGGGCGCGGTGATCCCGAGCTTCGCCAGGAAGGCGGCCCTGATCGCCAAGGCGGGCATCTACGACCTGCGTATCCACCACGACGACGTCGTCCTGCCGCTGCTGCGCTACTGGAAGGTGTTCGACCTGACCAACCTCGGCCCGGTGGGCGAAGCCGCCCGGGACGAGCTGGCCACCTTCCTCAAGGCGCTCGACGCCCAGGCGGCCCGCTTCGAAGAACGCCGTGACGCCGCCGAGGCCCGCCGCAACAAGATCAAGAACGGCTGACCCCGGTTCAGGCGGACGGCTCTCCGAGAGCCTTGAGCAGCAGGCGGTGCAGGGTCTCCTGTTCGCCGGGGCTCAGCTCGGAGAGCAGTTCGCCGGTGACCGCGGCCGAGACGTCCTCGACCTTCGCGACCGCGGCCCGGCCGGCTTCGGTCAGGGTGAGCACGTGCCGGCGCCGGTCCTCGGTGTCCCGCTCCCGGAGCACCTGACCCGCCGCCTCGAGGCGGTCGAGCACCTTCACCAGGTCACTGCGGTCCAGACCGAGGCGGTCGGCGACGCGCTGCTGGGCCAGCGGGCCGAACTCGCCGACGCAGACCAGGACGTAGAAGTCGCGCAAGGCCAGCCCGGACCCGGCCAGCGCCGCGTCGATCCGGCCGACCCCGCTGCGGTGCAGCCGCCCCATGAGGTAAGTGGGCCAGCGCAGCAGGGCACGGGGACGAGGGTCGGTCACCCGCTGATCCTATGCCGAAAAAGCGGGTTGGCACAATTGTAGGAACTCCCTACAGTAAGTCTCATGAACGAAACCCCCGTCGCCCTCGTCACCGGCGCGAGCCGTCCCCATGGACTCGGCTTCGCCGTCGCCCGTGAGCTCGCCACCCGCGGCTACCACGCCGTCCTCGCCGGCCGGGACCTCGACCGGACGCGCGCACTGGCCGAGAAGCTCGTCGCGGAAGGCCTCACCGCGTCCGCGGTGCGCCTCGACGTCACGGACCCGGCGGATGCCTTGGCCTGCGCCGAGGCCGTCCGCTCGATCGCCGGCCGGCTCGACGCGCTGGTCAACAACGCCGCCGCCATGCCCGACTTCACGACGCTGTCCGTGCTCGACGCGGACCTGACCGAGGCCCGCACCGCCTACTCCGTCGACGTCCTCGGCGCCTGGGCCGTCGTCCAGGCCTTCCTGCCGCTGCTGCGCGCCGCCCCGGCCGCCCGGATCGTCAACGTCTCCAGCGCCGCCGTCACGCAGATCGCCGCCGGGACCACCGGCGTCCGGTCGCCCGGCTATTCACTGGCCAAGTACGCGCTCAACGCGCTGACCGGGTCGCTGGCCGCCGAACTGCGCGACACGGGGATCTTGGTCAACGCGGTCGACCCCGGCTCGGTCGCCACCCACCCCGAGCGCGGTGACGACGCCGACGACCGGTCGCCCGCGGAGGCCGCGCTCGGCGTCGTCTGGGCGGCGACCCTCCCCGCCGGCGGCCCGACCGGCGGGTTCTTCCTCGACGGCCGACCCGTCGCGGGCTGACGTTGCCCGCCCGGGACAGCAATCGCCGGATTTTCGGGCAGCCGGCCCCCAGCGCGATCCGTCGCTGCTACTTTTCGGCCAGGCTTCCTTGAAAGTTTGACGAGAGTTTGCCGGGGCGTCGGAAAGGTCGCGAAGTGGGCAACCCGCTGGTCGCGGAGACCAAGGACTCCACCAAGGCGTACTCGGGGATTTCGCTGCTGGAGTCCGCGAACGATCTGAAGTCGGCCATCGAGAGCGGCGACTGGGCGTCGGTCGCGATGGGCGCCGTCGGCACCGCGCTGGACGCCCTCTCCATGGCGATGGATCCCTTCGGCGCGATCCTCGCCGCCGGGGTCGGCTGGCTGATCGAGCACGTCGGCCCGCTCAAGGAAGCCCTCAACGGCCTGACCGGCAACGCCGACGAGATCGCCGCCCAGTCGGAGACGTGGAAGAACGTCGCCACCGAGCTGGGCAGCATCGGCCAGGACCTGACCGGCATGGTCAAGACCGACATCTCGTCCTGGACCGGCACCGCCGCCGACACCTACCGCCAGCGCGCCCAAGACACCGTCACGCTGCTCGAAACCGCGCAAAAGGGCTGCGAAGGCGCCTCCAGCGGTGTGAAGACCGCCGGTGAAGTCGTCGCCGCGGTCCGGGCGCTGGTGCGCGACATCATCGCCGAGCTGATCGGGCACCTGATCAGCTGGGCGCTGCAGGTGATCTTCACCCTCGGCATCGGCATGACCTGGGTCGTCCCGCAGGTCATCGGCGCCGTCGCGAAGACCGCGTCGAAGATCGCCGACCTGGTCAAGCGGCTGGTCACGGCGTTGAAGGCGCTGGTCCCGCTGCTCAAGCGGGCCGGTGACCTCTTCGGTGACGCGGCCAAGGCGTTGAAGAACATCAAGCCGGGCAAGGCCGCGCCGCCCCCGAAGAGCATCGACATCAAGGGCAACCCCAAGGACCTCGGCGGCCCCAAGGGCAAAGGCGATCCCGACGCGCCGCCGCCCAAGACCGACCCGCCACCGAAGAACGGCGACGACAGCACCACCGCGTCGGGCGCCAAAGGCGACCCGCCCCCGAAGTCCGACCCGCCGCCCAAGACCGATCCCCCGCCGAAGAGCGACCCACCCGCCGACGGCCCGCCGAAGGCCGACCCGCCCGGGGGAACGCCGAAGGGCGGCCCCGATGGCGGCGGCAAGCCGAAGGGCGACCCCAAGGGCGACGGGCCGCGCGACCGCGCGGTGCCGGACGACAAGAAGGTCTGCGTCTCCGACCCGGTGGACGTCGCCTCCGGCGAGGTCGTGCTCACCCAGGTCGACCTGACCCTGCCGGGCGACGCGGGCGACCTGGTGCTGTCCCGCACGCATTTGTCGTCCTACCGCGCGGGCCGGTGGTTCGGCCGCTCGTGGGCGTCCACTTTGGACCAGAGGCTGGCGTTCGGCCGCGACGAAGTCCGGTTCTACGCCGAGGACGGCATGGTCCTCGTCTACCCGCTGCCCGCCGGCGACCAGCCGGTGCTGCCGCTCGAAGGGCCGCGCCACCCGCTGCGCCGGACCACCGGGGGCTACCGGTTGTCGGCAGGCCCCCGCGACCTGGTGTTCGCGGACGGGCGCGGCCGGGAGCTGCCGCTGACGCTGATCGAGCAGGGCGGTTCCCGCACCACGATCCAGCACGACGCGAGCGGCGCCCCGCGGCTGCTGCGCCGGGACGACGGCACCGAGATCGGCATCGAATCGGGCGCGGGCCGGATCACCGCGCTCGGCGTGCCCGGCGGCGCGCCGGTCGTCCGGTACGGCTACAACCGGCTCGGCCAGCTGACGCAGGTCGCCGGCTTCACCGGGCGCCCGGTGAACCTCGACTACGACGTCGACGACCGGATCGTCGGCTGGCAGGACCGCGCCGGCACCTGGTACCGCTACGTCTACGACGCCGAGGGCCGCTGCGTCCGCAGCGTCGGCGCCGAGCGCTACCTCAACGGCACTTTCGCCTACGACACCGAGGCTCGCACGACGCGGCACACCGACGCGCTCGGGCACACCTGGACGTACCGGATGAACGAGGCCGGCCAGCTCGTCGAGCGGACCGACCCGCTCGGGCACACGCGCCGGTACTCGTGGACGCGGTACGACGACCTGCTGTCGCAGTCCGACGAGCTGGGGCGGATCACGTTCTACGGCTACGAAAACGGCACCCTGGCGACGGTGACGCGCCCGGACGGTTCCGTGGTGCGGCTGACGCCCACCGCGACCGGCGAGGTGGAGCTGCGATCCGGCGACACCCGCGCCGTGACCGCGGAGTCCGATCCCTACGCCGCTCTCCCCGGCGTCTCCACCCGGCTGCGCGTCGACGGCCCGGCCGACGCCCTCGGCGACGAACCGGTGATCACCGCGGCGGCGCGGCCGGGCGACCGCGACCCGTTCGGCAGGCCCCGGCTGGTGCACACCGCGTCCGGCGGCGCGGCCCGGCTGGGCTGGACCGCCGAAGGACAGCGCTCGTGGCGGATCGGCCCCCACGGCGAGCGGGAAAGCTGGCGCCACGACGGCGAAGGACGCGTCGTCGAGTACCGCGACGCCGCCGGACGGGCGACCCGGCGCACGTACGGCCCGTTCGGCCTGCCGATCGAGGAGTTCGACGCCACCGGCGCGCGCACGGCGTACCGCTACGACGCCGAGCTGCGCCTGGTCGCGGTGACCGACCCGCGCAGCCTGACCTGGAGCTACACCTACGACCCCGCCGGCCGGCTGGTCGAGGAGACCGACTTCGACGGACGCCGGCTCATCTACGACTACGACGAGGCCGGGCAGCTGCGCCGGATGACCAACGGGCTCGGCGAAGTCACCGAGTACTCCTACGATCCGCTCGGCAACGTCGTCGAGCGCCGCACCGCCACCGGGGTCACCGGGTACGCCTACGACGCGCTGGGACAGCTGAAGTACGCGATCGACAACGACTCGGTCCTCGAGATCGTGCGCGACGAGCGGGGACGCGTGCGCGAGGAAACGCTCAACGGGGTCGGCGTGCGCTGGACCTACGACACCGCGGGCGTCCACCGCACCACGGTGTCCGGTTTGGACAGTGAGTGGCGGTACGACGGCGACCTCGCGACGTCGCTTCGCGTCGCGGGCCACGAAATCGCGTTCGAGTACGACGACGCCGGCCGCGAGACGCGTCGCGTGCTCGACGGCACGGAGGTCCTGCGACAGGTCTTCGACGCCGAAGACCGGCTCGCCGAGCAGGTGATCGCCGGCCTGGGCCGGCGCGGCTACACGTACACGCCGGACGGGCGGCTCGCCGCGCTCGACGACGCGCTGCCGATCCGGTTCGGGTTCGACCAGGCCGGCCGGGTCACGGAGGCGCACGCGCCCGAAGGCGTCGAACGCTTCGGCTACGACGCGGCCGGCCGGCTCCTGCCGCCGGCCGGGACGTGGTACGGCCACGACCCGCAGGGCCGGGTGACCAGCCGGGTGCGTGCCACTCCCGCCGGGCCGGAGGAATGGCGTCTCGTCTGGGACGAGCTGGACCGGCTGATCGCCGTCATCGCCCCGGACGAGTCGTTCTGGACCTACCTCTACGACCCGCTCGGCCGGCGGTTCGCCAAGCGGCGCTGGGCACTCGGCGACGACGGCGCGCCGCGCCAGACGGCCGAAACCTGGTTCGTCTGGAGCGGCGCCGAGCTCGTCGAGGAGATCGAGCTGACCGACGACGGAAAGTCGCGCGTGCTCACGTGGGAGCGTCACCCCGACGACGGCAGGCCGGTCGTCCAGGTCGAGCAGCGGGGTTCCGAAGTGCGGTTCCACACGGTGGTCACGTCGCCCGCCGGCACGCCGACCGAGCTTCTCGGCGCGAGCGGAACGGTCGACTGGCAGGCGCGCACGAGCTTCTGGGGCGAACTGCTGCCGTCGACGACGGGCACCGCGCCGATGCCGCTGGCCTTCCCCGGCCAGTACCGCGACGCCGAGACCGGGTTGCACTACAACGTCTACCGCTACTACGACCCGCGGACGGGGCGGTACCTGAGCCAGGACCCGCTCGGCCTGGCCGCGGCGCCCGACCCGGCGGGCTACGTCGAGCAGCCGCACCTGCGGAGCGACCCGCTCGGCCTGGTGCAGAGCCCGTGCGGCAAGACGGGCGGCCCGAAGGCGCCGGACAACCCGGCGGGCGGCGGCGACGCGGCGAAGCTCCCGCCGGGGGCCAAGAAGCCGGACGGCTTCGGCGAGTTCCGCGACCCGGACGGCAAGATCCGGCCCCACAACATGACCGACGAGCAGTACGCCAAGTTCTCGAAGAAGTGGGACGAGATGATGGCGCCGGGCAAGGACAAGTCGTGGTTCTGGTCGGGCGGCCACATCAAGGACTCGGAGTTTTCCAGCACCCCCGTGTGGGGCAAGAACGCCGACCCGTCGAAGCCGAACTCGCACCTCTACGACCCGGCCACCGGCAAGAACATCACGGAGTCGCAGTACCACGGCTCGATCGAGAACCCGGCCATCGACATGGCGAAGAAGAACGGCGGCAACACCCTCGAAGGCATCCTGAAGGACAACGGCGTCGAGATGCCCAAGTTCGCCGACAACCACCCGAACGGCGAGAAGGTCTGGAAGGACGCGTCGAAGGCACTGGCGCACAACGCGGAGGGCGACGTCCACATCGCGTTGCCGAACACGCCGGGCAAGTCGAGCGGCTGGCCCCACCAGGGCGACGAGCTGGGCTCACGGCGTCCCAACAACGTCTTCGACATGGACGAGTTCCCGATCCTGCGGCAGAACCCGAAGGTCGGCAAGGTCATCGCCCACGACACGGACTACCCGGACGCGCCGCCGGTGGTGATCTGGGACCGGGCCACGCGCTGAACTCAACCGATCCGGGGGCCGGGGCGTGAGAGGGGCGTCCGCACTGCCCGCCGGAGAGGAAACCATGGACCAGAACAGTCTTCCGGAAGACCCGATCGGCCCACCGGTGCTCGGCCAGGCCGCACCCCGGGGTGCCGTCCGCGCCCAGGCGCTGACCGGCCACCACGCCCGGAACGACGGCTTCGGCACGCTCAGCACGTTTACCACCATCAGCGCGCGCCTCGAAGACAGCTGACCGCCCGCCGCCGCACCCCGGTCGGGGGAGCACGGAAAGGGACAGAAGGGACGTGCTTTTGTCACTTTGAGATGAGCCAGGAGTGAGCGACCTACCGGATTCGGCGCCGTGGACCTAGCGTGGACCTAGCCGAGACGGCAACCGAGGCTCGCCTGAGGAGAGACGATGCTGGGCACGCTCGACCTCGAGGTGGCGGCGGAGCCGCTCTACACGCTGGTCACCGTGACCGGCGGGCTGCACCTGGGCAGCTACCGGCGCCTGCGCGACGGGTTGCTGGAGATCGCGGCGGACGAGCCGGAAGCCGTGATCGCCGGGGTCGACGGTCTCGATCTCGACGCCGTCGCGCCGGTCGGGGTGTTCGGGCTGGTCGCCCGGCGGCTCGGGACGTGGCCGGGGATCCCGTTCGCGCTGGCCGGCGCCGCGAGCCGGACCGGCGCGCTACGGGAGCACGGGATCCACCGCCAGGTCGCGATCGGCGAAGACGTCGGCAGTGCGGAGCGCGCGCTGTGCAAGCCGTCCCGGCAGCGGACCGAGCTGGTCCTCCCCCGCGGGCTCGAAGCGTCGGCCGTGGCGCGGGCGGCCGTGCGCGAGGCTTGCGCGCGGTGGGAAGTACCCCAGTTCGTCTACGACGGCATCCTCGTCGCCGGCGAGCTCGCGACCAACGCGGTCCAGCACACCACCTCCACCGCCACCCTGCGCCTGGACCTGCGCCGCGGCCGCCTGACGATCGCAGTCCTCGACGACGATCCCCGCCCGGCCGTGCTGCTCCCCCGTCCCTGGCCGGGCGCCGCCGGGCTGGGCCTGCACATCGTGGCGCGGTCGGCGGAGGCCTGGGGCTGCAGCCCCCGGTGGTCCGGTGGCAAGGTCGTCTGGGCGCTGCTCACCAGCGAGCGGCACACCGGCGAGCCCGACTGAGCCGGGTCAGCACGGCGAGCCATACGCCGGCGAGCCAGAACAGTGTGCTCCGGCCGTGCGGGGGCCGGCCTGGGGGTTGACCGGCCGCGCCGCGGGGTAGCCGACTTCGGAACGGCTCCGCGCCGGAGCCGTCAGAAGGCTGAGCGGAGCGTGGTGGCCGTGGCCGATTCCTTCCAGCCGGAACGCCTTCTGGTGGTCCGGACGCACAGTGCGCCCGGGGTCGTCGTCCTCGCTCTCTCCGGTGAGCTCGACGCGGGCACGACCCCCAAGCTCGCGCAGGCGACCGCGCGGGTCCTGGCCGCCGAACCCCGGCCGGAGGTCCTGATCCTGGACCTCTCCGAGCTGAGGTTCCTCTCCGTCGCCGGGGTCCGGCAGGTGCGCGCCGCCCACGACAGCACCGGCGCCGACCGGCTGCGCGTGGTGACCGGCGAACGTCCCGTCGTACGGGACTTCCTGCGCGCGACCGGGTTCGACGCGGTGCTGGACTGCTACCGCACCCGGGTCGGGGCGATCGCCGCGGGCAGCCGCGCCGACTTCGTGAACCGCGCGGAAGCCGTCTGGAACGCCGGCTGACGCGCACTGAATGGCGAAAAGTGCCACCCGGGCCGGTCAGGGAGACGCGGGTATCCCCGGCGCGGCGCCGTCGTCTGATCCGCTGGAACCGGGCCGGGCACATGAGCGACTATCTACTCGTGGACTGCGCACTTTTCCGGGAATCGCTTTCGGCCGCGATGGACGGCGAGACCGGCCCGTTGCCCGAAGCCGAAGTGGAACGCCACCTGCGGGGCTGTGGGGCGTGCCAGGCCTGGCAGGACCAGGCCCGGCGACTGCGGCGCTCGATGCTGCGCCAGGCACCCGCGGTGCCCGACCTCACGGCCGCGATCCTCGAGCGGGCGCCACTGCCGTCCCGGGAGAAGTGGGCGGCGCGGGTCGCGCTGGGGCTCGTCGGGCTCGTCCAGTCCGGGCTCGGGTTCGCCGAGTTCCTGGTGCCGGGAGACACGCACGCCGGCGCGATCCACCTGAGCAACGAGAGCGCGGCGTGGAACCTCGCGCTGGGCATCGGGCTGCTGTGGGCGGCGTTGCGGCCCCGGACCGCCGGGGCGCAGCTGCCGCTGGTGGCCGGCTTCGCGCTGGTACTGGGGGTGGCGTCGGTGATCGACGTGTCCGACGGCCAGGTCGGCGCCGGGCGCCTGCTGACCCACAGCCTGCTGGTCGTGGGACTGGTGCTGATGTTCGTGGTCCACCGCGAGCAGCGGCGCCGGCCCGCGCCCGCACCGTTGAACGCCGACGCGCTCGGAACGGACGACGAGGTGCGGCTTCCGGAGCACGACGCCCCGGCGCCGCTCGCGCCGGTGCGCGGCCGGTTCCCGCGCAGGCCGGCCAGCCGGCACCGCGCGGCTTGACGGGCGGCCGCCTCGCTCACACCATCGCCCGGGCATGACGAACACCATCCGCGCCATCGCGGCCGTCATCACCGCGTGGTAGGCCGGGTGCCACCGGCCGTCGTGCGCGCCGCCACGGGCGGTCGCCACCGCGAACCACGCCGCGGCGCACCCGAACAGCAGCAGCTGCGGCAGCCGGGCGAAGCTCATCGTGGCCGGCCACACCATCGCGACCATGCCCCGGCGAGTCAAGCCGTTCCAGCCGGCGGGCGCGCTTCGCTTCTTCGCGCGCGGCACCGACAATCGCGCCATGACGATCCAGCCGGAACGCCCCGGGGTGCTCGACGTGACCATCCGGATCGACCTCACGGGCCCGGCCCGCGACGCCGCCCTCGTCGCCACCCGGCTGGCGGCCGCGCTCGACGGACTGGCGAGCGTCGACGTCACCCCGGCCCGGCGCCCCGCGGCGTCACACCTGCGGCTCGTGCCGGACCCCGTCCTGCACATCGAAACCGGCTCCCGGCGGGCGATCCTGCTGGGTAGGCACCTCGAGCTGACGCGGCTGGAGTTCGACCTGCTGCGGTTCCTCCGCGCGCACCCCGACCGCGTCTTCACCCGCACCGCGCTGAAGACCGCGCTGTGGCCGCGGCAGGACGGCAACGACCGGACCGTCGACGTCCACGTGCGCAAGCTCCGGGCCAAGCTGGCGCCGCACCTGGACCCGATCACGACCGTCCGCGGGATCGGCTACCGCTTCGAAGGCACGGCGCCGGTCGCGCTGACCTGAACCACGTCAGTCCTTTGTGGACTTCTCAGCCGACGATCCGCCGGAACTCTTCCCGTTCCCGCGGCGACAACGGCACGCTCGGAACGTCGGTCACCGGGCGCGGGACCGGCACGGACACGCCAGGTCCGAACGGCGGCGCCGGCACCCACCCGAATCCGGTGAAAGCCCGGGCGAGAGCGTGGACCATCCACTTCATCGTGCACCCCTTCCGCCGTCAGGACATTCTCGGTGCCGCGGGACCACGGCCCGCCGCGAAAGCTACTTCTCGTGCAGCTCGATCGCGTTCCCCGCGGGGTCGGCGAGGAACGACTGGCGCGCGGTGCCGACGGGCTTCGGATCGCTCACCTCGAAGCCGTCGGCGCGCAGCCGGCGGACCTCCGCGTCGAGGTCGGCCACCAGCACCGCGAAGTGCTGCCCCCGCGCCGGTCCCGGCGCTCCTTCGATGAGGTGGAGCTGCTGGTCGCCGACGTCCAGCCAGGCGCCGGGCCCGAGGGTGCCGGGGCGGTCGGCCGAGAGCCGGAAGCCCAGCACGCGCGTGTAGAAGCCGACGGCCCGCTCGAGGTCGTCGACGACGACCGCCACGTGGTGGATCGCTGGCATAGCTGGGTTTCCGTTCTGCCCGGCCGGTCCCCTCCGCCCTCAGCATATATCGCTTGCGACGCCTCCCGGGGTCCCGCAGACTGGCGGCCGCCGCCCGCCTGACGACGGGGACGCACGGCGACAGTCGGGCGAATGGGTGGTTGATGTTCGATGTGATCATTGCCGGGTGCGGGCCGACCGGCGCGATGCTGGCCGCCGAGCTGCGGCTGCACGACGTCCGGGTGCTCGTCCTGGAGCAGGAGACCGAGCCCGCGTCGTTCGTCCGCATTGTCAGCCTGCACGTCCGCAGCCTCGAGCTCATGGCGATGCGCGGACTGCTCGACCGCTTGCTCGAACGCGGGAGGCAGCGCCCGGTCGGCGGAATCTTCGCCGCCATCCCCTCCCCCGCGCCGGCGGACCTGGATTCCGCGTACGCCTACCTGCTGGGCATCCCGCAGCCGGTCGTCGATCGGCTGCTCGCGGACCACGCCGCCGGGCTGGGCGCGAAAATCCGGCGCGGGCGCGCGGTGGCCGGGTTCGAGCAGGACGACGAGGGGGTGACCGTCGAGCTGGCCGACGGCGAGCGGCTGCGATCGCGGTACCTCGTCGGCTGCGACGGCGCGCGCAGCACGGTGCGCAAGCTGCTCGGCGTCGGCTTCCCCGGCGAGCCTTCGCGGAACGACACGCTGATGGGTGAGCTGGAACTGACGGCGCCGCCGGAGGAGATCGCCGCCAAGGTGGCCGAAATCCGCGAGACCGCCCGGGCGTTCAGCCTCGTGCCCTTCGGCGAAGGGGTCTATCGCGCCGTGGTCCCGGTCGCGGGAGCGGCCGAAGACCGCGCGGAACCGCCCACCCTCGAAGACTTCAAAGTGCAGCTGCGTGCCCTCACCGGCACGGACTTCGGCGCGCATTCCCCGCGCTGGCTGTCCCGCTTCGGCGACGCGACCCGGCTGGCCGAGCGGTTCCGGGTCGGGCGGGTCCTGCTGGCCGGCGACGCGGCGCACATCCACCCGCCCGCCGGCGGCCAGGGCCTGAACCTGGGTGTGCAGGACGCGGTCAACCTCGGCTGGAAGCTGGCCGGCCGGGTCCGCGGCTGGGCGCCGGAACCCTTGCTGGACACCTACCACGCCGAACGCCACCCGGTCGCCGAGGACGTCCTGGTCAACACCCGCGCCCAGGTCGAGCTGAGCTCCGCCGAACCGGGACCGCGGGCCGTGCGCCGGCTGTTCACCGAGCTGATGGGCTTCGACGAGGTGAACCGGTACCTGATCGAGAAGATCACCGCGCTCGGCGTCCGCTACGACTTCGGCACCGGCCCCGACCTGCTCGGCCGCCGGGTGCGCGACATCGAGCTGGGCCAGGGCCGCCTCTACGAGCGGCTGCGCCGGGGCCGCGGCCTGCTGCTCGACCGCACCGGAGGACTGACCGTCGAGGGTTGGCCGGACCGGGTCGACCTGATCGCGGATCCCGCCGCCGCGTTGGAGGTCCCGGCGATCCTGGTCCGCCCCGACGGCTACATCGCCTGGGCCGGCGAGCACCAGCGGGACTTGGACGACCACCTGGCCCGCTGGTTCGGCGAGCCTATCCGCTGAGGCCGCCCCGAGCTGGGGCTCGCCGCCGGAGACCCAACCGACCAGGTCGACGGGCGCCGCGTCCGCGCGGCTACTGGTCGCGGAGGCCGTCCGAGCCAGGCGCGCCGCCGCGAACCCCAGCCGACCCAGTCGACACGCGCAGCCTCGACGCGGGCATCGCGCGGCACCCGCCCCGAGCCGGACTCACCACCACCGCAAGCCCCGGCCGTCCAGGCCGATGCGCCGCGCGGGTTTCGCGCGGCGACTGGCCGCCGGGGCAGCCCGAGCCAGGCGCGCCGCGTCGATCTCGTCCCGGGCGACCTCACTCCGATGCGGACCGAGGCAGCCGGATCCTGATCGGACCCCGCCACTCACCGTCCGGGTCGAGGGTGTGACCTCGCTGGGTCAGCTCCACCCGGCCGGTCCGGGCGAGCGAGCGCGCCAGTTCCCGGGCCTGCGGCAGCAACGGCCGCCACTCTGCGGACACCGCCCTCGCCGCGTCCGACGGGCACGTGCTGCTGTTCACACCTCGCCCGGTGGCCAACGCGAGGATGGCCGCGCGCAGCCGGTCCTCGGCGGTGCCGGCCGTCAGCGCGACGCGGCCCTGGTCCGCGCCCGGGCCGCCGCCGTCGCGGATGCGCTCCAGTTCGCGCCGCGGCGCGGACCGATCGGTCATGCCGTCAGGGTCGCACGGCTCGGCCGTCAGTGCGTTTCGGTGGAGTAGCCGCCGTCGATCGCGAAGGCGGCGCCGGTGATGTTGCCGGCCACCCGGTCGCTGGCCAGGAAGGCCGCGAGGTTCGCGACCTCGGCGGGCTGGGTGAAGCGGCCGGTCACCGCGTGGGCGGCGGCTTCCTCGGCGACCGACTCGGGGTTCGCGCCGGTGGTGGCGGCGATGGTTTCGGCGACGCCGCCGCTGCCGAGCCACAACCGCGTCGCGACCGGGCCCGGGTTGATCGCGTTGGCGCGGATGCCGTGCGGGCCGAACTCCTTCGACACCGACTTGGTGAAGTTGATCAAAGCGGCCTTCGCCGCGCTGTAGTCGATGACGCCCGGGTCGGGCAGGCTCGCGTTGATCGACGCGATCGTGACGATGCTCCCGCGACCGGCGGTCACCATCGCCGGCAGCACGGCTCGCGTGGCGCGGATCGCGCTGAGGAGGTTCAAGGTCAGCGAACGGCTCCACTCGTCGTCGGTGACCAGCAGGAAGCCGTTCGGCCTCGGCGTGACGGCACCGACGTTGTTGACCAGGACGTCGATCCGCCCGAACTCGGTCAGCGCCAGCTCCGCGAGCCGGCCCGGCCCCTCGGCGGTGCCGAGGTCCACGGCCAGGGTGTGCGCCTTCCCCGCCTGGGCGAGGGCGTCCAGGTCCGGCCCGGGCTCGCGGGCGCCGGCCACGACGTGGGCCCCCTCGGCGGCGAGGGTCTGGGCGACGGCCAGGCCGATCCCCCGGCTGGCGCCGGTGACGACGGCGACCGCGCCGCCCAATCCGAGGTCCACGCGCCTAGATCCCGTGCTCGCGCAGCCAGCCGAGCACGGAGTCGGCGACCTCGCGCCAGCCGCTGTCGACGGTGAGCGAGTGGCCCCGGCCCTCGAACTGCTTCAGCTCGGTGACGGCGGTGGAGTCCCGGTACTGCTTGAGCGTCGAACGGGTGACGACGTCCGGGACGGTGTGGTCCGCGGTGCCGGAGATCAGCAGGAGCGGGCCGCGGTCCTCGCGGTGCGTGTCGACCTTGGCCTGGGAGTGCATCACGAAGTTGGCGGCCGCGGCCTGGAACAGCGGCCGGGCCGGCGACGGGATGGTCCAGCGCCGGTAGAGCTCCGAGGACTCCTCGTCGGTCAGCGCGTTCCCGAAGCCGAACCGGAACTCCTTCTCGGTCAGCGAAACGGCCCGGTGCAGGTTGGCGGGGTTGCCCAGCGCCGGCAGGCCGGCCCGCAGCTGCGCCAGCGGCAGGGGCAGGACGCCCTTGATCTGCGCGGGGTCGATGGCAACACCGGCGAGGCCGATGCCCTGGCCCAGCAGCTTCTCGGTGATCAAGCCGCCGAAGGAGTGGCCGATGATCACCGGGGGCCGTTCGAGGCCCTCGATGATCGACGCGTAGTGGCCGGTGGCGTCGTCGATCGAGATGTCGGCGACGGCGTCCGGGTTCGCCCGGGCCTGTTCGACGGTTTCGGGCTCGTGCGGCCAGCCCGGGGCGATCGGCGCGTACCCCGCCGCCCGGAAGTGGTCGATCCAGGGGGTCCACGAGGTGGCGTGCAGCCACAGCCCGTGGATGAACACGACAGGGGTGCCCGGGTCGGCCATCGGATCCTCCAGTTGGTGCGAGCTTTCCCCGAAGCCAACACGACCCGCGGCCCCGCCGTCCAAGACCTGTTGTGTACGAATCGATAGCCGCGGTGGCATCGTTGGCGCACTGCCTCACTCCCCTTCGCGCCGGAAGGCCCGCATGGACCTCGACCTCAGGCTGGTGCGGTACTTCGTCACCGTCGCCGACGAACTGCACTTCGGGCGGGCCGCCACCGAGCTCTTCATCAGCCAGCCGACGCTGTCCAAGCAGATCCGCAGGCTCGAAGCCGAAGTCGGCGCGCCCCTGCTGGCGCGCGACAGCCGCCACGTCGCGCTGACCCCGCGCGGCGAGCGGTTCCTGCAGCTCGCCCGGCAGCTGCTGGCCACCGCCGACCAGATGCTGCGCGAACCCACGCCGGGCCACCTGCGGATCGCCCACATCTTCGAGCTGGACACCAGCCGGGTCGTCGCCGACGCCTTCCTCACCGCCCACCCCGGGGTGCGGCTCGTCCAGAGCCAGATGGACAGCGCCCGCCAGCTCACCGCGCTGCTCGAGGACCACCTCGACATCGCGGTCCTGCGCGTCACCTCCGGTCTCAAGGCCGAATACCCCGCCGGGTGGCGGCACGCCCTGCTCCGGCTCGAGCCGTTCTGGCTGGTCGGCAGGCCGGGCGACCCGAGCCGACCGGCGGCGTCGGTGCACGAGCGGCCCCTCGAGGTCTTCGCGGACGCTCCCGGCACGGCGTTGTACAACGTGCACGGCCGGTACCTGAGCTCGTGGGAACAGCACACCGGCGTCGCCCTGCACTGGCTGGGCAACCCGGGCACGTTCGACAGCTGCCACGCCGCCATCAGCCGGGCGCGCGACAGCGCGTACGTCCTCGAATTCGACAGCTACGCCCGCCGTTACGCCGACCGCGGCGTGCCGGTCCACCGGCCCCGCGAGCTGCAGCCGGTCTACCCGTGGTCGCTGGCGTGGCGGGAGGGCGACCAACCGGAGTCGGTCCGGGCGTACCTGCGGATCGCACGGGAAACCGCCGAGCAGCGCGGCTGGCTCCACCCCGAACGCGCGGACGCCGCACCGCTGTGGGTCCCGCCCGAGGATCTCACGACCGCCTAGGTATCGCGCGTCCTGCCGCCGCGGAAGAACAAGACTGTTCTTCGGCGATTTCCCCGGGCACCCTCGACGGCACCGATCGCCGAGCTTGGGGAGAACGGCTGTGACCGGCGGAGACCGTGAGCTCGAAACCGAACGCGAATACGTACGAAGCCTCTACGCCCGCGTGGACGCCCTGCGCGAGACCGCGGCCGCGCGCTCGGCGGCCCGGCAGGCCGACGGAGACCGGGAAGCCGAGGCCGTCTGGCGGGCGGAAGCGGCCCGGCTGGACTCGGTGGAGCAGGGGCTGTGCTTCGGCCGGCTGGACCTCGACGACGGCCGGCGCGTGTACGTCGGCAGGCTCGGGCTGTTCCGCGAAGACGACGACGAGCCGTTGCTGGTGGACTGGCGCGTCCCGGCGGCCCGGCCGTTCTACACGGCGACCGCGGCCGCGCCCCACGGGGTGCGGCGACGGCGGCGCATCACCACCCGCGGCCGCACGGTCGTCGCGCTGGACGACGAACTGCTGGCCGCGGGCGAGGCCGGCGATGAGGCCCTGGTCGGGGACGCCGCGCTGCTGGCGGCGGTGACCGCGGAGCGCACCGGCCGGATGCACGACGTCGTCACCACCCTGCGCGCCGAACAGGACCGGATCATCCGGCACGAGGCGAGCGGCGTGCTGGTCGTCGAGGGCGGTCCCGGCACGGGCAAGACCGCCGTCGCCCTGCACCGGGTCGCCTACCTGCTCTACACCCGTCCGCACCTGCGCACCCGGGGTGTCCTGGTCGTGGGACCCAGCCAGGTTTTCCTCGACTACATCGGCCAGGTCCTGCCCGGCCTCGGCGAGCACAGCGTCGTCACGGCCACCCTCGCCGATCTCCGGCCGGGCGTCGAAGTCTCCCGGGTGGACCCGCCCGGGACCGCGGCGGACAAGGGCCGGGCGGTCATGGCCGGCCGGCTGGCCGAAGCGGTGCGGGCGCGGGTGCGGACCCCGGACGACCCCGTCGGCATCGAGTTCGACCAGCAGACGCTCCGACTCGACCCGGCCACCTGCGCCCGCGCCGCGGCCGAGGCCCGGCGGACCCGGCTCCCGCACAACCAGGCCCGGCTCGTCTTCCAGCGCCAGGTCGTCGACGTACTCGTGCGCGAGCTGGTCGAGGACCTGGAGGCGGTCGTGCTCACCGAGACCGGCGAGGCGATCGACGGCGGCAGCCCGGACGGCCGGCTCGGCGAGGCCGACCTGCGCGCGCTGGCCGCGGCGGGGGTCGTGCTCGGCGACGACAGCGACGACGGGCCCCGGTCCATGCTGGACGAGACGGCCCGGGCCGGGCTGAAGCAGTCGCTGCTCGCCGACCCGGCCGTCCAGGCGGCCCTCGACGCGCTGTGGCCGCCGCTGACGCCGGAGCAGGTGGTGGCGGACCTCCTCGGCGAGCCGGCCGGCGGCTGGAGCGCCGCCGACGTCCCGCTGCTGGACGAAGCCGCCGCCCTGCTCGGCCACGGCCCCGCCCCCGCGGTCTTCGGGCACGTGGTCGTCGACGAGGCCCAGGAACTGTCCGAAATGGACTGGCGGATGCTGGTGCGCCGGTGCCCGACCCGGTCGATGACCGTCGTCGGGGACCTCGCTCAGACCGGGAACCCGGCCGGCGCCACCTCGTGGGACGACGTGCTGCGGCCGCACGTGCGAGACCGCTGGCACCACGAGCGGCTCAGCGTCAACTACCGCACGCCCGCCGAGATCATGGCCGCCACCGCCGACCTGCACCCCGGCACGACCCCACCCCGGTCGGTCCGGTCGACCGGCGAGCCGCCCTGGCGCGTCGGCACCACGCGCGCCCGCCTGCCCGGGGTCGTCGCCGACCTGGCCGCGGCGCACACCACCGGCCGGCTGGCGATCATCACCCCGGGGCCCCTGAGCGAGGCCCTTTCACCGACGCCGCACCCGGACCTGACCGCCCGGGTCGTCGTCCTCACCCCCGAGCAGGCGAAGGGCCTGGAGTTCGACGCGGTCCTCATCGCGGACCCGGCCGCGATCCTCGCGGCACCACTCGGCCACCACGACCTCTACGTCGCGATGACCAGGGCCACCCGCCACCTCGGGATCGTGCACCCCGGCCCGGCCCCGGCCGAGCTGCTCAGAGTTCCCACGCGAGCTCGTACAGCGCCCGCACGGGATCGGTGAACGCGGCCCCGCTCAGGTCCGTCGTCACGCCGTCCTCGGTCATCGTGCCCCGGCTCGTGACGCTGAAGATCGTCCCGCGGCCGGTGGCGGGATCGAAGCCGCGCAGCCACGGGCCGCCGCTGGAGCCGCCGGCGAGGTCGCAGTCCGTGTTCCACGTCGTGGTGACCGAGTTGGCCTCGAGGGTGGCGGGCCGGACGCAGGAGAACAACGCCTCACCGCCCGCCGCTTGGGAGACCGGGTAGCCGAGCACGGCGGTGTCCACAGGGGACGGTGGCCGGTCGAACGAGACGTCCTGGGTGCCCGCGACGTCGGCGACATGCCGGCCGTCGACCGGGTCGAGGGCGATCACCGCGTCGTCGTCCGTGCCGCTCGTGGGGCCGGAATAGGTGCTCGGCCAGGCGAAGGCCCGGACCGGGAACACCCCGTGCGGCGCCTTCCCGTGGTCGTAGCCCGGCACGAACACGACGTTGACGATCCGGATCGGGTTGTCGAAGCGGTCCAGCCCGCCGTTGACGCAGTGCCCGGCGGTGAGCGCGACGTCGTGAGTGGCGCTGGGGACCACGGTCGCGGTGCAGGACTCGTCGACGCCGGGTTCGGCGGTGAAGAACAGCCGGCCGACGCCCGCCGGTACCGGCCCGGGCCATTCCTGCCCGATCTTCTCGGCCGGGGGCAGGGAGTCGTCGCCCACCCACTGGCGCATCCGCTCCGGCGTCCAGTGGGCCAGCGCGGCGGCGCGGCCGGCCGCGCTCACCCGGGTCACCACCCGGTCGTCGGCCGCGCTCGCCGGAGCGGACACGAGCACCAGCGCGGAGGCGGCCACGGCGAACGAGGCGAAGATCCGGGCCGGGGTGTGCCGTTTCGCGGTGATCATGACCAGGGGACGTCCGGGCCGCCGGTGAGGTTCACTCCGCGACGACGATGACGTGCAGGGTCCGCGGCCCGTGCACGCCCTCCACCCGGGTCAGCTCGATGTCGCTGGTCGCGCTCGGACCGCTGATCCACGTCTGCGGCCGCGCCGGGTCCAGCGCGGCCACGGCTTCCGGCACACCGGCCACGATCCGGTCTTCCCGCAGCACGCAGACGTGCACGTCCGGGACCAGGCTCAGCGCGCGCCGCCCCTGGCCGGGGCCGTGGTCGAGCACGATGGTCCCGGTCGTCGCGATGCCCAGCGCGGCCGTGGTGACGACCGCGTCGGCCCCGGTGAGCCCGGCCGGCGACGCGGGCACGCCGACGTCGAACGGAAAGCCCTCCGGCACCAGCACTTCCCGCGCCGGCCCCAACGCCGAGCGGATGGCGTCCGGCACCTCGGCGACGGTGCAGCGGGTGAGCGCCGCCCGGTAGTCGGCCACGCGCTCGGCGAAGAGCTCGACGTCCGCGGCGGCGGCGGACCGGTAGCCGCGCGGGACTTCCGCTTCCGTCCGGTCGGCGTCCCGCAGTGCGCCGCGGACCGCCGCCAGGATGTCCTCGCGTGCCGTCATCGCCGCCGCCACCAGGCGCGGAACGACTCACGCGGGGGCGCCGGGAGGTCGCGCGCGCTCGTCCACAGCGAACCGGGCCAGGGCAGGCGGGACAGTCCGCGCCGGCCGCCCGGCAGCACCCGGCGGCCGAACCGGTGGGCGAGGCCGAGGCCGCGTTCGGCCAGCCCCAGCCGGCGCGCGTCCGAGAGCACCCAGGACGCCGACTTCATCGCCACCGCCTCGGGTTTCGGCGGCCCGCCGCGATGCGCGTCGACCACCTGGGACCGCAGGTGCACCAGTACTTCGGGGATGTCGATGCGCACCGGGCAGGCGTCGAAGCAGGCGCCGCACAAGCTCGACGCGTACGGGAGGGAGTCGGTCTGCTCGTCGACGCCGACGCCCTTGAGCAGAGGGTTGAGGATCGCGCCGATCGGCCCGGGGTAGACCGAACCGTAGGCGTGGCCGCCGGTCCGCTCGTAGACCGGGCAGACGTTCAGGCACGCCGAGCAGCGGATGCAGCGCAGCGCCTGCCGGCCGACCTCGTCGGCGAGCGCGCGGGTGCGGCCGTTGTCCAGCAGCACCACGTGCATCTCCTGCGGGCCGTCGCCGGCGGTGACGCCCGACCACGTCGAGGTGTACGGGTTCATCCGCTCCCCCGTGCTGGAGCGCGGCAGCAGCTGGAGGAACACGTCCAGATCGGACCACGTCGGCACGACCTTTTCGATGCCCACCAACGAAACGAGCACTTCGGGCAGCGTCAGGCACATGCGGCCGTTGCCCTCGGACTCGACGACCACGAGGGTACCGCTCTCGGCGACGGCGAAGTTCGCGCCCGAGACGGCCATCTTCGCGCGCAGGAACTTCTCCCGCAGGTGCAGCCGGGCCGCGCCGGCGAGCTCGGCCGGGTCGTCGGTGAGCCCGTCGGGCGCCGGACGGCCCGCCGCGGCCATCTCGCGGCGGAAGATCTCCCGGATCTCCGCGCGGTTGCGGTGGATCGCCGGCACCAGGATGTGGCTGGGCAGGTCGTCACCGAGCTGCACGATGAGCTCGGCGAGGTCGGTTTCCCAAGCGGTGACACCGTGTTCGGCGAGCGCCTCGTTGAGGCCGATCTCCTGCGTCGCCATGGACTTGACCTTGACGACCTCGTCGACGCCGTGATCCAGCGCGATGCGGGCGACGATCGCGCAGGCCTCCTGGGCGTCGCGGGCCCAGTGGACGGTCGCTCCCCCGGCCTCCAGGGCGGCTTCGAGCGTCAGCAGGTGCTCGTCGAGGCGACGCAGGGTGTTGTCCTTGATCGCCGCTCCCGCGAGACGCAGTTCCTCCCACTCGGCCACCTCGCCGACGACGGCCGCGCGCTTGGCGCGGATCGTGCCGGTGGCGTGGGCGAGGTTGCGGCGCAGCTGGGTGTCGGCAAGCGCTTCCCGGGCCGCGGCGGGGAATTCCGCATGCCGACGAACGTGGCGCTCACGCGTCCCCCTCGGTCGAAGCCAGCACGTCGGCCAGGTGCAGCACGCGGACCCCGGACCGCTGCCGCGACAGCAGGCCGCCGATGTGCAGCAGGCACGAGTTGTCGCCGGCGACGAGCACCTCGGCGCCGGTGTCGCGGACGTGCCGGGCCTTGTCCGAGCCCATCGCGGTGGACGTCTCGGCGTTCTTGAGCGCGAAGGTGCCGCCGAAACCGCAGCACTCCTCGGCGGCGGGCAGGTCGACGAGGTCGAGCCCGCGCACTTTCCGCAGCAGCCGCAGGGGTTTGTCGGCGACGCCGAGCATGCGCAGCGAATGGCAGGTCGGGTGGTAGGTGACGCGGTGCGGGAAGTAGGCGTCCACGTCGGTCACGCCGAGGACGTCGACGAGGAACTCGCTCAGCTCGTGGACCTTCGGCCCGCTCTCGGCCAGGCGGGGATCGCCGGCCCGGCGTGCGACCAGGCCGTGCTGGTGGCGCGCCGAGCCCGCGCAGGAACCGGACGGCGTGACGATGTAGTCGTAGCCCGCGAACGCCCGCGCGAAGGCGCGCACTACGGGCACGGCCTCGTCGAGGTAGCCGGTGTTGACCATCGGCTGGCCGCAGCAGGTCTGGGTCTCGGGGAAGTCCGCGTCCACGCCGAGGCGGCGCAGCAGCCGGAACACCGCCTTGCCCGTCTCCGGGAAGAGCGAGTCGTTGATGCAGGTGACGAGCACGGCGACCTTCATGCGCGCCCTCCTGATCGAAACGTTTCAACTGTGCGTTCGGGGACGCTACTACGAGCCTGCTGAACAAGTCAACGCGGTCGTTTCTACGTTTCAACGGCTCCGGAACGCCCGAGCGCGGCGGCCGCGAACCCGGCCGCCGCGGCGAGCGCCACGAGGTCGTCGGCCCGAGCGGACGGCACGAGAACCAGCGGGTAACAGTCGGACTCGATGTCGAGGACCGCGAGCGCGGTGCCGGTCCCGGCCAGCCGGTCCCCCGCCGCCTCGAGGAACTCGTACGTCGGCAGGTCGCTCTCCCCCAGCGACGTCCACAGCTCGTCCGTCCGCGGCGCGGAACGCAGCTCCCGCAGCCGGGCGGCGATCTCGCCGGAGGCTTCCTTCCAGTCGACTTCGGCCAGCAGGCCGTGGTCGGCCAGCGCGTCCACCAGCGCGATCCACGGCAGGCCGGGGAAAGGCTCGTCGATGCCGCGGTCGTCGAGCCGGTCCGCGTGCTCCAGCAAGTAGGCGGCGGGGTCGTCGTGGGCGGCCGCCGCGCGGGCGGCCACCTGCGGGACGTCCGGTGCCAGCAGGGTGGCCACCGCCACGAGCGCGTCGCGAGCCGGTGCAGTCATCGATGTCCTCCGCGGGGCCAGGTGGTCGACCGGGGCATGATCGCACCTCGCCGCGGCGGGACGGCGCCGAGCCTCCGGATCCGCTGACCGGGACCTCACCGGTTCAGACCAATTTCGGCCGATCTGGATCGAGCAAGATCCCGCGGCTCTACCGGACGCGCCCGGTCACGGGTGATCCTGGCCGACGGTCCCGGATCGACCGAGGGATGTGGTCATGAAACTCTCTTGTCTCGCCGTCGTTTTCGCCCTCTTCGCCGCGCTGATCGCGCCGGCCGCGCAAGCCGGTCAGACCGCGTTGCGGGCGGCCGATCCCAGCGTCCTCCGGGTCGGTTCCACCTACGTCGCCGTGCAGTCGTCCGGCGGCGGGATCGTCGCGCGGCAGGCCACCTCCCCCGACGGCCTGGCGAGCGCGCCCGCCCGGCGGATCTGGTCGGACAGCCGCGGCCGCGGCGAGGTGTGGGCCCCGGAGATCGTCCTCGACGGCGGCCGGTTCTACGTCTACTTCTCCGCCGGAACCGGTGCGGCGCACCGGATGTACGTGATCAGCTCCGCCGTCGCCGACAGCGGCTACACCGCCGAGACCCAGCTGGCGCTGCCCGACGGCAAGTGGGCCATCGACGGCACGCTGTTCACCTTCGGCGGGCAGCGGTGGTTCGTCTGGTCGGGCTGGGCCGGGGACACCAACGTCGAGCAGAACCTCTACCTCGCGCGGATGAGCGGCCCGACGACGCCGACCGGGGCGCGGTACGTCATCTCCCAGCCGCGCGAGAGCTGGGAACGCGTGGTGGGCAACCCCTTCATCAACGAGGCGCCCGTGCCGATCAAGGACCCCGGCGGGCAGTTGCACATCGCCTACTCGACCAACGGCAGCTGGAGCGACCAGTACTGCCTCGCCGAGATCCGCCTGCGCGCCGGCGGCGACCCGACGTACGTCTGGGACTGGTACAAGTCGAACGGCTGCCTCTTCGGCTCCCACCGCGAGACGATGATGGCCGGCTGGGACCCGACGCTCTACGTCGACGGCCCGGGCAGCCACAGCTTCGTCCTGCTGAACGGCGACATCGCGACGAGCCCGCCCGCCGGGCCGAAGTTCCCGCTGATGTTCCACGCCGTCCCCAAGGGCACGCCGTACTCGTGGGCCAACCGCTACTGGTACACGGGCTCGTTCTGCTGGTGGGGTTCGACGACGTACCGCCGCGCCAACGTCCCGGGCGCGACCACCGACACCGGCTGGAGCCTCAAGTTCTTCGAGTGAGCGGGCTCACCGGCGCGCGCTCAGGCCGTCGAGGATGAGGGCCAGCATCGACGCCGACCGGTCTTCCGGCCCCGAAGCGGCGCGCCAGAGTGCGCCGGTGAGCCCCGATCGTCGACACCATCGCCGAGACCGCGGAGAGCCTGCTCGCCCTGAGTCCGACCGGCCGCCCGGCTCTCGAGTCCCAGACGGTCGTGAGTGAGAAACAGGGTTAGAACACTGTTTCTCACTCACGACCACGCCCAGCAGTCCAAGCCGGACATCGACGCACACCCTAGGAGGGGGCCGCGTGGTGTGGTCTCGGGATCCATCTCCACAGCGCCGCGGCCGCCGCGAACCCGACCACGCCGCTCGCCACGATCCCGGCGCCGAGGCCGGCCAGCGCCGTCACCGCGGACAGGATCAGCGGGCCCACCCCGGTGCCGATGTCCGCCAGCTCGTTCCAGATCCCGATGTGCGTCGGCCGCCCCACCGACGGCGACACGTCGGCGCCGAGCGTCATCACGATGCCCGACCCGATGCCGTTGCCGAAGCCCATCACCATGGCCGCCACCGTCAGCAGCCCGGCGCCGGCGGCGAGCGGCATCAAGAGGAAGGACACGCCCAGCACGAGCGTCGCGGGCACGGCCACCCAGCGCCGTCCGTAGCGGTCCATCACCTTGCCGGCCGGGTAGAACGTCAGCGCGTCGACGGCTCCGGCGACGCCGTAGATGATCGAACTGGTCGTCGGCGACAGGCCGATGTGCGCCGCCCACAACGGCACCACCGTCTGGCGGGTCTGGCGGATCGCCGACAGCAACAGGACTCCGGCACCGAGCGTGGCGTACACCCGCCACCGCTGCTTGAGCATTCCCCGCGTCGTCACCGCGGACGCGGCCGCCCGCTCGTCCGCGGTGACCTCCAGGTCGGGAACCCGCAGCACCAGCGCGCCCGCCGCGAAGATCGCGGCCAGGCTCACGTAGTACGCGCCGGGCAGCCCGGCGAACTGCATCGCCGCGGCCCCGGCGAACGGCCCGAGGAAGACGCCGATCCGCATGCTCCCGCCCAGCGTCGACAGCGCCCGGGCGCGCATGTGCAGGGGGACGATCTCGGTCAGGTAGGTCTGGCGGGCCAGGCCGTAGACCGCGGCGGCCGCCCCGATCAGCACGACCCCGCAGCCGTAGAGCAGCAGCGACCACGGCCCGTGACCCAGGTCGACCAGGCAGACCAGCAGGCCCGCGACCATGACGGCCGCCGCCACGAGCATCGACCGGCGTTCCCCGATCCGGGTCGCGAGCATCCCGGCCGGGATGTTCGCGGCGAGCGACCCGACCCCGAGCAACGCGGCGATCAGCGCGGCCGTCGAGGTGCTCGCCCCGCGGTCGATCGCGCTCAGCGCGATGACCGGCAGCACGGCTCCCTCGGACAGCCCGAACAGGGCGGCCGGCCCGTACGCCGCCGCGGCGACCGAGCGCAAGCGGAACTCTTCGACCATGTCCGACCATCATGCGCGACCGGAGCGGGCGGTCCGGCACGCGAGTGATCTTTCTCGCTCGAACCCGCTCCGCACCGGGGCGTTTCGGACGCACCGCGTCAGCAGCTCCAGTGCATCCGCAAGGACGCGATGGCGTCCCACAGGCCGGCGTCGAAGTTCGCCCAGGCGCGGAACCGGTGGTGGTCCGCGCCGCCCGGCATCGTCTGGACGAACTTGCGCCAGTCCCCCTCGACCGGGTGCTCGGTGGCCAGCGAGCCCAGGACGCTCCCCCGCGCGTCGAGGAGGTCGACGTGCCAGATCACCCAGGCGCGGCCGGGTTCGGCGGCCACGGTGCCGTCGAAGGCGGCGGTCCCGTCGGGGAAGAGCGTCCACCGGGCGCCCGCGAAGATCGTGCAGTGCCCCCGTTCGAGCCTCCCCCACGTGAAGGCCCACGGCGTCCAGCCGGCGAGGCGCTCCGCCGCGGCGTTCGCCGTCGCCACGATGACCGACGGATCCATGTCACGCGCCTCTCGTCGAACTCGGCACCGGCGAAGGACAGAGACGCGGGCGGCGGCTCTGATACGCGTCAGCGGCCGGGCGTCGCGGGCAGCGCGAGCGACAGGGCGAGCGTGCCGTCGAGGAACATCAGCCCGCGGTCGCCGAACCCGCGGAAAACCTTTTCCACGGCCGAAACCGGCACCGTGAGACCGAGTTCGCGGTGCACGGCCGCGGCGGTCCGCGGGCGGTCCACACAGGCCAGGTAGACGTCGGCGAGCGTGTCGCGGAAGGTGTAGGTGCCGTGGGTCTCGGGGTGGCGTCCGTCGTAGATCTGCAGGAAGCCGGGGGCACAGCGGTACACCAGCACCGGCGGCTGCTTCGCCTCCCAGGCGGCCGTCCACGCCGCCACCGCGTCCTTCAAGGGGGTGTAGACCTCGGGTGGCAGCTCGTCTTCCGGTGCGTAGTCGAAGAAGTAGGCGACCCGGTCGATGTCCACCGTGGACGGATAGACGTGGCGGTAGCTGGATTCGGGCTCGCGCGCCCGCTGCGGGAACCGGCCGGGCTGGGTGAAGAGCGGGCTGAACCGCTCCAGCCACAGCCGGTTCGCCCCGGCCGGCGGCTGGAGGTGGACGAGGTGCGGGACGGCGGCCGCCTGCGCGGCGTACTCGTCGGCCGGCTCGCCCGGGAACCCCCACAGGATGTTCCACCCGACGCCGATGCCGTAGTAGCGGGCCCACCGCAGGAGGTTGACGTTCTGGGCGGCGCGGACGCCCTTGTCCATCAGCCGGAGGACGGCGGAGCTCAGCGACTCCAGGCCCGGTTGCAGCTGCGTGACCCCGGCCCGGGCGAGGAGTTTCAGCTGCGCGCGGGTCAGGTTCGCCTTGACCTCGTAGAAGATCTGGTACTCGCGGTCCGCCTCGGTGAGGGCCGGCAGCAGGTCCTTGAGGTAGCCCGGTTCGAGGATGTTGTCGACGGCGTCGAACCGGAAGGTGCGGTAGCGGCGCGCCTGCTCGTCCAGCTCGCCGAGCACCCGGTCCGCCGACTTGGCGCGGAAACGCATCGTGGTCCCGTTGAGCCCGCAGAACGTGCAGTGGTGCTTGGCGCCCCACCAGCACCCCCGCGCCGACTCGAACGGGAGCGCGACGTGCTCGGTCGGCAGGCCGAGCCGCGCCGCGCGTTCGAAGTACTCGTCGTAGTCCGGCACGGGCAGCTCGTCGAGCCGCTCGTGCGGCGGCTCGGCGGGGGTGGCGACGACGTCGTCGCCGACCCGCCGGGCGACGCCGGGGATCACGCCCGGGTCGGTGCCGTTCGCGAGGGCGCCGAGCAGCCGGGGGAAGGCGACGTCGCCCTCGCCGAGCACGGCGAGGTCGACGCAGCCGACGGACCGCACCAGCTCCAGGCCCATCTCGCCTTCGAAGTTGGCCCCGCCGAACACGGTGACGACGCCCGGATCGCGTTCCTTCAGCCGCCGGGCGAGCGCGAACGACGCCGCGTTCTGCTGGAACGTCGAGCTGAAGCAGACGACCGGAACGCCGGCGAGCTCCTCGGCGATGGCGTCGAGGTAGGCGGGAACATCCTGGTCGCGCACGGCGAGCAGCCGCTCCGGACCGTCCAAGTAGGACAGTTCGGCGCCGAGCTCGTCGAGCAGCTTCCCGTCGGGGTCCGGCGCGGCGTCGCCGAACGCCTCGACGGAGAACAGCCAGTCGCCGATCTGCCGCCCGCGGTGGTCGGCGAGCCGCCGGTAGTGGTCGAGCCCGACCCGCACGGCGAAGTCGAGGTTGGCGTGCAGGGTCCGCACGGGAAACCCGTGCTGCCCCGCGATCACCTTGAGCAGGCCGAGTTGGATGGACGGCCGATCGGCTTCGAGGAACGGCATGGAAACGAGCACCACCGGCGGCGCGGTCACGGGATCAGTGGGTGTGCCGGATGATGCGCGGGACGGCGATGGCCGATCCAGCGCCGGCCGCGGTGTGGTAAGAGACGAGCGTGGCGGTCTGGTGAAGGCTGAAGCAGCCGGAGAAGCCGGCTTCCAGAGACTCCTCGTGTTCGGTGGCGATCCACGCGAGCTTCAGGATCGCCTCCAGCAGGTTGAGCTGGTCCGCGGTCAATGTGGTCTTGAACTGGTTCAGCTTCTCGTGGAAATCATCGAGCTCTTCAGGGGACAATTCGGGTTCGGACATGGGGTTCCTCCTCGTTGTTCGGCTGTCGGCTATCGGCTTCCCTGAGTCTCTCCCGCACCGCATCGGCTTCGGGGTGGGCGAGTCCTGCGAGGATGTCGTGGGCCTCCTGCCACCGGGACCGCGCGGAAGTCAGGTCGCCGAGATCGCGGTGCAGGTTCGCGAGTTCGAGGATCAGGCGAGCCTCGGTGACCAGGTATCCGGTGCCGTGCAGCAGGTCCACTGCCGTCCCGTAGCAAGTGATCGCCTTGGCGTGGTCACCAAGCTGCTTGTGGGCGTAGCCGAGGCTGTGCCAGCTCTGGGCCGCGCCCATGTGGTCGCCGAGCTGCGTCTGCAGGTCGATCGCCTGCCGGCAATAGTCGATGGCCGCCGAGTGTTCGCCGAGCAGCGCGCGGAACCAGCCGACCGCGTTCAGCGAGGCCGCCTGCCCGGTCTGGTGTTCCGCCGCACGGAACAGGTCCAGTGCTTGCTCGGCGTGGGCCAGCGCCTCCGCGATGATCCCCTGCCGATCGAGCATCCACGCGAACTGCCGATGCACGTAGGCTTGCCCGACCACGTCATCGATCGCCGTGTAAAGCTTCAACGCGGCCCGGAAGTCGGCTCCTGCCTCGACGTGGCGGCCGAACCAGACGTGCGTCCCGCCGAGGTGCAGGTGCGCGAAGGCCTGCTTCCGTTCATCCCCCAGCCGCCGCGCCGCACTCAACGCCGCGCTCAGCACGTCGCTCTCGTCGTGCCAATGGCCGCGCATCGTCAAGAACCTGCGCAGCGCCCAGGCCAGCTCCCAGACCCGCGCGTCGAACTCGGCGTCGACGGCGACCGCCCGCAGCAGCACCCGGTGCTCGGTCTCGAACCACGTCAACGCCCGCCGTCGGTCGACGATCCGCTCGGCCTCCGCCCCTTCGGGCAACGGGGTCAACGCGGGCGGCACCTCGAGGCGCGGATCGAGGAACCCGTCCGCGTGATAAGCCGTGTGGGCGTAGTGGCCGAGCAGCCGGTGGACCGCCGAGTCCCGCTCGGGCGCGGTGTCCGACTCGTGCACCAGCTCATCGGCGTACGCGCGCAGCAGGTCGTGCATGGTGTAACGACCGGGTGCGTGCTCCGCCACCAGGTGCGCGTTCGCCAGCTCCGACAGCAGCACCCGCGCCCGGCCGGCGGGCAGGCCCGCGAGGCTCGCCGCCGCGCGGGTGCCGATGTCCGGCCCGTGGTGCAGCCCCAGGAGGCGGAACAGCCGCGCGGCCACGGGATCCAGCCGCAGGTACGACCAGGAGAACACCGCGCGCGGGTCGGTCGCGGGGTCGGCTCCGGCGAACTCGTCCAGGCCGCCGCGCGCGTCCCGCAGCTGGCCCGCCAGCGCGGCCAGGCCGAACGCGGGGTACGTCGCCGCGCGCGCCGCCACCACCGCCAGGGCCAGCGGGAGGTGTGCGCACAGCCCGATGATCTCGGCGGCCGCCGCGGGATCGGCCGCCAGCCGCTCCTGGCCGATCCGGCGACGCAGCACCGCGTGCGCCTCGGCGTCGTCGAGCAGGTCGACGACCAGCGGGTGCGCTCCCTCCGTGACCAGGCCGGCGAGCTGGTCGCGGCTGGTCACGACGACCACGCAGGCCCGCGCGCCGGGCAGCAGCGGACGCACCTGCCCGGCGTCGCGGGCGTTGTCCAGCACGATCAGGACCCGCCGGTTCGCCAGCAGCGTCCGGTACAGGCCGACCTGCGCGTCCAAGGTGGTCGGGATCCGCTCCCCCGGGACGTCGAGCGCCTCGAGGAACCCGCGCACCGCGCCCGCCGGCGTCGTCGGTGATCCGGTCGGGTCGAAGCCCCGCAGGTTGACGTACAGCTGCCCGTCGGGGAAGTCGCGGGCGACCGAGTGTGCCCAGTGGACGGCCAGCGTGGTCTTGCCGACCCCGGCGGTGCCCGAGAGCACGACAGTCCGCGCGGCCGGCGCCGGCCCGCCGGTCACCTCGCCGAGCCGCCGCAGCGCGCTCTCGCGGCCCGCGAACCCCGGGGTGTCCGGCGGCAGCTGCGCCGGCGACGACGACGGTGCCGCGGCCGCCGGAGCCGCGGACGGCAGCTCGCCCCGCAGGATCGCCTCGTGCAGCGCACGCAGTTCGGGGCCGGGGTCGGTGCCGAGCGCGTCGGCGAGCCGCTGCCGCACGACGGCGTAGCGGTCGACGGCTTCGGCGTCGCGCCCGGCCGCGTGCAAGGCCCGCATGAGCAAGGCTTCGAGCGGCTCCGCGAGCGGGTACTCCGCGGCCAGGTCGGACATCGCGGCGAGCACGGCGTCGGGCCGGCCGAGCCGCAGTTCGAGCTCACCCCAGTGCACGGCCGCGTCGAGCCGTCGCCGGTGCCAGGCCGCGCGGACCCCTTCGGCCCAGTCACCCTGGAGGCCGGCCAGCGGCGGGCCCCGCCAGACGACCAACGCCTCGCGCAGCGCGGCGGCCCGGTCTTCGTCGGTTTCCCGGACGTCATTCCCGCGCTCGACCAAACGTGCGAACCGGTTCAGGTCAACCGCGCCGGGATCGATTTCCAGCACGTATCCCGCGCTGCGCCGGGTGACGCCGGTCTTTGTGCCGGTCAGCTCGGTGACCTCGGTGAGCACCTGCCGAATTCGGCTCAGGTGGGAATACACCACATTGCGCGCTTCACCCGGCGGATCGTCACCCCAGACGCGGTCGATGAGCGTCTCGATCGGCACCGGGCGTCCGGCGTCGGCCGCGAGCGCCGCGAGGACCGCTTGCTGCCGCGGCGTCCCGACATCCAGCGGCTGTCCCGCGACGCGTAGCTGCACCTCCCCGAACAGCAGGAACTCCATGCGGCGGACTCCCCGTGATCGACCCGTCCCGACCGGCCCCGTCGATGCTGCTCGCCCCGCAAGGTCTCTGCAAGGTCGGCGAGCAGGGCGTGGCGAAATCGTGAACCCGGGAACATCCCAGTCCGAGGAGGGGCCATGCACGACTCGCCGGTGCCATTGCTGGAAAATGCCGCCCGAGGTGCCGAATGGGCTTGGCGGGATATCGTCGACCGATATTCTTCGCTGGTCTTGTCGGTGTGCGCGCAGTATCGGATCGCCAATGCCGACGCGCAGGACATCAGTGGGGCGGTGTGGCTCCGGCTGGTCGTGAACCTGCCGCGGCTGCGCGAACCGGAGGCGCTGCCCGGCTGGCTGCGCACCACCACCCGGCACGAATGCCTGCGGCTGCTGCGGCACCGGAACCGGCAGGTCCCGACCGACGACCCGCTGCTCGGCGAGCTGTCCGAGCCGCAGTTCGACGCCGGGCTGATCGGGGCCGAACGCCGCGCCGCCGCCCGCAGCGCGTTCGCCCGGCTGCCCGTGCGCGACCGGGAGCTGCTGGCGCTGCTGTTCTGCGACCCGCCCAAGTCCTACCGGGAGATCAGCGAAACGCTCGGCATCCCGGTCGGCTCGATCGGCCCGTCGCGGGCGCGGTGCCTGGCCCGGGTGCGGCGCATGCCGGCGATCGCGGCGCTGCTCGCCGACGAACCGTACGACTGCGGTGGTCATGCTCTCCGGAGCGAGCGGGGGGCCGCTTGATACTCACGGGTGCTGGTTCTGGAACAGGAACTGGACGCGCACCGAGCCGTCGAGCGGCACGACGACCGTGGCGCCGCTCGCCGACCACCGGTCGGCCACCAGGAACATCCGGTCCTTGCCGTGGATCAGCAGGCGCAGGTTCCGGTAGCGGTAGTGGAAGGTCTGCCCGTCGACGGACGGCAGCTTGGTCTCCTGGATGCCGGGGCTCCGGAGGAAGAGGCTTTCCTTGGTGTCGAGGATGACGCTGGGCAGCTTGTCCAGGCGGCTCGCCTCGTACATCGCGAGCCCGCGGCCGGACCACTGCGCGACAGTCGCGGTCGTCCAGAACGCGCTGACGGCGATCGCGACGTAGACGAGCGCGGCCGACACCCGGCGAAGCGGCGGCGACGCGGCGTCGTCCGGCGGCCGGCCCAGCCGCCGGACGAACGAGCCGTACCGGAACAGCGTGCCGCCGACGGCGATCAGCACCGGGGTCACGAGCCCGTACAGCCGCCAGTCGCGCACGAAGGCGTACCCCGACAGCAGCAGGAGCCCGGCGGCGAGCGCGACCAGGCCGGCCGCCTGGCCGCCGCGGCCCAGCCGGGTCGCCGGCCGGGCGGAGGCCGCGTCCCCGATCCGCCGCCGGACGGCCGCGTGCACCGCGACCGCGCCGGCACCGACCGCGGCGAACACCAGCAGCGGCGTGAGCAGCGGCTGCGGGCTGCGCATGATGTAGTCCTGCGTGCCCAGCCCGATCGTGTCGACATCGACGCCGAAGTACTCGTACTGCGACCGCGCGGAGACGTATCCGAAGTAGAACAACAGCGCGCTGAGCAGGGTCAGCGGCGGGATGACGGCCTTGCCCGCGTCGACGAAGCGCTCGAACCGGCCGGGACCCGCCTCGGGCACCGAAGTCACCCGGTCGCCGTGGTTTCGGGCGTCGGGGAGTCCGTCTGGTCGGGCCCCGTCTCGTCAGTCGCCGGCTCGCCGGGCCCCGACGGCTGGGTCAGGGGGACCGAGCCCGGCTGGACCTTGCCGCGGATGTCCCGGCACGAGCAGAGGTCCTTGCCCGAGAGGGTCAGCCGGGTGGCACCGCCGGTCCCGAGCGCCCTCACGGCGACCGAGCACTGGTCGCCGTTCGCGTGGAACGTGAACCCCACGCAGGCGGCTTCCTCACCGCAGCCGCCGCCGGCGCTGAAGACACCCCGCTTGTCGAAGCCGACTCCGGTGACCTTCACGCCCGAAGCGAGCGAGACGTCGGACAACCAGCCGACGGTGACGCACTGCTCCTGGGCGCCCTCGGGTCGCGCTCCCCCGCCGATCGGCAGCTGCGGGAGCGAAATCGCGACACCGTCGTCGCCGGATCTCGGCGTCTCCGGGCCGGTGGGCTCGGTGCTCGGCGCCGACATCGTCGTCGGCTCCCCGGTGGTCGAGCCCCCGGTATCGGGACCGGCGGGGTCCGAGCACCCGGCGGCGAGCACGGCGATCAGGACGAGACTGCTGGTGCGGAACGGGTTCATCGCGGCACCTCCTCGCCGTGCAGAGCCGCGGGAGAGCGCCGTGATACGCCCGGCGCCGGGCGTATCACGCGTTGACCACCACCTCTTCGGGAACGCGGGTTCGCGTCGTGAACCAGACGACCAGGGCGCAGAAAGCCAGCGCCGCGCCCAAGATCGACGAGCCCGGCCACCCCGCCGTGGCGAACAGCTTCGTGGTCGCCGCCGCTCCGAAGGCCGAACCCAGCGAGTAGAACACCATGTACGCGCCGATCGTGGTGCTGGGGCGGCCGGCGAACGCCGCCGTCAGGATGTGCTGGTTGCCGACGTGCACGACCTGTACCGCGAAGTCCAGCACCACCACGCCGGCGACCGGCACCACCAGCGACCAGCCCAGCTGCCCGAGCGCCGCCCACGAGCCGAGCAGCAGGGCCAGCGCGATGCCCGTGACCCGCCCCGCGTGGCCGGCGTCGCCCCAGCGGCCGGATCGGGCCGCTCCCCACGCCCCCGCGAGCCCGGCGAGGCCGAACAACCCGATCTGCGTTTCGCTCAGGTGCCACGGCTCGCCGGCCAACGGGAGGGCCAACCCGCTCCAGAGCGTGCCGAAGGACGCGAACAGGAAGAACGCGATCAGCCCACGGCTGAGGAACAGCGGCTGGGCGAACAACCCGAAGAACGATCGGATGATCCGGCCGTAGGGCTCGGCGACGGTCCGGACGTCCGCCGGCAGCGCGACGAGGCACAGCACGCCGAGGAGCACCGCGAGACCGGCCAAGGCGAAGTAGCTGCCGCGCCACCCCCACAGGTCCGCCAACGTCCCCGTGACGACCCGCGCGCCGAGGATGCCGGCCACCACCCCGGACGTCACGATGCCGAGGTCGCGTCCTCGCTCGGCCGGTGGCGAGAGCGACGCTGTGTACGCGACCGTCGTCTGTACCACCACCGCGAACATCCCCGCGATCGCGAGGCCGCCGAACGCCGGCCAGGCGACCGGCGCCGTCGCGGTGATCGCCGAGCCCACCGCCACCAGACCCAGGTGCCCGGCGATCAGGCGACGGCGGTCGAGGCGGTCGCCCAGGGGCACCAGCAGGACCAGCCCGGCCAGGTAGCCCAGCTGACCCACCGCCACGAACCAGCCGGCCGAGCCGCGCGGAACGCCCAGCGCGTCCCCCATCGGACCCAGGACCGGTTGCCCGGCGTAGACGCCGGCGACCGCGACGCCGCACACCACCGCCAGCAGCAGTCTCGTCCCGCGACCCACTACGCCTCCCGATTGGTTGCGATTTGCAACTCTTCGGAGAGTAGGTCAGAATGGTTTCATTACGCAACTCAGTGGAGCGGTGATGTGGACGGACCCGACCTGCCCGGTCGCGCGGACGGTGGACCTGATCGGCGATCGGTGGAGCCTGCTGATCGTCCGGGACGCGATGGACGGCGCGCGCTCGTTCACCGACTTCCAGCAGCGCACCGGCATCGCCCGCAACATCCTCGCCGACCGGCTCCGCAAGCTGACCGCGAACGGCTTGCTGACCCAGGTCGAAGCCCCGTCGGGCAAACGCCAGCAGTACGCGCTCACCGCCGCCGGCCAGGACCTCTTCGCCGTGATCGTCACGCTGCGCCAGTGGGGTGAGCGGCACGCTTTCGAGGCGGGCGAAGCGCATTCGGTCCTGGTCGACGAGCACGGCGCCGTCGTCCCGCCCGTCATCCCCACGGGCCCGGACGGGTCACCCCTGACCAGCGGCACGACCTCGGTGCGGAAGTGAGCCGAAGCGCTTGCCGAGCCACTCGGTGATCTCGGCGGCGGCCAGCTCGTTGCCCGTCGGCTCGCCGTCCGCGATGGCGCCGCCGAAGTGGAGGCCGCGGACCGTCGCCGTCGTCAGGTCGGAAGCGCCGAGGGATTCGATCATGCGCCGGGAGTCCGCCGGGAAGGCCGCCTGGTCGCCGGTCAGCTCGACGAACAGCGTCGGAACCGTGACGCCCGGGGCGCAGCGGACGAAGTCGGCGCGGGAGCTCAGACCGGACCACGTCGACAGCCACGCTTCGGGCGTGGAGAGGCGGCCGAAGCCGACCAGGCCGTAGTCGATGAGGTCGGGACGCTTGCCGAACAACGAGCCGTACGGGCGCTCGCTCGGATCCAGCGAGAGGTCGACCGTGCGCGGGTCGGCGTCGGTGCGGAACACCGTGATGACGCGGGGAGCCAGCGAACGGCGGCGATCTTCGGCCCGGCCGCCCGCCTTGAACGCCTTCCGCGCGGCCGCGGTACCGGCCAGGCAAGCGCGGGCGACCGCGTCGATGCGGGCGACGCGGTCGCGCTGCGCCGCGCGGTAGCGGCCGAGGAATTGCTCGGTGTAGGAGGAACTTCCGGGCGGCTCGGCGAAGCCGTTGGCCGGGGAGTAGGGGTCGAGTTCCGGGACCACCGACATCGGGTCCGTCTCGTCGGCCACCGACGGGTCGATGCAGGCCAGCAGGAGCCGGCCTTGACCGGGGTGCGGCGCCAGGAAGACGACACCGTCCGGCACCGGCATCTCCGCCTCGGCCAGCCGGGTCGGCCGTCCGCCGGGCGTGGTTTCGACGCGGTCCGGGCGGGCGGCCTGCTCGCAGTAGTACGCGAAGAGCGTGCCACCGCCCGAGTGACCCAGCAGCACCCGGGAGTCGAAACCCCGCCGCCGCAGGAAGACCTGCCCGGCGGCGACGTCGTGCAACGCCTGTTCGTGGACCAGGTTCAGGTCGTTGTTGACCGAGCGCGTGTGCTGCGTCCACACCGCGACCCCGGCCCGCAGCAGCAGCGGGACGAGCGGGTGGTGCGTCAGGTCCTGGCGCGGGTGCATCAGGGTCACGACGGTGGTGGCACCGGCCACAGTGGACAGTATGCCCCGCACGGTCGCGCCGTCGGCGGTGGTCAGCTCGTGCGGGGTGGAGGCCGGCCGCTCCCCCGCGACGACGTACCGGCCGGCGCCCAGCCGCTCGCTCACACCGGCTCCACGCGCAGCGCGTCCTTGTCGTGCTGGGTGATCCGGCTGCCGCGGGCGACGCCGGCGATGCACGAGTACCAGACGGCGTGGCGGCAGCCGGTCGCGCGCCGGTCGACCACGATCGGCCCCGGCGCACTGATCTCGAAGTACGGCCCGATCCGGCCGACCGTGACGGCGGGGTCTTCGGCGGCGATCTTGGCGATCGCGGTGTTCTCCGGGACGTCGAGGACGTACCACGTCGTCATCGCGCGGGCTCCCAGTCCGCCGCGTGCTCGACGATCAGCTCCGCCTTGCGCGCCAACAGCTTCCCGAACGTCGGCGCCGGTTCGGCGACGACGTCGAGCAGCGCGTCGATGGTCAGGTTCGCGTCCAGGTCCTCCTGGGGCGTCACCGGCCGCATCGCGCGGGTGATCTCGAACATGTAGCCGTTCGGGTCGTGGGTGTAGATCGACTCGATGGTCTCGTGCTGGATCTGCATCTCGACCGGCCAGTCGCTCGCGTCGAGCCGTCGCCGGTACTCCAGCAGGTCCGCTTCGTCGTTCACGTGGATCGCCAGGTGCCGCGACCGCACGAAGTACTCCGGGACGTCCTCGGCGAACCGCGCGTAGACGTCGCCCTTGGCGCCGGGCGCGCCGCCGACGCCGGGCTCGGCACCGAAGTAGTAGAAGAACGCGATCCGGTCGTCGTTGCCGATGTCGAAGAAGAAGTGGATGAAGTCGGGGTGGTTCTCCGGGCCCCAGCCGGCCGCGCAGATCGAGTGCACGACCGGGAACCCCAGCACGTCCCGGTAGAAGCGCACCGTGCCGGCGGGGTCGAAGGTGGGGAAGGCGACGTGGTCGACGCCCCGCACCCGGTGGTCCAGCTCGGTCATGACATACCTCCCGCGTTGTCGTGAGCTTCACGCTACGCGGGTGTCAACGCTTGAGTCAATATTCTGACGTCTGTGCCGAATACCACTCAGACGTCGAGGATGCGCTCCAGGTGGTCGAGGTCCTGACGCAGCATCTTCAACGCCGCCGCCGGCCCTTCGCCGTCGAGAACGTGCTGGTCGGCGCGCTGCAACGCCCCGACGGCCATGTCCGCGAGCTGCTCGACGACCACTTCGGCGGTGTCGCGGCCGCCGGGGTGGTACCACCACGCCACCCAGTTGCACATGCCGAGCACGCCCAGCGCCGCGACGCGGGCGTCGACCGGCCGGAACCGGCCCACGCGCACGCCGTCCTCGATGACTCCGGCGATCGTCTTGAGCACGGCGCGGCGGCCCTCGTCGTAGGCCTCGGTGAGCGCCGCGGGCAGCTCGGCCTCCGACCGGATGAGGAGCCGGAAGCGCTCGGGCTGCCGGACGCGGCGCCCGACGATGATCTCCACGATGCCGCGCAGCTTCGCCACCGGGTCGAGGTCGCGCGCCACCAGCTCGGTCAGCTCTTCCAGGGGCCCGTTGGTGACCTCGGTGACGAGCTTGGCGAGCAGCTCTTCCTTGCTCTTGACGTAGTAGTAGAGCGCGGGCCGCGTGATGCCCAGAGCGTCGGCGATGTCCTGCAGGCTCGTGCCGGCGAAGCCGCGCTCGGCGAAGAGCCGGGTGGCGTGCTCGTAGAGCTCGTTCTCCACCAGTTCCCGCCGCGCGGTGGTCGCCTTTTCGCGGGACCCGCCCCGCGGTGTGCTGCCGCTCATCCTCGTGATGGTAGAGGTCCCGCGAGCAGCCGCCCGGCTCCCGGCAGCCGCGGCGCGAGGTTCAAGCTCCGCAAGAGCGCGTACGCGCCGGCCGTGGCGGCCGACAGCACCGGCAGCCCGAACTCGGTCTCGGCGGGCTCGACCAGGTCCAGCGAGGGCATCTGGACGCAGGCGGAGATCACCAGGGCGTCCGCCTGGGCGAGGTCCAGGCCACGGGCGGCGGCCAGGACGCGCGCGCCGGGGATGCACCCGACCTCCGCGTTGTCCCCGACCTCCAAAGCGGCCCAATCCACGACGTCGAAGCCCTCGGCCCGCAGGTAGGCGACCACTTCCTCGGCCAGCGGACGCAGGTACGGCGTCACGAGGGCGATCCGCCGGGCACCGAGCGCACGCAGTCCCTCGACGAGCGCCCCCGCGCTGGACAGGACGGCCGGGTGCGCGTCGCGAGCCGCCAGCTGCTCGGTGACGGCCTTCTCCGTGCGCTCGTGCTCCCCCGCGCCCTGCGCCATCACCGCGACGAGACACGCGTAGAGCAGCGCGTCGACCCCCGCGTCGGCCAGCTCGTCGACGCAGCGTTCGCGTTGCGCGTTCATCGCGCGCAGCTCCTCCGGCGACACCTGGTGCATGCGCATCCGGCTGCTGTGGAAGGAAAACACCGCGGAAGGGTGGCGGGCGAGCAGCGCCGGGATCTCCGTCTCGACGGTGACGTTCGAGCTGGGGACGACGAGGCCGATCCGGTGCGGGGTCACGGGGCTTCTCCTTGTTCGATGGCGAGCTTCGCGGCGATCTCCGCCTGCAGCCGCTTCTTGTCCAGTTTTCCGACGAGGGTGCGGGGGATTTCGGGGACGATTTCGACGCGCTCCGGCCACTTGAACTTCGCCACGCCCAGCTCGGCGAAGTGCCGCTGGACCTCGGGCAGGTCCAGCGGCCCGCCGGCCACGAACGCGCACGTGCGCTCCCCCAGCCGCGGGTCGGGCATGGCCACGACGGCGGCCGCGGTCACGAGCGGGTGGCGCAGCAGGAGCAGCTCGACCTCTTCGGCGTTGATCTTCTCGCCGCCGCGGTTGATGACGTCCTTGATGCGGCCTTCGATCGAGACGTACCGCACGCCGTCGAGCACGCGCACCGCGGCGAGGTCGCCGGTGCGGTAGAAGCCGTCGGTGGTGAACGCGCGCGCGTTGTGCTCGGCGGCGTCGAAGTAGCCGCGCAGCGTGTACGGGCCGCGGCAGCACAGTTCGCCGATCTCGCCGTCCGGGACCTCGTCTTCGGTGCCCGGTTCGAGGACGCGGACTTCGTCCAGTTCGGACAGTGGGGTGCCGACGGTCGTGGCCCGCGCGGTCCGGGGCGCGCCGGGCCGGGTGGTGAGGAACAGGCCCTCCCCCATGCCGAACAGCTGCGCCGACCACAGGCCGCGCCGCTCGAGGTCGTCGAACAGCGCGGGCGGGACCTTGGTGCCGGACAGGACGATCTGGGTCAGCGCGGCCGCCGCGGCGGGGAACGCCGGGTGCCCGACGGCCCGGAAGTGCCCGTGTCCCAGCAGGAGGTGCGTCGCGGCTTCGCGCGCCAGCAACGGGAGCGACACGTCCAGGTCGGCGGTGCCGAGGATCAGCGCCGCGCCGACGCTGTGCGGCCCGTGCAGCGCGCAGACGATCCCGGCGTTGTGCACGATCGGGATCAGGTGGGCGACGCGGGTTTCCGGCGTCCAGCCCCACGACTGCGCGTAGGCCAGGGCGTTGTACCAGTACTCGGCGTGCAGCCGCGGGATCACCTTGGGCACGCCGGTGGTGCCGCCGGAGAGCTGGAACACCGCGACGTCGTCCGGGCCGATGCGCGCCTGGATCTCCTCGACGGTCTTGCGTGCGGCCCCCGCGTCGAGGTCCCGGCCGAGACCGTCGACGGCGATGCCGCGCGGGTCGTCGCCGAGCACCAGGACGTGCCGCAGGGTCGGGTGCCCGGCCCCCTGCTCGACGGCGAAACCGACGAGGTCGAACCCGCCGGTCTCGACGAGGTGCGCGACCGCGCCCACCCGGCGGCTGATCTCGCCGATCTCGTGCCCGCGGTGGGCCGCCAGAGTGCAGACGGGCACCAGACCCGCCTTGAGCACGCCGTACCAGGCGAGAACCGTGGGGAGCCGGTTGCCCGCCTGGAAGAGCACGGGGTCGCCCGGTTCGAGGCCGAGCCCGGCGAGACCGGCGGCCAGCAGGTCGGTGCGCTCGTCCAGCTCGCGGAAGGTGACCCGGCCGTCGAACGCGACGACGGCGTCGCGGTCCGGGTGCGCCAGCGCGATCCGGTGCAGCCGGTCGGCGATCGTGCGGGTGCCCCACAGGCCGCCGTCGCGGTAGGTGCGCACGGCCGCTTCCGGGTAGGCGACGACCTTGTCACCCCAGCTCACGCGGTCTCCTCGATCAGGTCGGTGCGGGCGCTGACCAGGCCCGCGGCCAGGTCGTCCCGCAGCGCCGCGGGTCCTTCCACCAGCACGATCCCACCGGCTTCGAGCCGGACGCGCTCGGCGAGGTCCAGCCGGGTGAGCAGGGCGCCGCGATCACCCGGGCCGGTGAACCGGAACCCGGCGGCCCCGCGCTCCCGCGCCGCACGAGCGCGAGCCACCACCGCGTCGCCAGCTTCGTCCCAAGGATCCTCCAGCACGTCATCGATGGTGACCAGGTCCGCGGGCGGCCGGTGCGCTCGATCCAGGACCCAGTCGACGAGCCCGTCCGCGGGCGGGGCCGTCCCGGCGTACTGGGTGAGCGCGGTCGCGACGAGGTCCGGACTGGTGGCCGCGAAGCGTTCCAGGGGAACGTTCCCGGCGCGGGTCATGTAGGCGACCATCAGCCGCTCGACCGGCAGGTGCAGCCGCGACGGGAACGACTCCCACCACAACCGGCTGCGCCGGGCGAGTTCCTGCAGCCGCTCGACGGCCGGGCGCCGGGCCGTTTCGTAGGCGGCGAACGCGCTCGGGAGGTCGCCGGCGATCCGGAGGGCCTCGACCAGGCCGATCGCGTCCTCCATGGCGAGCTTCGTGCCGGAGCCGATGGAGAAGTGCGCGGTGTGCGCGGCGTCGCCCAGCAGGACGGTGTTCCCGGCCGACCACCGTGCACAGTGGACGGTCCGGAACCGCAGCCAGCGCGTGCGGTTGCCGATCAGCCGGTGCCCGCGCAGAGGTTCGGCGAACGCGTCCTGCAGGTACCGCAGGGACACTTCGTCCGACGAGGTGTCCTCGACCTCGTGGTCGAAACCCGCCCGGCGCCAGGTGGCTTCGTCGGTCTCGATGAGGAACGTGCTGTGCCCGGTGCCGTACGGGTAGGCGTGCGTGACGAACACGCCGTGCTCGGTCCGCACCGGCTCGAACAGGGCGTCGTCCAGCGCGAAGCCGGCCCCGCACCACAGGTACAGGCCCCGCCCGGTGCCGATCCGGGCCCCGAACGGGCCCTGCTCGCGGGTCGCGCTGCCGACGCCGTCGGCGGCGACCACCAGATCGGCGTCGAGGTCGGCGACCGACCGGCGGCTCCCGAAGTTCAGCTCCACCCCGGCCTTCTCCGCGTGGCGCTGCAGGATCGCCAGCAACTCGGTGCGGGCGACCCCGACCAGGCGGTCGTTGCGGACCCGGGCGACCTCGCCGCCGACCCGCAGGGTCATGTCGTGCCGGCAGCCCGCGGCGACCAGGTCGCGCAGGGTGTCGGGGTCGGCGGCGGCCAGCTTGCGCTGGGTGCCCGCGGCCAGCCCGACGCCGAACCCGAAGGTGGTGTCCGGCTCCCCCTGCTCGTGCACGGCGACTTCGCAGGACGGAAACGCGAGCTTGAGCAGTCGCGCGGCGTAGAGCCCTCCGGGCCCTCCGCCCAGCACCGCGACCCGACGTGGCTGCATCCCGACCTCCTTGTTTGACAAGTTCGTCGACTATTTGACGTTATCGACGAGCGACCGTCAAGAGGGTTGACTCTTGTCACATGCGTTGAATAGTCTACGCCATAGTTAGTAGCTCAACCTGCGCAAAGGAGCGTGAGTCATGGCCTATGTCATCGGCGTGGACGTGGGCGGCACGTTCACGGACGCCGTTCTCGACGACGACGCCGGGACCGTGCTCGCCGCGAAGTCTCCCTCGACCCCGCCCGACTACTCCCGGGGCGTGCTCGACGTGCTCGGACTGCTGGCCGAGCAGCTCGGCAGGACCCTGCCGGAGATGCTGGCCGAGACCCACCACATCGCCCACGGGACGACGTCTTCGCTCAACGCGCTGGTGACGGGCAACGTGCCGCCGGTCGGGTTCCTCACCACCAAGGGCCATCGCGACTCGATCTTCATCATGAACGTCGAGGGCCGCTACCTCGGGCGCTCGCCGCACGAGCTGCAGAACGTGCTGGCACAGAAGAAAGACCACGGGCTCCTGCCGAAACGGCTCGCCCTCGAGGTGACCGAGCGGGTCGACCGCGACGGCGCCGTCGTCGTCCGGCTCGACGAGGACGAAACCCGCGCCACGATCCGCGCGCTGCTCGCCGACGGGGTCCGCGCGATCGCCGTCTCGCTGCTGTGGTCGTTCCGCAACCCGGTGCACGAACAGCGGATCCGTGAACTGATCCTCGAAGAGGACCCGGACGTCTTCGTCGCGCTGTCGTCGGAGGTGAGCCCGCGCATCCGCGAGTTCGCCCGCAACGCCACCACGATCATGAGCACGCAGATCGGCCCCGGCCTGCGCGACTACCTGACCACGCTGGAAGACACCCTGCGCGAGAACCGGCTTTCCGGGCCGCTGCTGGTGATGCAGAGCAACGGCGGCGCGGTCGCGGCCCGGGAGGCGCCGGCCGCGGCGATCAGCACCGTCGGGTCCGTGCTCACCGGCGGCGTGATCGGCTCGGTCGCGCTCGGCCGGCAGCTCGGGCACAAGGACATCATCTCCACCGACGTCGGCGGCACCACGTTCCTGGCCGGCCTGGTCGTCGACGGCGAACCGGTCCGCGACACCACGACCGTCATCAACCACCACCCGATCAATGTCCCCACCCTGCGGGTCGACGCGATCGGCTCCGGCGGCGGCGCGATCGCCTGGCTCGACGCCGGCGGCAACCTGCGCATCGGCCCGCACAGCGCCCAGGCGGTTCCCGGCCCGGCGTGCTACGGCAACGGCGGCACCGAGCCGACCAACACCGACGCCAACCTGGTGCTCGGCATCCTGCCGGAACGCGGGCTGCTCGGCGGCCGCAGGCCACTGTCGCTGGAGCTGGCCCGCGAAGCGATCGACACGCACATCGCGAAGCCGCTCGGCCTCACCGTCGAGGAAGCCGCGGCCGCGATCTACACCGTGCAGAACGCCCAGACCGGCGACCTGCTGCGCAAGACCGTCGTCGAAGCCGGGCACGACCCGCGCGGGTTCGTGCTCTACGCGTTCGGCGGCGCCGGCCCGGCGCACTGCGCGGGCTACGCGGCCGAAGTCGGGTGCACCGAGGTCGTCGTCCCGCTCGGGCCGGTCGCGTCGGCGTTCTCGGCGTTCGGGCTCGCGTCGTCGGACATCGTCCTCGCCGCCGAGCTGTCCGACCCGGTGAACGTCCCCTTCGACCCGCACCGCGCCGAGCGCAACTTCGACCGGCTGGAAGAGCGCGTCCGCGAAGGGCTGGACCGCCAGGGCCTGAAGTTCGAGAAGGTCGAGCTGTACCGAGAAATCGACATGCGGTACTCGATGCAGCTCGCCGAAGTCACGACGCCGGTCGTCGAGGGACCTCTTGACATGGCGGCGATCGAGGAAGCCGCGACCGGCTTCGAAGAGCGTTACGCGGCGCTGTACGGCAAGGACGCCGGGTTCCGCGAAGCCGGGATCCAGGCCATCACGTTCCGGGTCCGCGGCGTCGGCGTCCTGCCGTTCAGCCCGCGGCTGCCCGAAGTGCCGGCCGCGGACTCACCCGCAGCACCGGCCGGCACGAGGCTCGTGTGCCTCGACGCCGCTCTCGGGTACGTAGACACCGCCGTCTACGACTACGGCGAGCTCCGCAACGGCCACGTGCTGACCGGCCCCGCCATCGTCGAGGTCCCGACCACCACCGTCGTGGTCCCCGCCGGCTCCACCGGCACCGTCGACCACCTCGGCAACCTCACGATCAGGAGCGCCGCATGAGCATGCCCATTCCGGGTTCGGAGCAGTTCTCGAGCCGGCCCGTCGACCTCGGTGAGCTGCGGCGCTCGCTACCGTCCACTTTGGACGTCCACAGTGTCACGCAGGACCAGGTCGACGCCCTCGACCCGCTGACCTACGAGGTCATCCGGCACCGGCTGTGGTCGGTCACCGACGAGATGGGCGAGGCGCTCAAGCGCATGTCCGGCTCGCCGATCGTCACCGACGCCAACGACTTCGACTTCGCCATCTCCGACGAGCTCGGCCAGGAGGTGCAGGTCGGGCTCTACAACACGATGCTCGTCGGCGCGGTCGACCTCGCGATCTACTGGACGCTGCGCAACCGCGCGGCCAACCCGGGCATCGAGGCCGGCGACATGTTCCTCTGCAACGACCCGTGGGTCGGCGGCGGGCTGCACCAGAACGACGTGATCGTCTACCAGCCGGTGTTCCACGAGGGCAAGCTCTTCGCGTGGACCAGTGCCATCGCCCACCAGCCGGACCTCGGCGGCGTCGGGCTCGGCTCCTTCTCCCCCGCCGCCGAAGACGTCTTCTCCGAGTCGCTCCCGACCCCGCCGGTGAAGGTGGTCCGCGACGGGCGGCTGCAGCGCGACGTCGCCGACCTCTGGGTCCGCCGCTCGCGCGTGCCGATGCTCGTCGGGCTCGACCTGCGCGCGAAGATCGGCGCGAACAACGTCGGCGCCGAACGCCTGCACGCGCTGATCGAGCAGTACGGCCCCGACACCGTCAAGGCCGTCATGAAGCGGATGATGTCCGACGCCGAAAGCCGCCTGCGGGACAAGCTTTCCGCACTGCCGGACGGCTCCTGGTCGGCGACCGGCTACCAGGACCAGTCCCACGAAGGCGACCGCGGCCTGCACAAGATCACCGTCACCACCACCAAGACGGGTGACCACCTCACGTTCGACTTCACCGGCACCGACCCCCAGGCCGGCGTCATCAACTGCACGTACGCCGGCATGCGCGGCGGCGTGATGCTCGCGCTGCTGCCGATCCTGGCCGGGGACATCCCGTGGTCGGCGGGCGGGCTGATGCGCTGCTTCGACCTCGTCACCGAGGAGGGGACGCTCAACAACGCGACGTTCCCGGCGGCGGTCGGCCGCGGCCCGATCGGCCCGGCCTGGCTCACCGGCAACCTCATCGCCGAATGCCTCGCGCAGATGCTCGACCGGGACGTTTCGCTGGGCAAGAGCGTCCAGGCGACGTGCTGCGGGACGTGGGACACCGCGGTGATCGCCGGGCTGGACGAACGCGGCGAGGCGCCGGCGCCGTTCCTCAGCATCATCATGGAGCCGATGGCCGGCGGCTACGGCGCGCGCCCGGACGCGGACGGCATCGACACCGGCGGCCTGTTCTGCATCCCGATGGGCCGCGTCCCCGACGTCGAGATGACGGAGTTCCTCTACCCGGTGCTGACGTTGTGGCGGCGTGAGGTCCCCGACTCCGGCGGCCCCGGGCGGCACCGCGGCGGGCTCGGCGCGTCGATCGCGATGACCCCGCACGGCACGAGCGTCCCGATGGGGCTCGTGCTCGCGTCGGCGGGCAAGGCGATCGCGCAGAACGGCGGACTGGCGGGCGGTCACCCGGGCAACAGCGGCCTGGACGTCGTGGCCCGGCAGAGCCCGGTGGCCTCGCTGCTGGCGTCCGGGCGGATGCCATCCACAATGGACGAGCTGGGCTCGTCTCTGGAGCCCGGGCAGAACTACGCGTCGAGCTACCTCGCGCCCGGCGAGGTGTTCGCGATGACGTGGCAGGGTGGGGGCGGCTACGGCGACCCCCTCACTCGGGATCCGGCCGCCGTTCTCCGGGACCTGCGGGAGGCCAAGATCAGCCCCGCGGCGGCTGTCGACGTCTACGGCGTCGTCGTCCGCGAAGGGGTCGTGGACACGGCCGCGACGACGGCCGAGCGGTCCCGGCAGCGTGCAGTACGGCGCTCACGCTCGGCGGTGCCGGAGAAGCCACTGGGCAAGACGAGCCTGGCCGGCGCCCGCCGTCTCGACGACAACCTGGTCGAGCCCGCGGACGGCGGCCTGGCCTGCGGCCACTGCGGCGAGCACCTCCGCACGGCGGACGGCGAACCGGCGGTGGCGGTGCACGAGGGCCCACCCACGGAGGCCGGCCCCCAGATCATCGCGACGGCGGCCGACTACGTGGACGCCCCGGTGGTGTTCCGCCAGTACTGCTGCCCCTCCTGCTGGACGGCGGTGTACTCGGGCGTCGTCCCGGCGGACCACCCGAACTCCCTGCGGGCTCTCGGGCATCGCACCACGGCGGCGGCCGTCTGAGCGGTCGGCCGGCCCGCCGAGCCCTTATCGGGGCATGGCGGGCCGGTCGTGTTCGCGGGCCAGCAACCCCGAAATCGTCACCGCCAGCGTCCGCCCGACCAGCTCGGTGAAATCGACCCGCATGGCCGCCACCGCCGGGTCGCGCTCGTAGGCCGCCTTCATCGCCTCCGATGGCCGGCTGTGCGGCCACGCCGCCGCCGTCACGAGGGTGGCCGTGGCCACCAGGTCGTACGCCTCGCGCTCGCCGAACTCGGGCAGGTGGCGGCGGATCACCGCGATCAGCGACTCCATGGCGCCGAAGAGCGCGTGCTTGTGCTCGATCGCCGTCTCGGTGGAGACGTTGTGCTCCAGGACCGTCGCCTGGGAGCTGATCAGGTCGCACAGCACCGGCCGCCGGGCCAGTGACTCGGCCAGCTCGGCCGCCAGAGCGTCGCCGCGCTCGCGGGGGGTGCCTTCGGCCGGCGCCGAACCGGACAGCTCGGCGATCCAGTCGCGCAGGTGCCCGTCCAGCAGCTCCAGCAGGACCGCCTCCCGCGACTCGACGTACCGGACGATGTTCGCCTTGGCCAGGCAGACCCGGCGGCTCAGCTCGTTGAAACTCAGCTTGGCGACCGGCATCTCGGTCAGCATCTCGTCGGCCGTGGCCAGGATCGCGCGCCGCCGCTCGGCGCGCTGCTCGTCGGTGCGGGCGCGCTTGAAGTTCACCTCCCCATCTTACGTACCCCCGGTACGTTGTCAACGAACCGCCAGTACGTTATCGTGGGTGTCGTAACGTACCAGCGGTACTTAGAGAGGTGTGCGATGTACCAGGTTCCTGACCAGCACGGAAAGCTCGCCGTCGTGACCGGCGCCAACAGCGGGACCGGCAAGGAAACCGCCCGGCGCCTGGCCGCGGCCGGCGCCGACGTGATCCTCGCCGTGCGCACCCCCGAGAAAGGCGACCGGGCCCGCCGCGACATCCTCGCCGAGCACCCCGGCGCCCGGGTCGAGGTCCGGCGGATCGACCTGGCCGACCTGGCGTCGGTCCGCGAGTTCGCCGACGGGCTGGTCGACGGCGGCCGCCCCCTGGACCTGCTCGTCAACAACGCCGGCGTGATGACCCCGCCCCGCCGGCTGGAGACCGTCGACGGGTTCGAGCTGCAGATGGGCAGCAACTACCTGGGCCCGTTCGCGCTGACCGTGCGCCTGCTTCCGCTGCTGCTGGCCGCGCCGTCCTCCCGGGTGGCGACGATGAGCAGCGGCGTGGCCACCACCGGCCGGATCGATTTCGACGACCTGCAGTGGGAACGCGGCTACCGCCCGAACGGCGCCTACGCCCAGTCGAAGCTGGCCGACCTGATGCTGACGCTCCGGCTCTCGGACATCGCGGCCGAGCGCGGCTGGCCGCTCCTCTCGACCGGCGCCCACCCCGGCTACACCCGCACCAACCTGCAGACCGCCGGCCCGGGCCTGGACGGCCGCGGCCCCGGCCCGCTCACCTCGCTGGCGTTCAAGCTCGTGCCGTCGCAAGGGGTCGAGCGCGGCGCGGAGCCCCTGCTGTACGCGGCGACCAGCCCGGACGCGACGCCGGGCGGCTACTACGGACCCCGCTGGGGACTCGTCGGCCCGGTCAAGACCGCCAAGCCGACGCGACGCGCGCTCGACAAGGCGGTCGCCGAGCGGCTGTGGACGGAATCCGAACGCCTCACCGGCGTCTCGCTGCCCGCCCACGCCTGACCGGTCACCCGCGCAGCGCCGGTCCGATCCAGCGGCGGACGAGCACGCGGATCCCGTCGTCGGTCAGCGCCGGCGTCGAGGGGTACTGCAGGTACGACAGGAACAGGCGCATGAGGACTTCCGCCAGCCCCTCGAAGTCCTCATCGGTGCGGACACCGACGGCGGTCCAGTCCACCGGGACGTTCCGGAGAATCCTTGCGCCGTAGGAGAAAGCCAGCGGCGAGATCACCCCGACAGTGAAGAAATCGGCTTCGCCCGCCTGCAGGAGCAGACCCAGGTGGGGCTCGCCGGGCAGCGTCCGGACCGCGAACACCACGGACTCCACGGCGACCTCGACCGGGCTGCCGAACGACGCCAGGTGGCGCTCCATCCGCCCGGCGAACTCCTCGACGCCGGCCAGGGCGACCGCGCGCAGGATGTCGTTGAGGCTCGGGAAGTAGCGGTAGACGGTCTGCCGCGTCACCCCGGCCTCGGCGGCGACGTCGGAGAGGCTGGTCTTGGCGAGGCCGGCGCGGTCGAGGCACGCCGTCGCCGCGTCGACGATCCGGCGGCGTGCCTCGTCTTCGGTGCCGGGTGGGTTGCCCCGCCAGCCGTGGTGCCCCATGCGCCTCATCTTCCCCGACCGGACGGCGTCAGCCGGGAGCAGGGGCCCGCTCGTTCCGGTACAGCGCGACCAGCACGAGCCCGGCCGCGGCGAAGCACGCGAGCACGTAGGGAACGCTCCCGGCCGGGCCGTCGCCGTCCGCGATCAGCCAGAACACCGCCAGCACACCCAGGTAGGCGGCCGGGTAGACCCGCGCGAAGGCGGACGGCGGCGGGCGGTCCGCCCGGCCGGTGGCGATGATCCAGGCACCCGCGATCCAGACCAGGGCCAGCTCGACGCCGAGGATCCAGGCCTGCACGGCGGTGTCGCCGTCGAAAAGGCTCGACGGGATGCCCGCGATCGCCATCGTCGGCGGGGTCAGCACCCCGGCCACCACCGTGCGCCAGGCCAGCGACCAGCCGCGGTGGGGGCCGCCGGCCAGCCGCGAGACCAGGTAGGTCAGGGCACCGAACGAGACGGACGCGAACAGCAGCATGCTCGTCATCGGCACCGACGCCAGCGCCGGGTGGTTGACGATCCGGTTGCCCGGGTTCCACGCCCACCACTTCAGCCGCGGGCCGAGCTGGTCGAAGACCTCGTAGAACACCTGACAGACGAAGGCGACGGCCACCGAGCCGGCGAGCGGGCCCCTTCCCCGGAAGATCCCGAGCGCCCGCACGACCTCGTAGGCGAGCTGGCTGAACGCCGGGTAGAACGCCACGATGTAGAGCGGCAGCCGATCCGCCATGAACTGCACGGTGAACTCGTTGTGGGCGAAGATGAAGCCGTACAGCTTGTCGAGCCCGAACCACTCCGGGAAGTAGAGCGGCGGCTCGGTGACGAAGAGGTAGACCAGCGAAGCCCACCACAGCGCCAGGTTGACCGGATCGCCCGCGCGGTACCGGCGGACGGCGTGGACCAGCGCGAAGACGGCCGCGCCGACGATGAGCAGTTCGAGCAGCGGCATCGTCCAGTGCGCGGGCGCCCAGGGCCAGCGGACCGAGACGACCGGGGCGACGTCGTGGCAGTCGAAGCCGAGCCCGCGGGTGAGGGCGTCGGCCTCCGGCCCGCACGCCGCGGTCATCGCGCGGTCGCCGTCGAATAGTCCGTGGCGGGCGGTTCGGCCTGGGCGTCGAAGTCGAACGGGACCCGGTGCCGTCCCAGTGCCGCGAGGAAGCGGTAGCGCACGAGCCCGGCGAGCACGCGGGGGTTGCGCAGCATGTCCCCCAGCGACTCGTCGAGGTTGAACACCTTGGCGAAGTGCTCGTCGACGACGTCGTCCTCCCGGGCGGCGCCGACGATGAGGCTGAACGCGGGCGCGGAGACGGCCGCGAGGATCCGCCGCTTCCACTCGCGTGGCTTCTCGGTGCCCTCCGCGCACTCGTAACCCTGGTCCCGCGCCATCGCCAAGCTCCACGGCACGGCGAGCAGCTTCCGTTGGGCGGCAAGGAACTTCGCGGAGAACCGCGCGTCGAGTCCTCGTGCGCGGTCGAGGTGTTCGCGCAGCAGCAGCGCCGAACCCGCCGCAGAGCTGATGCCCTGGGCGTAGAACGGGTTGAACGCGCAGATCGCGTCGCCGACGAAGACGAGCCCTTCCGGCGGGGTGCGCAGGCGGTCGTAGCGCCGCCACTTGTTGCCCGTCGAGCGGGTCAGGTGAACTTCCGAGGTGGGTTCGCACCGGTCCATCGCGGCCGCGAACATCGGCGTCCGGACGCGCCGGGCCGTCTCGACGAACGCGTCGGTCGTGCGCGGCATCTCCAGGCCCCACGACCCCATGCAGGCGATGACCCGATTGCCTTCGACCGGGAAGAAGTTGACCAGGTACTCGTGTTCGGCGGGGTGCTCGCCCTTGTCCGGCGTCGGCATGATCACCAGGTGGCGCCACCACCAGGTCGCGGGCCGCGGCGCCGGCAGCTCGTACCAGCGCGAGGTGTAGGTGACCTTGGCGTCGAGCGTGCGGACCTCGGGCTCCGGCCAGCCCGCGGCCACCAGCCAGGCGCTCACGGAGGAGCCGCGGCCCATCGCGTCCACGACGAGGTCGGCCTCGAAATGGCCGCCGTCGGTGTCGACGCCGGTGATCCGGCCGTCCCGCGTGGTCAGGCCGGTGACCGCGGCGCCTTCGCGGATCACGACGTTGGCCAGCTCGCGCACCTTGTCGCGCAGCACGCGTTCGATGAGGATCCGCGAGCTGTAGACCATGGTCATGGCACTGCGTTTGCGGGCCGACCAGCCTTCGCCGTCGAGGTAGGCGGCGTCCATGGACGGCATCAGGTGCAGCCCACCGGCGGCGATGAGGTCGTCCTCGAAGCCGTCGAACAGCGCCCCGATCGCGCGCCGGCCCGAATTGAGGAGGAAGTGCGGGTGCTTGCTCTGCGGCACTCCGCGGCGGTGCTCGGCTCCGGCGGGCAGCTCGTCGCGTTCGAGCACGACGACCTGGTCGAAGTACGGCGCGAGCGCACCGGCGGAACACAGACCGGCGGCGCTGCCGCCGAGGACGACGGCGGTCTTGCCGAGCCGCATGCGGATCAACTCCCCACGTCGAATCATACAAAGTGACGACGAATGTATGAATGAGGGAGCGTGAGTGTCAAGGCTCCGATCGGAGGCGCGAAGCTAGGGCGCCGGCGGCGAACTCACCCGGAGGACGGTGCCGTCCGGGTCGAGCAGGCGCATCTCGTACATCCCCCACGGCCGCACGAACGGCGGCTCGGCGATGTCCGCACCCCGTCCGCGCCACTCCCGGAACAGCGCGTCGACCTGCCCGGCCGTGTGGACGTCCAGGTGCAGGCGAGTGGTGTGCGCGCCGGCGGCCTGGGTCAGCATGATCTGGACGCCGTCCCGTTCGACCATCGCCGTTCCCGGCTCGTGCGGCTCGCCTTCGCTCAGGAACCGGGCCCGCGGATCGGACCACCGCCAGCCGATCCGGAAGCCCAGCAGGCCGCTGTAGAAGTCGAGGCTGGTGCCGAGGTCACTGACCAGGAGGTTGGGCCGGCAGGCGAAGATCGCCGGCCCGGCGGCGTGCCGGTTCTCCGCCAGGAGGCCGAACAGGAGGTCGTCGGTCCACTCGCCTTTGAGCCAGGTGTGCCGGCGTCGTACGCCTTCCCGGGTGAATCCGAGGCGCTCCAGCAACCGCGCCGACGCCGTGTTCCGCGCGTCGCACTCCGCCGACACCCGGCGCACGCCGGTGGCGAACACCCGGTCCAGCACGCACTGCACCGCTTCGGACGCGTAGCCGTTCCCCTGGTGGGCCCGGGCGATCGTGAAGCCCACCTCGGCCTGCTTCCGGTTGCCCGCCAAGCGGATCCCGACGTCCCCGATCAGGACACCGTCCCGCTCCACGGCGTACTGGAACCAGCCGGGCTTGCCCTCCACGGCGGTGGCGAACTCGTGCACGAGCCGCCGGGCGGCCGCCTCCGGCACCGGTGCGTCCCACCCCTGGTAGCGGGCCACCTCGGGATCCGACCGGTACGCGGTGAACGCGGCTACGTCACCGGCGGCGAAGCGCCGCACGACCAGCCGCTCGGTCCGGGCCGGCAGGTCGCCCACGGCGGTCAGCGCGCGGAACCGTGCGAACCGCGGATGCGCAGCCCGTCCGACTCGATGATCAGCTCCGTCGGGCAGTCGTTCACGCCGACGCCGGCGAACCGGAACGGCTCGCGGCCGGCACCCACCAGAGTCGTCGTGCCGTTCTTCTCCTCGAGCCGCACCGTCCGGGGACCCGATCGGGTGTCGAAGACGTGCAGGCTGCCGAAGGAAGCCTCGAGATCCGGCCACGAACGGGGACCGCCCAGGACGACGGACGGCAGCGGCTGGGGCTCCCCGTCGAGGAGGACCTCCATCCGCCCGGACTCGCCGGTGTCGATCCGCAGGCCCGTCTGCTCCTCACTGTCGAGCGTGAGTTCGACGTACCCGCCGCGGGGGGCGGTTTCGCGGATTTCGAGCTCGCCGCCCGGCCGGACCAGGAACTCCGCCGGGTAGCGGGCCACGAGAGCCAGGAGCGGGTGGCGCAGGCCGTTGACGATGCGGATCGACTTCACCCGCTGCGCTGTCGATTCGGTCAACGGACAAACCCTTCGGAGTGGCTGGGGAACCGGCCGATCCTACCTCCGCCGCCCGGCTCTTCCGCGCAACCCTAGGGGTATCCGTAGGGGGATCGTGACGCTGGTGCGGAGTACGCAACGACCGGCGCCGGCGGGCCGGGTCAGCGGCGTCCGCGGCCCCGCGTGCCGGGCGCTCGCCGCGGGCGCGGAGCGAGTTCGGGCGCGTCGTCGTCGAAGTCATGGTCATCGTCGTCGGAAGGCGGCGAGGTGTACGCCGGCTGCCGGAACAGGCTGCCGTACCGGTCGGCCTGGGGCGCGGTGCGCGCTCCGGGGCGGGATTCTTCGGTGACGGGGTGGCTGAACAGCGAACTGTCCATTGTGGAAGAAGTGATCGGGGATCCTTTCGTGGAAACCGGCGAAGACGGCGTGATCGACCGTCGGAGCCGGTGGATGGAGGCCGAGGAAGGCGCAGGATTCGACACACTCGCGCACGAAGTACTCTCGGACACCACTGAGCGTACACCACGCCTTCGCGGAGCGTGCCGGGACCGGTCCTGATCCACAGTGGACGCCGACGGAACCGTCCGGCTCTTCGCGGGGTGGGCAGGCTCCCCTGCGAGCCGCATCACTTCCCCGTCGTTTCGCCTGACGCCGAAACCATGAGCGCCGCGGAACGCCCACCGCCACCGGATTGTCGGATCTCGTAGCCTGGCCGAAGATCTTGTGGAGGGAGTCCCGTGGTGGCAGGAGAATGGCGAGTGGTGTCCGAACCCACGCCCGGGGTGACCCCGCCGCCGCCGTCCCCCGGCGACCACGGCTCGCAGCCCGAACCCACGCCGTCGCCCTCCCCCGGGCCGCCGCCGAAGCGCGTGCCGCCCTGGGGAGAGCCGGACATCGGGGTGACGCCCTCCTGGCTGCGGCAACGCGCCGACGCCTGTGACGAGACCGCCGTCGCCGTGAACGCCTTGCGCGGTGCGGCCGACGACACCTTCGATCCGCTCCGGCGTGCCGCGCCGGGGTGGGCGTTCGCCGGCAGTGTCGACGACATGCGGTCGCGGTGGGACGGGCTCAACGACCTCCTGCACCGCCGGCTCGCCGAGGGCGCGGAGAACTTCCGGCTGAGCGCCGACGCCTACACCGAAACCGACGCGGCGGGCGGGGAGCGGATCCGTGGTTGATTTCCGGCAGCTGACCGAACTCGACGTCGCCGGGCTGGAGACGTTCGCCGAGCAGTGGGCGCTCGTCCACCAGAAGCTCCACCGGATGCGCGACGCCTACGAGTCCGCGGTCGTGACACCGCTCGAGGACGGTGAGTGGGCCGGCAAGGGCGGTGAGGCGGCGACCAAGTACTGCGCCCGGATCCGCTGGGACTTCGACGCGGTCGACGCCGAGGTGAAGGCGCTGCGCAAGTACATCGACGTCGAAGCCGACGGCAGTGCGGGCACCGCGGGCGTCAAGGGCCTCGAAGGTCACCAGCGAGCCGTGCTCGACCTGCAGCGGCAGGCGCGCGAACAGGGCATGACGGTCACCCCCGCGGGCCAGGTCACCTGGGACGACACACCGGGCGTGTCGCCGGGGTACTTCGACGCGCTCGGCGAGCAGGCCGACATCGCCGACGGCCTGGAGAAGCAGATCCAGGCGCATCTCCGGCAGGCCACCGAAATCGACGAAGAGCTGGCCCGCAACCTCAAGGTCGTCTTCGGCACGCAGGACAACTTCGAGACCGAGGACCGCCGCTACGGCGTCCTCCCGCCGACCGAGCACGACCGCCGGGTCTGGAACCAGCTGCACAACGTCGTCCTGCTGGGGCTGGTCAAGCAGGGCAACGACCACGCGGCCTGGCTCCTGCAGCACTACCTCGACGGCGACGGCAAGACGGTCGAGGCGCCGGTGCAGGACATGCTCGACGACATGCCGTCGTTCCGGGAGCAGGTCGCCAAGTCCGTGGCGGAGGTGGGCAAGGGCCCGGACGGCCCGTTCACGACCGGCTGGACGACGACCGCGCCGGACCTGCGGCGGGACGGGAAGGGCGGCCAGGACTGGTACTACTCGTTCAACCACTTCCAGTACCGCCTGGTCGGCGAGAAGCACGGCGACCAGGTCGACTACCACGTCGAGATCCGGAAACGGTACGACTGGGGCATCCCGAGCGAGCACCGGCGAGACCTCGAGAAGGACTCACCGGTGCTGGACGTCGACTTCGAGCAGGCCGACATCGCCCACCTCAACACAACGGGCAAGGCACGCGACTTCGACGTCATCGGCAGCTCGGGCCCGAAGACGGCGACCGTCTGAGCCCTTCAGGTGTATCACCAGGTCACCGCCGCGGTGTCCAGCGGGCGTAGCGTCGGGGACCATGGCACGGATCTTCGTCACCGGCTGCACCCAGGGCCTCGGCCGGCTCACCGCCGAAGCCCTCCTCGACGACGGCCACCACGTCGTCGCCCACGCCCGGGACGCCGACCGGGTCGACGATCTGGCCGCGCGCGGTGCCGACGTCGTGACCGGTGACCTCGCCGACCCCGGCCGGACGCGGGACGTCGCCGCGCAGGTGAACCGGCTCGGGCGGATGGACGCCGTGATCCACAACGCCGGGGTCATGACCGGCCCGTCCGTGCTCCCGGTCAACGTGGTCGCGCCCTACCTGCTGACCGCGCTGGTCGACACGCCCGCGCGCCTGATCTACCTCAGCAGCGGCATGCACCGCGGCGGCCGCGCCGAACTCGCCGGCCTCGACTGGTCCGGCGCCCGGCCGACCGCTTCCTACTCCGACAGCAAGCTGCTGCTCACGACGCTCGCGGCCGCCGTCGCCCGGCGGTGGCCGCGGGTGCGCACCCACGCCGTCGACCCCGGCTGGGTCCCCACCCGCATGGGCGGCGCCGGCGCCCCCGACGACCTGCGCCTGGGCGTCTCGACCCAGACCTGGCTCGCGACGAGTGACGAGCCGGAAGTCCTTACGACGGACGGCTATTGGTATCACCGGCGCCGCGCCGCCCGGCACCCGTCCGCGGGCGACCGCGACTTCCAGGAGCGGCTTCTCGACGCCCTCGCCGACCACACCGGGACTCCGCTCGGCTGAGGCTTCAGGAATGGGTCTCCATCGGGACTCCTCCGTTTCTCCCCGCTCGTCGACCCGTCCACGGTCGCAGCACGACGCCCGGCTTTTCCATCGCTCGCGGAGTGACGGAATCGCGCCGGGGCCTCATCATGGGACGGTGCCCGACGACCCGGAACGACCGCCCCGGCTCCGCGTCGACGCCGAGACGACGTTGATCCTGCGCGAGGCGTTCCACAAGATCGACGCGAACTACCGCAACGACCACTACGGCCTCTACGACTACGCCCGCGCCGTGATGAGCAAGATCGTTCCCCTGGACCACTTCTACATCGGGTTCTTCCACGGCGCGAACCGCGTCCGCTACCCGTACGGCTACGACGGCGGGATGTACACCGATCCGGCGTCGCACATCTACGGGCCGCACGGCCAGGCCGCCTGGCTCCTGAAACACCGCCAGACCTACCGGATGCAGTACGACAACGGTGCCGCGCTCAACGCCGGCGTCGCTTCCGGGGACACGAGCCGCGCTTCCGCCGACGCCGTCACCACCCCGCTGTTCCGCCGCGGCCGCGACGGCGAACCGGTGTTCGGCATGATGTCCATGCAGAGCTACCGGCCGGACACCTTCGACGACAACGCCGTGCGCGCCTTCGAATGGCTGGCCGACCTGGTGGCCCGCGTGCTGACCACCGAAGCCGAGGACGTGGACGCGCTCCGCCGCCTGCCGGCCGACGTCGAGGACGCGGCCCCGGTGGTCACCGCGGACCACATCGTCGAGCTGCTTTCGTCCCGCGTGGCGGACGTCCGGCAGCGGGCCCAGGACGCGCTCGGGCTTCCTGATGCGGATTCGCTGCGCGAAGCCCTGCAACGCATTGTCACCGACTGCCAGCAGCTCCAGTCGGACCTGGTCGAGCTCACGCTCGACATCGACAACGGGCCCGAAGAACGCTTTCGGTCGCTCACCGCCGCCGAACAGGGCGTCGCGGTTCTCCTCACCAGCGACATGCACAACGAACAGATCGCCCGCGAGCTGGGAATCAGCCTCCACACGGTCAAGACCCACGTCCGCAACATCCTGGCCAAGTACCGGATGAGCGGACGCGCGGGCGTGGCGGAGGACGTCCGCAAGCACCTCGCCCGCTGACCGACCAGACCGGTCAGGCCGATCAAGCCGGTCAGGCCGCCGCGCTCACCCGGGTGACGACTTCCCGCACGGTGGCGAGGGTTTCGTCGGGGTGGTCGAGGTGCACGCCGTGCGTCGCGCCCGGCCAGCAGACGACCTCGCCGCCGAACGCGTCCGCGAGCCGCACGTGGCCCCGGCGCATCGCGGCGCCCGGCTTGCGGTCCGCGGTCACCACGACCGACGGCACGCGGGGCAGGTCGGCTTCCCGCAGGCCGCGGGACAGCTCGGTGATGCCGCGGACGGCACGGGCCAGCACCGGGATGTCGAGGTCCGCCATCCGCAGCTGCGCGGCCTCGCAGTCCGGCCGCAGCCGCTGCCGTCGCGTGGACCGGACGACAGCGGCGCGCAGGACCCGCGGAAGCAGCGAGCGCAGTCCGGGCAACGCCGCGGCGCTCCCGAGCACCCGCGTCATGCGTTCCAGGGCCGCGCAGGTGCGGGGGTCGTTGATCACCGTCGGGTCGAGCAGGACGAGACCCGCGACCTGCTCGGGGTGGGCGCGGGCCAGCAGCACGCCCACCGCGCCGCCGAGGCTCTGCCCGACGACCACCACCGGACCGCACCCGAGCCGGTCGATCAGGGCGCTCAGGTGGTCCGCGGCGCCGGCGAGCGTCCCCTCGGCGGCGGCGGTGCCCGTGCCGGGCCGGTCGTGCACGATCACCCGGCACCCCGGGTCGGCGACGAGGCCTTCGACGAGGCCCGGGAAGAAGCCGTCACACGCTTCCGCGCCGCCGGGCAACAACAGCACCGGCTGCCCCGACGCGCCGTGGACCCGGACCCCGTCGATCGCCATGCGCTCTCCTCGTCACCTACGGAACCTCTTCGGATTGTGTCACAATCTGAAGAGGTTCCGTAGGTCAATGGCTCAAGCGCAGCCGACGGAATCTGCGTCGAGCACCGGGCGGCCGCTGAACGGGACCGTGTCGTGGACGCTCAAGGCGCCGTCGCGAAGGGTGTAGACGGTGCGGGTGCCCGAGTAGGTGAGCTGGTCGACCGGGTGGCCGACGTCGTCGCTCTCGGCGGCGACCGTCGCGAAGGCGCGGCCCCCGTCCAGCGGCGCGCACCGGTAGCCCAGATGAGCGGCGCGCCTGGATCCCGAACCGGCTGTCCGCCGGCAGGTGGATCGAGGCGTACGTCCCGTCGACCGTGGCCGAGATCAGCTGATCGTCCTCTCCGGCGAGCTGGGCGTTGACGGTCTCGATCTCCCCGTCGCCGTCCAGGTCGGCGACGGTGGTGACCGGGTCCGCGCCCGGCGCGGCCATCGCCGGCACGGCGGCGGCCAGGCCCAGCGCCGCGGCCAGACCGGTGATGGCGGCGGTACGGACGACTCCGATGCGGTTCATGAGATCTCCCTCCCGTTCGGTGATCTTTTCACCGAACGTGCTCCCATGAAGAAAGACGGCCACCTTCCGTGCTCGTGCAGCGGGAGTGCGATGTACCACCCGAACGCAACCCGCGGAGATCGCGTCAGCCTTGCCGGGACGGCCGGATGGTCAGATCCCCGATCTCGACGTCGTCGGGCTGGTCGATCGCGAAGGCGATCGCCCGGGCCACCGCCTCGGGCTCGATGCCGAGGTCGGCCATGGCCCGCCGGGCCTGCTCGCGCACCGCCGGGTCGTCGACGGCGTGGTCGATGAACTCGGTGCGGACGTAGCCGGGCGAGATCGACGTCGTCCGCGGCACGCCGTCGGTGCTCTCCTGCCGCAAGCCCTCCAGGAGGGTGCGGACCGCGTTCTTCGTCCCGGCGTACACCGCCTGAGTGGGGACGATCTTCAGGCCGGAGGTCGAGACGACCGTGACCAGGTGGCCGCTGCCCTGCCCGCGAAACACCGGCAGGGCCGCCGCGATCCCGTGCAGGACGCCCTTGACGTTCACGTCGACCATCGACGACCAGCCTTCGACGTCCAGGTCGGCGACGGTGCTGATCCGGCTGACCCCGGCGTTGCCCACCAGGACGTCCAGCCGGCCGAACCGCTCGACGGCCGCGGCGACGAGCGCGTGGAGATCGCCGGGATCGGTGACGTCCACGCGCAAGGCGGTCGCCTTGCCGCCGCCGGCCTCGATTTCGGCGACCAGCCGGTCCAGCCGGTCGGTGCGCCGCGCCCCGAGGACGACGGGCGCGCCGAGCGAGGCGAGGTGACGAGCGGTCGCCTCGCCGATGCCGCTGCTGGCGCCGGTGATGGCGACGACCTTGCCGTGAATGGTCATGAAGATTCCCCGATCGAAGTGGACATCTGTCCGTTTAGCTTAGTGGACAGCTGTCCGCTTATGTCAAGCCGGCCTTGCCGAAGACGGCCGGCCAGATCACGCGGACGTCTTTCGGAGCAGCGGCGGCAGGACCGAATGCGGTCACGCTCTGCGCCATCCGTCGCTGCGAGGTCTCATTCTCGTTACCGAGGGTGAGAAACTGGAGCTTTGAGTTCGCTCTGACGGAGTACGGGCGATCGATCTCGATCTGTCACACAGCAGGGCGTAACAGATCACCCATCCGGTCGATATCCCGATCGTGTCCGGATGACCCGGACCTTCACGAGGGGACCTTCTCACCATGTCTCGTCTCCACCTGGGAGCGCTCATCGCCGCCGGGGCGGTCGCCGCCCTGATCTCCGCCGGTTGCTCGAGCACCGCCGGCACGCCGTCGCCGGCCGCCGCGTCGTCCACCGGCGCCCCGACGTCCGCGAGTGTCGAAGCCGCCTCGCTCGCCGGGTCGGAGGCCGGCTCCGCCGTCGCCGCGGCCGCGAAGCAGGCCAAGGCCGTGCACATCCGCGGCACGGTCGCCGAGGGCGGGAACATCAACCTCGACCTGCAGCTCAACCCGGACAGCGCGAGCGGCACCGTGGTGCAGGACGGTCTCGAGATCCCGGTCCTGCGCACCGGCGACAAGTACTTCTTCCGGTTCAGCCAGTCGCTGATCGACAAGGCCGGCATCCCGGCGTCGGTGGGCAAGCTCCTCAAGGACAAGTGGGTGCCCTCGACGTCCCAGGTCGGCGCGGGGATCGGCGAGGCGTTCAAGCAGTTCCTCGACTACAAGACCTTCACCGACAACACGGTCGGCCAGCTGGCGTCCACGTCGTTCAAGGAGGGCGGGCAGACCACGGCCGGCGGCGTCCCGGCCTTGACGTTCACCAGCACCGACGGCACCGCGACGGTCGCGGCCACCGAACCGCACTACCTGCTGCGCATGCAGGCCCCCAAGAACGGCACGCTGGAGTTCTCCGACTGGGACAAGCCGACGACGGTCACCGCCCCCAAGGCGGCGGAGATCTACTCGGGCCCCGGCGCCTGAGCTACCGGCGTTCCGCCCCGGAGCCGACCGGTTCCGGGGCGGACGGCACATCCCCGGATCGCCCGGCCACGACCGGAGCGAGGGCCGGCGTGATGTCCATGTGGACGCGGTAGTCGGTCACCCGGTCCCCCGCCAGCCGGATGACCGTCACGCACGGCAGGGCCAGCGGCGTGCCGTCGGGGGCCGCCGTCTCGATCGTGAAGCGGCAGAACAGCTGGTCCTCGCCCACTTCCGCGACCTGCTCGACGGTGTGGCGGACCCAGGGCAGCGCGCCCGCCGCGCCGGCCGTCGCCGCGGTGATCGCGGCGCGGCCGGTCAGCGGCTCGTCGTTGGCGAACGCGTACGTCGCGTCGTCGGCGAACCACGACGCGAACGACTCGGCGTCGCCCGCGTCGACCGCCGCGCACATCGCGTGGACCATCCGGGCGCGGTTCACCTCCGCAGCTCCAAGCCGTAGCGGGTCATCACTTCCGCGACGAGCTTCATGTCCCGGCCGGGCGGCAGCTGCGACAGCTCGCGGTAGTAGTTCTCCAGGCCGGGCGGCGAAACCACCGCGATGACGCGGGTCTCCTCGTCGAACGGGTTGCGGAACACGTGCGGCACCCCGCGCGGCATCAGCAGGGAATCGCCCTGGCCGAGGACGTGCCGCTCGCCGTCGAGCTCCACCTCGACGCGGCCCTGGACGCAGGTGAACAGCTCGTCCTCGCGGGTGTGGACGTGGGTCGGCGGCCCGCCGAGGCCCGGCGGCACGACGTACTCGAACAGGGAGTACGCGCCGTTCGTGTCGGCGCCGGTCAGGCGGGCGTGGATCCCCAGCCCGATCGCGCCCAGGTTGGTGCCGTCACCGGGGTGGATGACGTGGTGGCCGGTCGCGGTGCTCATCGGGAACTCCTTCGCTACAGCGGGGTTTTCGCGGGTTCGGGGGTGTCCTTCAGCCGGGTCAGCACGGCCGGCGTGAGCGACCGGTAGGCCGCGGGGACGACCGGGTTCAGCCAGTGCGTGAAGCGGGTGAACCGGCCGATCTGGACGCCGAGGTCGCCGAGCACCTCGTCCACGTTGTGGATCGAGAACGGGATGATCTTGGTGCCGCGGCAGTGGTGCGCGCCGGTCGCGACGTCCAGGAAGGCCAGCTGCGCGACGACGTCGGCGCGCCGGGTCGCCTCGTCCGGCAGAGTGAGCGCGCCCGCGAGGTCGGCCGCGATCCAGACCGCCGCCAGCTCGGCGTTGAGCGGGCTGAAGAACGACGAGTTGTAGCCGTTGAAGTAGAGGCCCGGCGCGGCCAGCGGCTGGATCTGCCGGTACAGCAGGAAGTTCCCGCGCTCGTCGAAGAGCCGTTCCTGGACGGCGGCGGGCAGGAACGGGACGCCCTGGGTGAACCCGGTCGCGCAGACGACCAGGTCGGCGGGCAGCACCGTGCCGTCGGCCAGTTCCGCGCACGGGCGGCCTCCGGACGAGCACAGCCGCCGGATCACCTGGTCGCGGTGGACGCGGATCGAGCCGTCGGCGACGCCTTCGAAGAACCCTTCGGTGGCCAGGCCGATCGCGTTCTTGACGATGTCCTCCATCCGTCCGCGCGGCACCAGGTCGTGCTTCGCGAGCCCGAACTGCCGCACCGACACGGAGCCGATCGAGTTGAGCATCGCGCGGCGCAGCCGGTTTCCGGGGCCGTGCAAGAACTTCTCGAACCCGCGCAGCCACCGGTAGCGGAACAGCGCCTCGCCGAGCCGGGTCAGCAGCAGCATCTTGAAGTTGAGCACGCCGGCGATCTTGCGCGGCACCTTCCACAGCAGCTGCCGGGCGATGACGTCGGTCGTCTCGGCCACTTCGCTGATCGCCACGGTCACGTCACACGCCGACTTGCCGTACCCGACGACGAGCACGTGCTTGCCGCGCGCGTCGGCGACGTCGTGGAAGTCCGGCCCGGCCAGCAGCCGCCCGCCCGCCGCCTCGAACTCCGCGCGGCCCGGGTAGTCCGGCAGTGCCGGCTCGCAGAAGACTCCGTTGGCGACGACGACGCGGTCGACCACCGAGGCCCCCTGCGCCCCGGTGGTCACCACCCACCGCGCGCCGTCCGGGACCACCGACTCGACGGTGGTCCCGAGCCGCAGGTGGGGCGTGACGCCGAACTCGTCGGCGTAGTCCGCGAGGTACTCCTGGATCTGCGCGCCGGTCGGCCACTCCGGGAAGTCCCCCGGCATCGGGAAGTCCGAAAAGGAGTACTGGGCTTTGGGGCTCTGGGTGGTCAGGCCCGGGTAGCGCCGGGTCCGGCTCCACACCCCGCCGACGTCCGGGGCCTTGTCGAAGACCTCGACGTCGTGGCCGGCCTGCAGCAGCACCTTGGCCGTGGTCAGCCCGGCCAGTCCGGCCCCGATGATCGCGACGCGCATGCCTGGTCCTCCTCGTCCGGCACGTCCGGGCCGGGTGGCCCGGCTCGGCGTGCGCCACAGCGTGGATCAGGCGGGGGCGCACACCCAACCGCGAGTCCTGGTCACTGGGACGGCAACTCCGGGCGGGCCACCGCCCACCGCCGGGCGGAGTAGGCGCGGCTGGCCGCCGCGGCCGCCATCCGCACGGCCGGGCCGATCCGGTCGGGCTGCACCGCGGCGCTGGGCCCGGTGACCGACAGCGCGGCGGTCACGGTGCCGGTGAAGTCGAAGATCGGGGCCGCGACGCAGCTGATGCCGGCGTTGCCCTCTTCCCGGTCGTAGGCCCAGCCCTGCTCGTGGACGACGGCCAGTTCGCGCTCCAGCGCGTCGGCACCGGTGATCGTGCGCGGGGTCCGCCGGGTGAGCCCGGCCGCCACCACCGACGCGACGACGTCGGCGCCGGACCAGGCCAGGATCGCCCGGCCGAGCCCGGAACAGTGCGCCGGGATGAACCCGCCGACCTGGTCGAGCATCGGCAGCGGCCGGTGCCCGCCGATCTTCTCGACGACGAGCACCCGGGTGCCTTCGAGCACGCCGAGCTGCACGGTCGTCTTGGCCGCCGCGTAGAGGTCCTGCAGGTAGGGCAGCACGGCCTCGCGCAGTTCGTGGCGCACCGGCACCAGGCCGGACAGCTCGAACAGGCGGTTCCCGATCCGGTACTTCTCGCCGGGCTTGTCCAGCCAGCCGAGCTCGATCATCCGGGCCGCGGTGCGGTGCACGGTCGAGCGTGGCAGCCCCGAGCGCTCGACGAGCCGGGACAGCGTCAGTTCGCGGTGGGTCGCGTCGAAGGCGTCCAGGAGCGCGGCGGCGCGTTCGAGCGCCCCGGAAGCGGTGACGTCTTCGGAGTCCCGGGCAGTGGGACCCGTCCTTGGCCGGCCGGCGGTCATGGCCCGAATGTAGGTCACATCATGGAGAGCAACCAGTCTCATCCGAAACGCCGCCGGGTGGCGCTCGTCGGCGGCGGTGCCGGCGGCATCGGCTCGGCCTGCGCGGCCGCTCTGCTGGCGAGTGGCCACCGCGTGGTCCTCGCCGGCCGCACGGAGGCGACCCTGACGGAAACCGCCTCGACGCTCGGCGACGATGTCGGGCACGTCGTCTGCGACCTCGCCGATCCGGCCGCGGCGGCCGACGCCGTGGCCCGGGTACGGGACCGGCACGGCACGCTCGACGTCGTCGTGGCCAACGCGGGCGGGCCGGCGCCCGGCCGTGTCTTCGACGTCCCCGCCGGGCAGTGGCACCACGACCTCGACCTGCTGGTCCTCGGCCCGCTGTCCCTCATGCGTGCCGCGTTGCCCGCGATGGCCGAACGCGGGTTCGGCCGCGTCGTCGTCATCAGCTCGACGGCCGTGCGGCAGCCGCAGCCGGAGCTGGCCGCCTCGACGGTGCTGCGCTCGGCGACGACGTCGGCGGCGAAGCTGGCCGCCCTCGAGTACGCCGACCGCGGCGTCACGGTCAACTGCGTCGCGGTCGGCGCCACGCTCACCCCGCGGCGCCTGGAGATCGTGCGCAGCCGGGCCGGCGCGGCGGGCATCGACGTCGCGACCGCGATGGCCGAGGACCTCGCCGCCATCCCCGCCGGACGCGCTGCCGCGCCGCGGGAGGTCGCGGCCGCGGTGGCGTTCCTGGCCTCGCCCGAAGCAGGCTATGTCACCGGATCCGTGCTGACCGTCGACGGCGGCCGCACGGAATGCCCCGCCTGAACGGAAGGTGCGCCATGACCACGACCGGCCCCGGCTTCGCCATGACCGACTTCCTCGCGAGCATCGCCCACACCGTGCGCCCCGGCGGCGAACGACCGCTGGTGGTGCACGACGAAGACCTCGAGGAGATACCGCCGGGCAGCGTCCCGAACCCGACGTCGCTGCGGATCGCCGGCACGCTGCCGACCGCGACGTTCGAGCTGTTCCGGCAGGTCATCCCGGCCGGCGAGAGCTCGGACCTACAGCGCCACCACCACGAGACCGTCCACTTCGTCCTGACCGGCGACGGCCACAGCGAGATCGAGGACGAGACCGTGAGCTGGACGACCGGCTCGTTCGTCTACACGCCGCCGTGGACCTGGCACCGGCACCACAACGACTCGGCCGGGCACCCGGTCGAGTTCCTGACCATCGAGAATTCGCGGCTGCTCGGCCTGTTCGGCCTGAACCGCCGGCAAAGTGCGGGATCGGCGACCCTCGCCGAAGCCCGTACCCGCTTCGACCACCGGGAGGACCAGTGACCAAGCCGATCCCCGAGCACGTCGGCATCTGGGGCGAGCTGGGCGAGCTCGAGCACACCCTGCGCTACGTCGACGTGCCACTGGACGGACGTCCGGTGCGGACGCGGGTCCTGCAAGCGGGCACCGGGCCCGACCTGGTCCTGCTGCACGGAACCGGCGGGCACCTGGAGGCCTACGCCCGCGACCTGGCCGGCCTGGCCCGCGACTTCCGCGTCACGGCCTACGACATGGTCGGCCACGGCTGGTCGGACCTGCCCGACCGGCCCTACACGATCGACGTCCTGTCCGCGCACCTCGTGTCCCTTTTGGACGCTCTCGGCATCGGGCGCGCCCACCTGTCCGGCGAGTCGCTCGGCGGCTGGGTGGTCGCGTGGACCGCCGCGCACCACCCCGACCGCGTCGACAAGCTCGTGCTCAACACGCCGGGCAACATCGCGAACAAGCCCGAGGTGATGGCCCGGATGCGCGACAGCACGATGGCCGCGGTGCTCGACCCGAGCGACGAGACCGTGCGCCGGCGGGTCGAGTTCCTGTTCCACCACAAGGAGATGGTGACCGACGAGCTGGTCGACCTGCGCCGCCGGGTGTACTCGCGGCCCGGGTTCGTCCGGGCGATCGGCAACACGCTCGTGCTGCAGGACCCCGAGGTGCGCAAGGACTTCGCGTGGGACCCGTCCTGGGTGTCGAAGGTGAAGGCGCCGACGCTGCTGCTGTGGACCAGCCACGACCCCACCGGCGGGCTCGACGAGGCCGAGCTGCTGCTCGGCTGGCTGCCCGACGCGCTGCTGCACGTCATCGACGACGCCGGGCACTGGCCGCAGTGGGAAAAGGTCGACGAGTTCCTCGACGTCCACCGCGCCTGGCTGCTGACCGGAGAGGACCCGTCCTGATGGCCGGGATCGCCGGGTTCGCGGGCATGTCCCACAGCCCGTTCGCGACGTTGCTGCCGCCACCGGCCGAGGGCGGCCCGGGCGCGCGGTTCCTCGCCGACGCCGCGCTGGCGCGCCGGGCGGTGGAAGCGCTGGCGCCGGACGCGATCGTCGTGATCGGGCCCGACCACTTCCACGGCAACTTCTACGACGTGATGCCGCCGTTCGTGCTGGGCGTCGAGCACGCGGTGGGGTTCGGTGACTTCGGCAGCACCGAAGGACCGCTGCCGGTCGCCGGGGAGCTGGCATGGTCCGTCCACAACGGACTGACCGGCGCGGGGTTCGACGTGTCGCTGTCGTATTCGCTGACGGTCGACCACGGCATCGTGCAGACCTACGAGATGCTGACCGGCGGTACCACCCTGCCGATGGTGCCGATCGTCGTCAACACGGCCGCGCCGCCGCTGCCGACCTTGCGGCGGTGCGTCGCCTTGGGCCGGGCGCTGGGCGCGGCCCTGCGCTCGGCGGACTTTCCCGGCCGGGTGCTGGTGGCGGCGAGCGGCGGGCTGTCGCACTGGCTGCCGTCGAACGACCCCCGGCTCGTCGCCGGTGAACGCCGCGCATCGCTGATCCACGGACGCGCGGACGTCCGCGCGTTCGCCGCGGCCCGCGAACCCCGCGTCCGCGCCATGGGCGGCGACCCCGGCGCGCGCGTGAACACCGAATGGGACCGGTGGTTCCTCGACCGCCTGGCCACCGACGACGCCGAGGCGATCGCCGACCTCGGGCACGAGACGCTCGAAACCATGGCGGGCAGCGGCGGCCACGAGGTGCGCTGCTGGCTGATCGGCCAGGTCGCGGCGGCGGCACCGCTCGTCTGGACCAGCTACGAGCCGGTTCCGGAGTGGATCACCGGCATGGGCATCGGCACGACGTTCCCGGTCGCCTGATCGCGCGGGCAAGGACGGTTCCTGTTCGTGCCCTCGGCGTCACCGCGATCTTGCCGCGCGCCTCGGCGGTGCGTTACGCCGGTAGCGGACCAGCGTGACATTCACCGAGGAGCGGCTCGTGAAGAAAATGCTCGCCGTCGTGGCCGTCGTTCTTCTCGCTCTCGGCGGTTTCGCCGCGCCCGCCGCCGGGGCGAGCGGCAAGAAGGGGGTCAGCGCCAACCCGTACTCCGGCGCCGCCACCGCGTTGAAGGACGTGGGGGCGAAGTGGTTCTACACGTGGGCGCCCGATCCCCAGGGCATCGCCGTGCCCGCCGGGACCGAGTTCGTGCCCATGATCTGGGGCAAGGACTCCGTCACGCAGGACCAGCTCGACCGGGCCAAGGCGAACGGCCGCACCCTGCTGGGCTTCAACGAACCGGACCTGGCGGGCCAGGCGAGCATGCCCGTCGAGACGGCGCTGGACCTGTGGCCGCGGCTGCAGTCCACCGGGCTGCGGCTCGGCGCGCCGGCGGTGGCCTACGGCGGCGACGTCGCGGGCGGGTGGCTCGACCGGTTCATGAGCGGCGCCGCGGCGCGCGGGTATCGCGTCGACTTCATCCCGCTGCACTGGTACGGCGGCGACTTTTCGAGCGCGGCTTCCGGGCAGCTGCAGTCGTACCTGCAGAAGGTCCACGACCGCTACCACCTGCCGATCTGGCTGACGGAGTACGCCCTCATCGACTTTTCGGGGTCCACGCCGCGTTATCCGTCGTCGGCCCAGCAGGTCGATTTCGTCCAGCGATCCACCGCGATGCTCGAAGGGCAGTCGTACGTCGAGCGGTACGCGTGGTTCTCGCTGTCGACGTCGACGACCGGCCTCTACTCCGGCACGACCCCGAACGCGAGCGGCGTCGCCTACCGCGCCGTGTAGCCGCGTTCCTGGACGATCCACGTGTTGCCGTCCGGGTCGGCGAAGCCGAAGAAGCTCGCGTAGTCACGCCGGTCCGGGTCGGCACCCGGCGCGTAGTCCCCTTGCCAGTCCGCGGACTTCTTGTGGCGCAGCGCGCTGACCGGCACGTCGCGCCCGGCCAGTTCCCCGTGTGCCGCCTCGATGTCGGGCACCACCAGGTAGTGGTCCCGGGCCGACCCCGGGGCCGCACCGGTCAGGCCGACCCCGAGCTGGATGGACGCCGCCGACCCGGGCGGCGTCAGCTGGACGACCCGGAAACCGTCGTTCGGCGCGTAGTCGACGTCGAGAACGAAACCGAGGGAGCGGTAGAACCGGACCGCCCGGTCGACGTCGGCGACCGGCAGCGTGAGGACCTCGATGCTGAACTCAGACAAGGGGTTCACCACCGTCGACGTTGAGGGAGACACCGGTCAGGAAGGTGCTGCCCAGCGCGAAGACGACGGCTTCGGCGATCTCTTCGGGAAGGCCGACGCGACGCGCCGGGCTGGTGGCCGCGCGGGCGGCGAACAGCGCGGCCTTCTTCTCTTCGCCGAGCGCGTCGTAGGCCCCGGTGTCGATGGTGCCGGGCGAGATCGCGTTCACCCGGATCGGCGCCAGCTCCACCGCGAGCCCCCGGGTCAGCGCGTCCACCGCGGCGTTCGTCGCGCCGACGGCGAGCATGCCGGCGGCGGGCTTGCGCGCCGACGATCCCGAGAAGAAGACGAACGAGCCGTCTTCGGGCATGCGGGGCGCGAAGTGCTTCGCCAGCAGCAGCGGACCGAGCACCTTGACGTCGAACGACCGGAGCACGACGTCGTGGGCCAGCTCGCCCAGCGTCCCCCGCGCCCGGGCCGACGCCGTCGACACGACGTGGTCGACCTGGCCGAGCCGTTCGGCCAACGCGGCGACGGAGGCTTCGTCGGTGAGGTCGACCGATGCGGTGGTGACGTCCGGATCGTCGTAGACGAGGGACTCTTCGTCGCGTCCGGCGACCACGATCGTGGCCCCGGCCGCGCGGGCGGCGAGCGTCACCGCACGGGCGATGCCGCTGCCGCGGCCGATCACGAGGACCGTGCGGTCCTTCAAAGCATGAGTCATCTCAGTTTCCCTTCGGAGCAAGGAGTTCGTCGGGGTCCAGGCCCCGGTCGATGCCGTGCGGGGTGACGCTCTGACCCGGTTCGAGGGCGAGCTTGCGGCCGTCGAGGGTGACGTCGACGACGTCCGGCTCGAACGACACGAACCCGGACACCCGCTCGACCTCGGGCCACGCCTCCGGGTACGACCACGCGGCGCGCTTGCCGGACCCGATGTCGAAGTAGCCGGCCAGCCCCTTGTACGGGCAGAAGGTCTCGCCCTCGACCGGCGTGAGCGCGCTCAGGTCGATGTCCTCGCGCGGCACGTACCAGCGCGGCGCGAAGCCCGACTCGTAGAGCACGACCGGCCGCCGGGTCTCGGCGACGACGCGGTCGCCGTCGCGCACAACCAGGTGGCGTGCGGTCTGCCGGATGTCGATGCGGTGGTACGGGTCGGCCGCGTGGCCGACGATCCGCTCCTCCTCCTCGTAGAACGCGTCCATCGCCCGCCAGGCGAAGGCGACGCGGTCACCCAGGACGTCCGCGTGGCCCGGGAGGCCGGTGTAGCGCCAGGCCGCGCGCGGGGCGTGCTTGTCGGCCGTCCAGACGGCGTACCACTCGGTCGGCCCGAGGTCGCGGTGCGTCGTCGTCCGGTTCTCGGCGACGAGCACGTCTTCACGGACGTCGGCGAGCGGGAAGTACGCCACCGGGTACCGACCGGGTTCGTGCAGCAGGACGACGTCCTCGCTGTCGGCCACCCACTCCCCGCCGAACCGCACGCGCATCCGGCGCCGCAGCGGCTCGGCGAACAGCATCCGCTCGGGCAGCGGCTGCTCGACCAGGAAGTGCCCCACCGCCCGCGTCGCCAGTGGTCCTTGCTGCCAGGCCAGTCCCATGACTTCCTCCTAACCTTTTTAGCTTTGTTTGATGGTTAGACATGGAAGCACCGGTAGGGTAACCTGTCAACAGTGAGTTTGGAGGTTAGGCCGATGACCGACGAGACACTGCTCCTCGATCTGCTCAACACGACGCCGGTCCGCGACGGCGCCCCCGCGGACGACCTCGCCGACGAGCGAGCGGCCCGGCAGTGGCTCGCCGACCACGGGCAACCGGCCGGCGGCGACGAGCACCGCGCACTGCTGGAGGCTCGGTCGGCGCTGCAAGGGATCGTCCGCGGTCAGGCCGAGCCCCGCGCCGCCGCGCGGTTCGTCGACGACGTCACCTACCGGGCAGCCTTCGGCGACGACGGCGTCGAGTGGGTGCTCGACGTCCCCGCCGGCCGGTCCGCCGCCGCGCGGGCCGTGCTCGCCTGGGACGCGCTCGCCAAGTCGAGCCCCGGCCGGCTGCGCCCGTGCGCCAACCCCGAGTGCCGGCTCTTCCTGATCGACCACAGCAAGCCCAACAGCGCCCGCTGGTGCTCGATGGCCGTGTGCGGCAACCGCATGAAGGCCCGGCGCCACTACCAGCGCTCCCGTACCGCCGCGGACTAAAGGAGACGACCACGATGGCCCGCTTGGTGTCACTGAACGTCGGGATGCCGAAGGACGTGCCTTGGCAGGGGCGCACCGTCCACACGGGAATCTTCAAGTACCCCGTCGAAGGCCGCTTGCTGGTCCGCCGGCTCAACGTCGACGGCGACGGCCAAGGCGACCTGGGCGGCCACGGCGGCGAGAACCGCGCGGTGCTCGTGTACCAGCGCCAGTCCTACGAGCACTGGCGGCGGTTCCTCGGCCGCGACGACCTCGGAGACGGCCAGTTCGGCGAGAACTTCACCGTGGACGGCCTGCCCGACGACGAAGTGCACATCGGCGACCGCTACCGGATCGGCGAGGCCGAGTTCGAAGTCACCCAGCCGCGCGTCACGTGCTTCCGCGTCGGGATGCGCCTGGGCGAGCCGCGGATGCCGTCGCTGCTGGTCGCGCACCACCGGCCCGGCTTCTACCTGCGCGTTGTCACCGAAGGCCACGTCGAGGCCGGCGACGAGATCGTCCGCACCCGGACCGGCCGCCACGAGATGAGCGTCGCGGACATCGACGCGCTCCTGTACCTGCCGGGCCGCGACACCGAGGCGCTCCGCAAGGCCGTCGACATCCCGGCGCTCAGCCCCGGCTGGCAGGGGTCCTTCCGCGACCTGCTCGCGGCGAAGCCCGCGCCCGCGCCGAGCGGGTGGCGCGGCTTCCGGCCGTTGCGCGTCGCCCGGGTGGTGCCCGAAAGCCCGGCCGTGTCCTCGATCCACCTGGCCGCCGACGACGGCGAGCCACTCCCCCGTCCCGAGCCCGGCCAGTACCTCACGCTGCGCGTCCCCGGCGCCGGCGACCCCGCACCGGTCCGCAGCTACTCGCTGTCCGCGGCGCCGTCGGATGCCGAGTACCGCATCAGCGTCAAGCGCGACGGCGTGGTCAGCAGCTACCTCCTCGGCCGGCTCGCCCCCGGCGCGCTGGTGGACGTCGCGGCACCCCGCGGCGACTTCGTCCTGGCGGGCGACGACCGTCCCGTGGTGCTGGTGTCCGCGGGCATCGGCGTGACGCCGGTCCTGGCGATGCTCCACGCACTGGCCGCTCGCCGGGCTTCGCAGCCGGTCTGGTGGCTGCACACCACCCGGACCGCGGCCGAGCAGGCGTTCGCGGCCGAGGCGCACCGGCTGCTGGCGAGCCTGCCCGACGGCCGCGAGTACGTCCACTACACAAGGGAAAGCGGCCGGCTCACCCGCTCGGTATTGTCCACTTTGGATCTTCCACGGGACGCGACCGCGTACCTCTGCGGCCCGGACGCGTTCATGACGGCGATGCGGGAGTGCCTGGTGTCACTGGGTTTCGACGCCTCTCGCGTCCACAGTGAACTGTTCGGCGGAGTGTCCGCGATCAACCCGGGACTTACCGGCGTCGTCCGGAAGACCCCGCACGCCCCGGCGGGCGCGGCGGGAACCGGCCCGGCGGTGACGTTCGCGCGCAGCGGGCTCACGGTGCCGTGGAACGAGGAGTACCCCAGCCTGCTGGAGTTCGCGGAGGCGTGCGACGTCCCGACGCGCTGGTCGTGCCGGACCGGGGTCTGCCACACGTGCGTGACGCCGGTGCTCTCGGGCCGGGTGGAGTACGACCCGGAGCCCCTGGAGCCGCCGGCGGCGGGCGAGGCGCTCGTCTGCTGCGCGCGGCCGCGGGAGGACGTCGTCTTAGACCTCTGATCAGCGGAGATCGAGCCGCATCAGCCAGCGGACCCGGCGGTCCGCCCGCGCTTCGGTCGCCCGGACCCGTTCGAACCCCGCCGCTTCGAACAGCGACGTCGTGCCGACGTGGGCCGCGCTCGAGCTGATGCGCGCGCCCTCCGGGTCGACCGGGTAGCCCTCGACCGCCAGGGCGCCGGACGCACGCGCGTAGTCGACCGCCCCGGCGAGCAACGCCGCCGACACGCCTTGACGCCGGTGCGACGAACGCACCACGAAGCACACCACGCTCCACACCGGCAGGTCGTCGAGCGGAGGCATCGTCCGCGAGCGTTTCAACCGCTCCATGCGCGACCGCGGCGAGACGCCACACCACCCGACCGGCGTGTCCCCGTCGTAGGCGAGCACGCCCGGCGCGGGCTCGTCCGCGCAAAGTCCCCGGACGCGCTCCGCCCGCGCTTCGCCGCGCAGCGCACTGTATTCGGCCGAGGTGACGCGGTAAGCGAGGCACCAGCAGGCGCGCTCGTTCCCGCTGGGGTTGAGGATCGAAGCGACGTCTTCGAAGTGCGAAGCGGGCCGGACCAGGATCATGGAATCACCGTAGAATCCGATTCCCGACAGGAACATGTCGGCTAGGGGGACGCGCGTGGATCGGCTCGTCGGCTCCGGCCGCTACCCGGGGATGACCCAGCTGCACCAGGCCGTGCCGCTGGTCGAGCGCCAGCACGCCCTGATCGAGGAGATGCGCGCGCGGGCGCCCCGGTTCGTCACCGGCCGGGTGCTGGCCGAGCGCACCGGGACGACCGTGCGGACCGTCGAGCGCGACGTCACGCGCCTGCGCGAGGCGGGTGTCCCGGTCGAGGTGAAGCGCGGCGCCGGCGGCGGCTACCGGCTCTCGATGCCGGCCGTCGTGCCGCCGGTGACGTTCAGCCCGGGCGAGGTCGCGGCGCTGGTCGCGTCCCTCGTGGCTCTCGGCCCCTACACCTCCGCCACGGCCCGCACCGCACTGGACAAGCTCCTGACGGCCTTCGGTTAGCCGATTTGTCGACTCCGGTCAGCCGGGCGGGCTCCGGCCGGACGGACGCGTCAGGCGTCGATGAACGTGACCGTGGCGCCGAGCGGCGCCCGGCCGATGCGGGACCGGTCCGCCGCGAGGTCCTCGAAGCCGATCGACAGGCCGCAGAAGAGCAGCAGCCCGGGCGGCGGCGCCACGATCTCCGAGACGGTCCGGTGGAACTTCGCCCACGCCATCTGCGGGCAGCTGTGCAGTCCCTCCGCACGCAGGAGCAGCATGACGGTCTGCAGGTACATGCCGGCGTCGGACCACTGGGGCCGGCCCAGCTCGCGGTCGAGGTAGCAGAACAACGCGGCGGGAGCGCCGAAGCAATCCCAGTTCGCGGAAGCGGCCCGCTGCCGCGCTTCGCCGTCTTCGCGCGGGATGCCGAGCGCGCCGTAGCGGTGCTCGCCGAACGCGGATCGGCGTTCGCGGTACGGGGATTTCAGCGCGGACGGGTACATCTCGTACTCCGGCTCATCCCAGGGATCGCCCGCGGCCAGGCGCTCGCCGGCGCGTTTCTTCAGCTCGGCCAGCGGAGCGCCGGTCAGCACGTAGGCGTGCCACGGCTGGAGGTTCGACCCGGACGGCGCCCAGGCCGCCGCGGACAGCACCCGCTCCAGTACCTCTTTCGGGACCGGCCGGTCGTCGAAGGCGCGCACCGCCCGCCGGCTCGTGACCGCTTCGTAGACGTCGATCATCGGGATCACCTCGCAGACTTCGTTACGAACGAGAACGTATCATTCGATACGTTTGCTCGACCAGACGAATGTCGGCGAGGTCTCACCGAGGGGACCGGCTAGCGGCTGACCCCGGCGCACTGGGCGTCCGCCGGCCCGGGGTGCCGGACGGCGACCTGACTTGGCTCAAGATCGCTGATCTTGGGTAGGGTGCTGGCTGTTGAGCTGCGGTTTCGTCGTGTGAGCGGCGAAAATCTGCGCACCAAGCGGCCGGTTCCAGGGGTCTGCCCATCGCTTCCCGGTTACGGCTTCAGCGACAAGCCGGCCGCGCCGGGGTGGGGGATCGAGCGGATATCCGACGCGTGGTGCGAGCTGATGGCCCGGCTCGGCTACCGGCGGTTCGGCGCCCAGGCAGCGACTGGGGCACCAGCATCGCCACGAGCATCGGTCAACGGCAACCCGATCGGGTCGCCGGCATCCATCTCATGCCGCCGCTCGCACCGCCCGATCCGGCCACGTTGGACGACCTCACCGGTGCCGAGCGGTTATTACCCGGGATGAGCTGCTCGACAACCTGATGCTCTACTGGCTGCCCGGCACCGGTGCCTCATCCGCCCGGCTGTACTGGGAAAGCCTCCGGCAGGTCAACGAATGGATCTCCGGGTCGGCCGGCGCGCCGGTGACCGTACCCACCGGCTCTTCGGTCTTCCCCAAGGAGCTGCAGCGCTCGTCTCGGCGGTGGGCGGAGCCCGGTTCCCGAGCATCCGGTACTGGAACGAGCCCGGCAAGGGCGGCCACTTCGCGGCGTTCGAGCAGCCGGCGTTGTTCGTCGACGAGGTCCGGTCATTCTTCCGACTGGTCCGCTGATGGTCACCCGTACTCGGTAAGCGGCTGGCTGAAGATCAACAAGTGCCCATCGGGTGTCCGTACGTTGAAGTCGCGCATCCCGTAGGGCCGGTCAGCCGGTGGCTCGACGATGTCGGCGCCGCGGGCGCGCAGCTCGTCGTGGCAGGAATCGACGTCGTCGACGACAACCGTCACCCTGGCCGGGCCGACGCTGCTTTCGGCGTACAGGTGGAACTCGGCGGTGTCGCGGATCACGGCCGCGTAGCTAGGTGGGGTCTCCCAGGTGAATATGGTGTCGAATCCGAGCGCGTCCGTGAAGTACGACCGCGCTGACTGCACATCTCGGCACGGCAGCACGGGAATCGCCACCCGCATGACCATTCCGTCACCTTACCTGACTTTGGCTCAAGATCGCTGATCTTGGGTAGGGTGCTGGCTGTTGAGCTGCGGTTTCGTCGTGTGAACGGCGAAAATCTGCGCCCTAAGCTGCAGATCGTGCACTCCTCGCGTCGCGGGTCGCGGGACATCGAGCACATCGGCTCGGCGCATGACGATGCGGCGTTGGAGACGCTCAAGGCGGTGGCGAGGCAGCGTCTGGCTGTGGGGCAGCCCGAGCTCGACTTCGGCCCGGACTTCGCGGCGTTGCAGGCCGGCAGTGGTGCTGGTGGTGGGCCGCTCGCGATCACGTCGTCGCGGATGGGGTACCTGTGGGACGCGCTCGGCCACGCCTACCAGCTGTTGGGGTTCGAGGAGGCCGCTGGTGGTGACGAGGTGTTCCGATTACTGGTGCTGGCACGGATCGTCGAGCCGACCAGCAAGCTGGACAGTCTGCGGGTGGTCGAGGAGGCAGGTTTCGACCCGCCGGTGTACGCGACTCTCAAGCGGCGTCTGCCCGCGTTCGCGAAAGAGTCCTGGCGGCAGAAGTTGGCCGCGGCGTGCGCCCGCACCGCTGATCCGGGGCCGGCGTCACTGGTTCTCTACGATGTGTCCACCTTGTACTTCGAGACCGATGCCGGGGACGGGTTCCGTGAGCCCGGGTTCTCCAAAGAACGCCGCCTGGAGCCGCAGATCACGATCGGGCTGCTCACCGACGCAAGCGGGTTTCCGTTGATGGTCAACGCGTTCGAGGGCAACCGGGGCGAGACCACTACGATGCTGCCGACCAGATCATCTACTACCAGTACCGGGCGGACCGGGCTCGGCGCACCCTGCACGGCATCGACGAACAGGTCGCCAAGGCCGAGCAGGCCGTCGCCGGCAAGACCGCGGTCAAACGCAACCGGTTCATCCAGCTCACCGGCGCCACCAAGACTGTCAACCGGACCCTGGAAGCCAAAGCACGCGCCCTTGCCGGCCTCAAAGGCCACGTCACCAACCTCCCGGACGTCACCGCCGAGTTCGTGATCGACGCCTACCACCGACTGTTCCACATCGAGAAGTCGTTCCGAATGTCCAAACACGACCTACGTGCGCGGCCGATCTACCACCACGAGCGCGAGTCGATCGACGCGCACCTGACGGTCGTGTTCGCCGCCCTGGCCGTCAGCAGGTGGATCGAGCAGACCACCGGCTGGTCGATCAAGAAGTTCGTGCGCACCACCCGCCGCTACCGCACCATCAACATCCAGGCCGGCGAGCACACCCTCACCGCCGTCGACCCGCTACCCGACGACCTCCGCGATGCCCTCACCCGCATCCACGACCGCGGTGCGCACTGATTTGAGCCAAGTCAGGTCTCACCGAGGGGGACCGGCTAGCGGCCAACCCCGGCGCACTGGGCGTCCGCCGGCCCGAGGTGCCGGACGGCGACGATGCGCGTCAACGCCACCGGAACCGGCGGGCCGGATCCGGAAAGCACCGTCGTATAGACCGTTATACGAGTCAGGTGGACGAGTGGTGTCGTCTCACAGCTCGACGCCGCGACGAGCGCGACGGCGGGAGAAGCGTCTTCGCTTCAGGTTCGCTGCCCCGCAGGGCAGCCGGCGCCTCCGATGCAGTGGGCGTAGAGCAGTGCGGCGGCGCCCACTACGCCCAGCCGTCCCGCGATCGTTCTCGCGCTCTTGCGGAAAATGTGAACCGCCCCCTCGCCCATTCACATCAGTTGGTGAATCCCGGTCCGATCGTAAACTGAGGTGACCGACACGGTCAACTGAGGTGGACCGGTGGCCGCGAACCCGCCTCACCGCAGCTGGCGGCGCGGTAGACTCCGGACATGCCGGAGGAGATCGCGGCGGGGACCCTCTCCGCGAAGCTGAACCACCTGTTCGGCGTCGTGCGTCCCGCCGACGGCGACGAATACACCTTCGACGAGGTCGCCGAGTCGATCCGGGCCCAGGGCGGCCCGACCATCTCCGCGACCTACCTGTGGCAGCTGCGCAAGGGCCTGCGCGACAACCCGACCAAACGGCACCTCGAAGCGCTCGCGGGGTTCTTCGGCGTGCCCCCGGCGTACTTCTTCGACGACGCGGAAGCCGAGCGCATCGACGCCGAGCTGACGCTGCTCAGCGCGTTCCGCGACGCACCGGTCCGCCAGATCGCCCTTCGCGCGCGCGGGTTGTCGGCGAAGAGCCTCGAAGCGATCAGTGACATGGTCGACCGGGTCCGCGAGCTCGAGGGCCTGCCCGAACCGGCGAGCGACGCCGAACGATGAGCTCGCGCGGGCGACGGCAGCTGCGTCACCGCTTCGCCGCGGTGCTGCGGGACCTGGACCTGCCGGCCGCTTTCGACGTACCGGCGTTGTGCGCGGCGCTGGGTTCCCGCCGCGGACGCCCGATCCGGCTGCTGCCGCTGCCGGGGCTGTCCGAGGTGTGCGGGCTGTGGATCGCCACGGACACGACCGACCTGATCGCGTACGAGCGCCACACGAGCGCGCCGCACCAGGACCACATCGTGCTGCACGAGATCGGCCACATGCTGTGCGACCACTACCCGGCCACGCTCACCCCGGCCGAGCAGATGCGGCTGCTGCTGCCGAGCCTGGACCCGGCGATGGTCCGGCGCGTGCTGGGGCGCGCGGGGTACTCGAGCGTGGAGGAGCGGGAGGCGGAGTTCTTCGCGTCCATGCTGGGCCAGCACACGGGCCTGGCCCATCGGGGTGATTCGGTCGCGGACCGGCTGCGCTCAGCGCTGGACGACGGCGGCGACCGTGGGTGACGTGAGCAGCGGCAGGCCTCCGACCGCGCTCGTGCCCGCCCGCCACCTCAACCCGGCCTCGTCGCCGGGCAACGGCGGCGGCCTCCCCACTCCCCCGGCGAACGGCGGCGACCGTGGGTGACGTGATCCGCCGCTACGGCCCCGCGATACTCGCCTGGATCCTCTTCGTGTTCCTCCGCCCCGGCCCCGCCCCCGGCCGCCGGCTCGTGCGGTTCTGCGTGCTGGGCCTCGCCGTCTCCCAGACCGCGCTGATCCCCGCCGTCCGCGACCTCACCCGCGCGCTCGGGGTGCCCAGCATCGAACTGCTCATCGCCCACCTCGCCATGGTCGGTGCGGTCTGGGCCGGGGCCCAGGTCCTCCTGCGCCTGCACGGACTTCCGGGCGCCGCCCGCCGCTACACCGCCTGGGCACTCGCCGGCGGCGCCGCGATGGTCGTCACCTTCGCACTGGCCCCCAACGTCATGCCGCAGTCGCCGTTCGTCATGGAGTACTGCGTCGCCTACGCCGTGGCGCTCCTGCCCGAGTTCGCGGTCATCGGGCGGCTGTGCCTGCAGGACGCGCGCAAGGCGCCGGACCGGATCCTGCGCACCGGCCTCGGTCTGGTCGTCGCCGGGATCGTCGCCGCGGCCGCGTACATGGTGATCCGGACCGTCATCGCGATCTCGGCCCGCGCCCCGTTCGACTTCGACTTCGACTACGGTAAGGGCTTCCTGCTGAGCAAGGCACTCCCGACGACCGCGCACCTGCTCGTGCTGGTCGGCGTCGGCGTGCCCGCGGTGGCCGGCCTGCTGCGCCGTCGCCGGCAGTACCGCCGGCTCGGCCCGCTCTGGCTGGCCCTCTACCGCGCCGAGCCCGCGATCGCGCTGGAACCGCCGCGCACCACCGTGTTCCCGACGCGGCTGCAACTCTACCGGCGGGTCATCGAGATCCGCGACGGCCTGCTCGTGATCCGCCCGTACCGCACCGGGTCCGCCACCGGCGAGCGGCAGGAGGCCGCCGAGATCCTGGCCGCCCTGCACGCCCGCGAGGACGGCCTGCCGCCGCTTTCGCCCGAGACGACCGTCCAAGGTGGACAGGACTTCGGCAGCGACACCGAGTACCTCTGCCGCGTCGCCGACGCCTTCCGGGAGATCAGCCGGCGGCCCGCCGCGACCGTGCCCTGATCACGCCACCGGCGGGGTGCCGTGCGTGTGGAACGACTCGATCGTCCGCAACCCCCACGCCTGCCCCTTGGCCCGCTCGGCCTCGGTCCAGGTGACCGGCTCCCAGTCCGGCGCGAAGATCAACCGGCCGGTGGGGTTGCACAGCTCGATGCGGTTGCCGCCGGGCTCGTACAAGTAGAGGAAGAACGTCTGCTGGATCGCGTGCTTGTGCGGCCCGGTCTCGATGTGCACGTCGTTGTCGAGCGCGATGTCGGCCGCTCGCAGGATGTCCTCGCGCGTGTCGGTCGCGAACGCGATGTGGTGCAGGCGCCCGTTCGACTTCGTCCAGTCGGTCGTGTACACGATGTCGTAGGACTTCTGCGCGAAGTGCGTCCACTGCCCCGAAATCACGCCGCTGTCGAGCCGGATCTGCTCGGTGACCCGGCCGCCCAGCGCGTCGCAGATGAACCGGCCGTTGACCTCGGCCTCCCGCGCCAGGTAGTTGACGTGGTCGAGGCGCCGGACGCCGACCCCGCGCCCCGGATAGGCCTGCGCCTGATTCTTCAGCGCGGGCCGCAGGTGCTCGGGCGGCCGGTAGCGCTCGGTCTCCCAGTAGACCTCGAGCTCGTGGCCGTCCGGGTCGCGGAACAGGTACGTGGGGCCGATCCCGGTGTCGCCGTCGACCCACCCGACGCCGAGCCCGCGTTCCTCGAGCGCGACCACGCGCCGCTTGAGGGCCTCTTCGCTGGACGCCCGCACCGCCGTCCGCCCGACCCCGGACGTCTTCGCCGCGGTGAGCTTGAGGCTGTGATGCTCGTAGTCGTCCCAGGTGCGCAGGTAGACGGAGTCGCCATCGGTGCCGTTCTCGGTCAGCCCGAGCACGCGGACGAAGAAGTCCAGGCTCTTCTCCGGCTCCGGGGTGAACAGCTCGACGTGGCCGAGGTGCGCGATCTCGTGGCGGGGCGAGGGCTGGGGCATCGGGGTCTCCTCAGGGGCGGGGGAAGACGGTGCCGTCGAACAGCTTCCGCGCGGTGCGGATCACCGTCGACCGGCGGACGCGCGATCCTTCGAACTCGATCGCCACCGCGAGCTGGCCGCTCGGGTGCTCGATCCGGACGGGTCCACGGTCGATTTCGAGCAGCTCGCTCCCGACGGCGCCGTCGAGCAGCAACGCCGTGACGACGCTGACGCCGCCGAGGACGCCGATCGAGGGGTGCGGCTTGACCGGGATGAACGTCCGGGTGCAGATCGCGCCGCCGTCGCGCGGGGCGGCGACGAGCGTGGTCTTGGGGACCGAGCTGCCGCGGACGTCGCCGAGGCCCATCAGCTTCCCGGCTTCGACGCGCAGGGCGTCGATCCGCTCGGCGAGGCCGGTGTCGGCGCTCAGTTCCTCGGCGGACTCGTAGCCGGTGATGCCCAGGTCACCGGCGCGAGCGACGACGACCGGCATGCCGTTGTCCACACAGGACACTTCGATGCCGCCGACGTTGTCGCGGACGGCGCCGGTGGGCAGCAGGCTGCCGCAGACGGACCCTTCGGTCTCGGTGAAGTCGAGCTCGACCGGGGCGGCCGTGCCGGGCACGCCGGAGATGGCCGTGTCGCCGCGGTAGTCGACCTCGCCGCCGGGGGTGGCGAAGGTCGAGACGGCGACGGTGCCGGTGTTGACCAGCCGCACCCGCACGGTGGTGCGGGCTTCCCCGGCGGGCACAAGGCCGCGCTCGACGGCGAACTGCCCGACGCCGGCCAGGAGGTTGCCGCAGGTCTGCCGGTCGGAGACGGTGGGTTCTTCGACGCCGAGCTGCAGGAAGAGGTAGTCGATGTCGTGGCCGGGGTCGCTCGCCGCCGAGACGATGGCGACCTTGCTGGTGACGGGCTGGGCTCCGCCGACGCCGTCGATCTGGCGCGGGTCGGGGGTGCCCATGATCCGCATCAGGAGGTCGTCGCGGGTCGGCGGGTCGGCGGGGAGGTCTTCGGCGAGGAAGTAGGCGCCCTTGGAGGTGCCCCCGCGCAGGAGCATGCAGCGCACGCCGGTCATGCCTGCTCCTTTTCGTAGTCCTCGGCCGTCAGGTAGCGGACGCCGAGAGCTTCGAGCTTCTCCCGCAGCCCGTAGCGGTCGAGGCCGAGCTGCCCCTGGGCGAACGCTTCCCTTGCGGCGGCCTCTTTTTCCAGCCGGGCCTGCGAAGCTTCGAGTCCGGTTTGGACATCCTCGCGGCGGACGCGCATGACGCCGTCGTCGTCGGCGAGGATGGCGTCGCCCGGGCGGATCACCTGCCCGCCGATGACGATCGGCACGTTGACCGCGCCGGCGGTCGCCTTGACGGTGCCTTGCGCGCTGACGTCGGCCGACCAGACGGGGAAGCCGAGCGCGCGCAGGTCGGTGACGTCGCGGACGCCGGTGGTGGTGACCAGGCCTTTCACGCCCCGGTAGCGCAGAGCGGTGGCGAAGAGCTCGCCGAAGAGCCCGTCCCGGCACGGCGAGGTGGTGGTGACGACGAGGACATCGCCTTCGCGGCACTGCTCGACGGCCGCGTGGATCATGAGGTTGTCCCCGGGCCAGCAGAGCGCGGTGACGGCGGTACCGCCCACGCGCGCGCCGTCCTGGATCGGGCGCAGGTCCGGACCGAGCAGGCCCGAGCGCCCGAGAGCCTCATGAACGGTGGCGACGCCGTAGTCGGCCAACCGGGCGACTTGGTCCAGGTCGGCACGCGGCGGATCGGTGACGATGACGGGCTTCATACGGTTTACGGTACGGTTCGGTTGACGAAATTGTCAACAATCTTGGTGAGCAGATGGGTTCACGAGTGATGGGGCTGGCGCCGACAGATGACCGGGCGAAGTGACGCCGGCGCGGGGCATGGGCGAGGCTGCCGCGTTGACCGGCGGAGCATCCCGCTCAGGACGAGGACCTCCCGGCGACCGAGCACCCTCACTCAGCGGCGCAGGCGCGGAGCCCAACACGGCTCACCCGAGGGCAACACAAAACCGCGCGGCCACGTCGACACATCTCGCTCAGCAGCGCAAGCGCGAAGCAACCCCCGCCACCACTCGCGAGCCGCGAAACCCCAGCTGCTTCAAGACCCCGCTCACGGACGCAGGTGCGAGACCTCCGCCGCGTCAGCGGCCTTCAGAGCCTCGATCACGCTCCCCAAATGCGCCCGCGCCGCCTCCGCCGCCCTCTCCGAGTCGTGTGCGCAGATCGCGTCGATGATCGCCAAGTGCTCCGGAAGCGACACCTGCGGCCTCCCCGGCCGCATCGCCAGCCGGAACTGGTGGCGCACGCTCTGGCCGCGCAGCCTCTCCAGCACCTGCGCCGCCGTGCGCTGGCCGCTGATCTCGCGGACCCTGCGGTGCAGGCGCTGGTTGAGGCCCGAATACCCGACCACGTCCCCGCCGGCCACCGCCTGGTGCATCAGCTCGCCCAGTTCCTTCAGCTCGCCCACCTCAGCGTCGGAAACGCGCTCCGCCGCCTTCGCCGCGCACAGCGACTCCAGCATCATGCGGACCTCGGAAATCTCGACGGCCTCTTCCAGCGACACCGCGCGCACCCGGGCGCCCCGGTTCTGCACGCGCTCGACGAGCCCCTCGTTCGTCAGCTCGATCAGGGCCGCGCGGACCGTCGCGCGGCTGGCGGCGAACTGGCCGGACAGGTCCGCCTCCACCAGCCTCTGGTTGGGCACGAACTCGCCCCGGACGATCGCGTCGCGGATGGCCGCCACCACGGAACGCTCCCCCGGCTGCCCGTCCGCAGCACTCTCGGTCATACCCCGGCTCCATCTTTCGAACAGACGCAGTTTGTTGACAATTTTGTCGAGAACATCGTGTACTCGATCGTAGCTTGTCGAGAGGATTCTGCTATGTCCGGAACCATCGCGGTACTGGGACTCGGCGAAGCGGGCAGCACGCTCGCCCGCGACCTGGTCGCCGCCGGGGCCGTCGTCCGCGGCTACGACCCGGCCGTTCCCGCCATCGAGGGCGTCGTCGCGACCGGCTCCGAAGCCGAAGCCGCCGACGGCGCCGATCTGGTGCTCAGCGTGAACAGCGCGTCGGCGGCCGTCGACGCGCTCCAAGCCGGCTTGGCCGGCCTGAAGACCGGCGCGGCCTTTGCCGACCTGAACACCGCCTCCCCCGGCACCAAGCGCAAGCTGGCCGGCATCGCCGCGGAGCACGACGTGCCGTTCGCGGACATCGCGATCATGGCGCCGGTGCCGGGCCGCGGCCTGCGCGTCCCGATGCTCGCCACCGGCGTCGCGGCCGGAACCGTCGCCGGAAACCTGAACTCGTTCGGCGCCGCGGTCGAGGTCATGGACGGCGACGCCGGGCTCGCCGCCGAGCGCAAGTTGCTGCGCAGCGTGTTCTTCAAGGGCATGTCGGCCGCGGTGGTCGAAGCCTTGACGGCCGCGCGCGCGGCGGGCTGCGAGGACTGGCTGCGGAAGATCATCGTCGACGAGCTCACCGCGGCGAACGCGTCGACCGTCGACCGGCTCGTCGACGGCTCGGTCAAGCACGCCGTCCGCCGGACGTCCGAGATGGCGGCGGCCGCGGAGATGCTCGGTGAGCTGGCCGTGCGCGCCGACGTCGCGGCCGCGGCCCGTGACCAGCTTGCCCACATAGCTGATTCACAGGATTGTGAACAATCTTGACGTAACTCTTGTGGCCAATATCTCATCAGATGTAGCTTCGGACTTCTTCGCCACCCCGGACGAAAGGGACGAGGATGTCCGCACGAGAACTCGGCGGCACGACCGCCGCCACGGTCCGGCTCTCCCTCCGGGTCACCGCGTTGTGCTGGGTCCTCGTCTTGCTGGACGGGCTGGACCTGTTCGTCTACGGGGCGACGCTGCCGGGCGTGCTGGCCGACAAAGGCTTCGGCCTGACGCCGGTCAGCGGCGGGACGATCGGGAGCCTGACGACCTTCGGGATGATGCTCGGCGCGCTCGGCGCGGGCATCCTGACCGACCGCGTCGGCCGCCGGAAGATCATCATCACCGGCGTCGTCGTCTTCTCCTTGGCCGCTGCCGCCTGCGCCGCCGCACCGACCGTCGGGTTCTTCGGCGCGGCGCGGTTCATCGCCGGGATCGGGCTCGGCGGGCTGCTGCCGTCGGCGATCGCGATGGTCATGGAGTACGCGCCGGCGTGGCGGAGGAACCTCGCCGTCACCACCGTGATGACCGCCCATCAGGCCGGCGGGGCGCTGGCCGGCGCGCTGGGGATGACGCTCGTCCAGTCGATGGGGTGGCGCTCGGTGTACTGGATCGGCGCGCTGCTGCTCGTGGTGGTGCTGCCGGCGGTCGTCTTCCTGCTGCCGGAGTCGATGACGTTCCTGCTGGCCAAGGGCAAGACCGAGCGGGCGCGGGCGATCGCGGACCGGTTCGCGGTCTCACTCGGCACGTTCGCGCCGGAACCGTCCGAAGACCGCCGCGGCGGCTTGCGCGGCCTCTTCACGCCGTCGGTGCGGACGACGACGGTGCTGTTCTGGATCGCCTCGTTCGCCGGGCTGCTGCTGGTGTACGGCGTGAACACGTGGCTGCCGACGATGATGCGCGGCAGCGGCTACGACCTGGGCTCCGCGATCAGCTTCCTGCTGGTGATCAACCTGGGCGGGATCGCGGGCATGCTCGTCGCCGGGCGGCTCGCGGACCGGTTCGGCGCCCGGCCGGTCGCGGTCGTCTGGTTCGCGCTGACCGCGTGCGGCGTCGGCCTGCTGGCGGTGCACCTGCCCCTGGTGGTGACGTACGTGGTCGTGTTCCTCACCGGCGCCTGGCTGTTCAGCGCGCAGACGCTCATCTACGCGGCGGTCGGCACCTACTACCCCGCCGGCAGCCGGGCCACGGCGCTCGGCTGGGTGTCCGGCGTCGGCCGGACGGGCGCGGTGTTCGGGCCGTGGCTGGGCGGCATCCTGGTCGCGGGCGGGCTTTCGTCGTTCGGCTTCGTGGTCTTCGCGATCGCCGGCCTGCTCGGCGCGGTGATGGTGGCCCTCGTCCGGCGCGACGGCGCCCTCACGACGACGTCCGCCGCGCCGGTCAGCTGACCGGGCTCAGAACGGTGGTTGCCCGGCGTCGGGACGGCCGCACCAGACGGCGGTCGGCTTCACGATCGCGAGGACGAGCGTCGCCACGGCCGGGACGAGGACGAGCGCCAGGCCGAAGAACGAGCTGGCGGCGACCAGCCCGCCGCCGTAGTACCCGAACCCGACCACTTCCAGCACGACGGTCGCGATGGCCATGAAGATGGCGAACCCGCTGCCGACGATCGTGAGCAGGCGGCCCGCCGGCTTGCGCAGGAACAGCAGGATGCCGCCGGGGATCAGCGTGCCCACGAGGACCACTTCCTGGACCAGGGCGACGATGAACAGCCAGTGGATGAACCCGAGGTTCCCGATCGCGACGACGCTGCCGATCAGGCCGAGGAGCGAGAACAGCCCGCCGAGCACGGCGAGCACCCCGGCGATGATGGCGGTGGCCCCGTTCGGCTTCGGCGGCTGCATCCCGTAGCCGGGGTAGGGCGCGGGCGGGTACGCGAACCCACCGGGGTACGACGGCTGGCCGGGGTACGGCGCGGGAACACCACCCGGCGGGGACGGGTAGGCCGGCTGCCCCGGGTACGGCTGCTGCCCCGGGTACGGCTGCGCGGGGAAACCACCCGACGGCGCCGCGAACGGCTGCTGCGCCGGATCCTGCTGCGCCGCAAACCCACCCGACGGCGCCGCGAACGGCTGTTGCACCGGATCCTGCTGCGCCGGGAAACCACCGGAAGGTGCGGGGTACGGCTGCTGTCCCGGGCCCTGCGGTCCGGGGTACTGCGGATTGGTCATGACGTCCTCGGTCTCGGCTGACCGCCCCCAACGGTGCACGGACTCCGGCTCCGGCGGCTCACGAGAAGTCTCTCACGCGGACCTGCGCGAATGCCCGCAGACCGGACGTCGAGCAGCCACGATCTCGTGGTCACGGGCCGTCCCCGAAGCGCACCTCAAAGTCACAAACTCGTCGCACATATTGTCAACAATTTCATCGACGATTAGTGTGCGAGTATCAAGCATGCGGAGCGACGAGGAACCACCTTGATCATCGACTGCCACGGCCACTACACGACCGCCCCGCCCGCCCTCGCGGCGTGGCGCGACCAGCAGGTCGCGTCGCTGACCGAGCCCGGCAAGAAGCCCGCCCGGGCCGACCTGCGCATCAGCGACGACGAGCTGCGCGAGACCATCGAGCCGAACCAGCTGCGGCTCATGGACGAACGCGGCATCGACCTCACGATCTTCTCTCCGCGCGCCTCGTTCATGGCCCACCACGTCGGCGGCTTCGAAACCTCGGCCGAGTGGGCCTCGATCTGCAACGAGCTCTGCCACCGGGTCAGCACGCTCTACCCGGAGCGGTTCGCCCCGGCCGCGATGCTCCCGCAGTCCCCCGGCGTCGACCCGGCCACCTGCGTCCCGGAGCTGACCCGCTGCGTCGAGGAGTACGGCGCCGTCGCGCTGAACCTCAACCCCGACCCCAGCGGCGGCCACTGGACGGCCCCGCCGCTCACCGACCGGTCGTGGTACCCGATCTACGAAAAGATGGTCGAGTACGACATCCCGGCGATGGTCCACGTCAGCACGAGCGTCAACCCGGCGTTCCACACCACCGGCGCGCACTACCTGAACGCCGACACGACCGCGTTCATGCAGCTCGTCCAGGGCGACCTCTTCACCGACTTCCCCACCCTGCGGCTGGTCATCCCGCACGGCGGCGGCGCGGTCCCCTACCACTGGGGCCGGTTCCGCGGCCTCGCGATGGCCATGGGCAAGCCGGAGCTCGAGGAGCACGTGCTGAACAACGTCTTCTTCGACACCTGCGTCTACCACCAGCCGGGTTCGGACCTCCTCTTCGACGTCATCCCCGCGCGCAACATCCTGTTCGCCTCCGAGATGATCGGCGCCGTCCGCAGCGTCGACCCGCGGACCGGCCACCACTTCGACGACACGCGCCGGTACGCCGAAGCCGCGAAACTGTCCGAAGAGGACTGGGCGGCGATCCGGGAGCACAACGTCCGCGCCGTCTACCCGCGCCTCGACGCCCTCCTGAAGGGACAAGGCCGGTGACGGAACCCAAGACCCCCGGCTGGCTCGACTGGTACGCCGGTCCGTCCACACCGGACTTCGAGCTGCCGCACGGCACCGTCGACGCGCACTGCCACGTCTTCGGCCCGCAAAAGGACTTTCCCTTCGCGCCCGAGCGCAAGTACACGCCGTGCGACGCGAGCAAGGAGCAGCTCTTCGCGCTGCGCGACCACCTCGGGGTCGCGCGCACCGTCATCGTGCAGGCGACCTGCCACGGGGCGGACAACTCCGCCATGCTCGACGCCGTCCGGGCGGCGGAGGGCCGGGCGCGCGGCATCGCGACCGTCCGCCCGGACATCGGCGAAGGAGAGCTGCGCGAACTCGACGCGGCGGGCGTGCGCGGGGTCCGGTTCAACTTCGTGAAACGGCTCGTCGACGCCTCGCCCAAGGAGGACCTGAGCACCATCGCGAAGAAGATCGCGCCGCTCGGCTGGCACGTCGTGCTCTACTTCGAAGCCGCCGACCTGCCCGAGCTCGAGGACTTCTTCGGCGAGCTGCCCGCGCCCCTGGTGATCGACCACATGGGACGCCCGGACGTCACGAAACCCGTGGACGGCCCCGAGTTCGAACGGTTCCTGACGTTCGTCGACCGCAACGACGTCCACGTGAAGGTGAGCTGTCCCGAGCGCCTCACCGTCAGCGGCCCACCGGCCCTCGACGGCGAGCGTCACGCGTACACCGACGTCGTGCCCTTCGCCCGGCGTGTGGTGACGGAGTTCCCGGACCGGGTGCTTTGGGGCACCGACTGGCCGCACCCGAACCTGAAGCACCACATGCCCGACGACGGCCTGCTCGTCGACTACGTCCCGCACATCGCGGAAACGGACGAGCTGCGGCGGAAGCTGCTCGTCGACAACCCGATGCGCCTCTACTGGCCCGGCGAAACCGCCTGAAACCCCCGAAGGGCATGCAATGCAGCACGCCAACGCACTCAACCGGCTGAACCGCCTGCCGATCTCGCGGTTCCACAAGGTCACCCTGCTCGCCGTCTCGTTCGCCTACTTCTTCGAGTTCGCGGACATCAACAGCTTCGCCACCACCGCACCCAAGCTGATCAAGCTGTGGGGCGTGACCGTCAACCAGGTCGCCTACGTGACCTCGCTGTCCTTCGTGGGCATGTTCTTCGGGTCGATCATCGCGAGCAAGCTCGCCGACCGCTGGGGCCGCAAGAACGCTCTCATGTGGACGACCGTGTGGTTCGGCGTCTTCTCCTTCGCCGCGGTGTTCTCCTGGGACATCGTGTCCCTCGGCGTGTTCCGCATCCTGACGTCGGCCGGGCTGTCGGCGATGACCGTCGTCGCGGTCATCTACGTCAGCGAGCTGTACCCGGCCGCGAGCCGCGGCAAGTACCAGGCCTACGCGATCGTGATCGGCATCTGCGGCACGCCGGTGACCAACCTGATCGCGAGCGCGGTGGTGCCGATCAACTCCTGGTCGTGGCGGCTGGTGTACTTGTGGGGCGCGCTCGGCGTGCTGCTGGTGTTCTTCACCCGGCAGCTGAAGGAGTCGCCGCGCTGGTACGAAAGCCGCGGTGAGCACGCCAAGGCGGACGCGGTGCTGCGGGAGATCGAGGAGCGCGTCGCGGCGGAGAAGGGTCCGCTGCCGGAGCCGGCGCCGCCGATCGAGGAGGCCGCGGTCGGCAAGGCGCCGCTGCGGTTGCTGCTGCAGAAGAAGTACCTGATGCCCACGTTGCTGCTGACGGTCCTGTGGGTGACGCAGACGATCGGCTTCTTCGGCTACTCGAGCTGGGCACCGACCCTGCTGGCCAAGGAAGGTTTCAGCGTCGAGAAGTCGGTGTTCTACGTGGCGCTGACGACGGTCGGCGCACCGCTGGGGTCCTACCTCGCGGCACTGGTGACCGACCGCTTCGAGCGCAAGTGGTGCCTGGTCGCGTTCGGCACGGTCATCGCGCTGTGCGGTCTCTTCTACGGACTCACCTTCAACCCGGTCCTCATCGTGGTGTTCGGCTTCCTGGTGAACCTGTTCGAGCGTGGTTACACGGCCCTCGGCTACGCGTACTCGCCGGAGCTGTTCGACACCCGCGGCCGATCGCTGGGCACGGGCGTGTCGTACGGGCTCGGGCGGTTGTCGAACGCGGCGGGACCGTTGATCGTGGCCGGGTTGTACAACGGGAGCGGCTACCGGAGCGTGTTCTTCTTCATCGCGGGGACGTGGCTGGTCGGCGCGCTGGTGCTGGCGGCGTTCGGCCCCCGGACCCGGGCGGCGCGGCTCGCGCAGACGGCCCCGGAGGTCAAGCCGGCCGGGGTCTGAGCCGCGTCACGCCAGGCGGCGCAGGGTTCCCTTCGCCGTCTGGCGGCCGTGGCGGTCGCGCACCGACGTCGTCGTCTCCTCCCCCGGTACGGCGGCGGCGATCAGCCCCTGGTGGTCGAACAACGGCGCCACCAGGCGGTATTCGAACTCGAGCGCGCCCGAAACCCCGCGGGCCCGGGCGGCTTCCGCCATCGCGACCGCCTGCAGCGGGCCGTGCGTGAGCAGCCCCGGGTAGCCCTCCACCTCGCGGCTGTAGTCACGGTCGTAGTGGATGCGATGGGCGTTGTAGGTCAACGCGGAGAAGCGGAACAGCAGCGTCGGGGTCACCTCGACCGACCACTCGCCGGACGCGGGCGGGATCTCGGGGCCGTCGTCCGGAGGTGCGTCGAGGGCGGACCCCGCGCGGTGGACGATGTCCTGCTCCTCGTCGACCACCAGCCGGCCCGCCTGGGTGATCCGGTGCGCCACCGTGACGAACGTGAGCGGCCCCGACCGACCCTCCTTCTCTCGCACCACCAGGACTTCCGACCGGCGGGTCGCGGTCTCGCCCACGCGCAACTCGCCGGGTGTGCGGACGCGGCCGCCGGCCCACATGCGGCGGCGGCCCGGGCCCGGCGCGGCCAGGACCGTGCCGCGGACCGGGTGGCCGTCTGGGCCGAGGTCGGCCTGGGCCGGGCGGTCGAGCAGGTAGAGCCAGTGCCACAGCAGCGGCAGGACTCCGTCGGGCTCCGGGACGTCGAGCAGGGACGCCAGCGCCTGGGCCGGCCCGGGCAGGATCGGTTCGGTGACCTCCACGTCAGAGCCCCTTCCTCGCGGCGTCGAAGCTGTGCAGTGCGGCGCCGACCGCGGCCGCCACGGTGACCTCGAAGACCTCGTTCTCGGAATGCCCCGCCGCCAGCAGCCGCCGGACGTCGTCGTCGGTGATGCGGTGGGACGCGTCGCGCACCAGCGCGGCGTAGTCACGCCACGGCTCCGCCAGGCCGTCACCCGTCCCGGCCGCCCGCCGCAGTTCGGGGCTGGTCCGCGCCGGCTGCTCGAAGACGCTCTCGCGGAGGTCGGCCGGGCCGTCGGCGAGCAGGAAGCCCGGGAACCGGTAACCCGCGCGGTGCAACGCTTTCGTGCCGACCTTCAGCTGCCCGTCGAGCAGCTCGAACCCGAACGCGTTCGCGAGCCGGTTGACGATGTTCCACACCAGGTTGACGTCCAACGCCTCCCGCACGGCGTGCGCGGGCAAGTCGCGCGGTGGTGACAGCGTGCCGTTTCGGGAGACGTCTTCGAGGAACCGTTGCACCACCAGCAGTTCCGGGCGCGCGTCCGCCGGGCGGTCCGGGTCGATCTCGCCGTGGCCGGCGATCCGGGTCAGCTCGGCGTGCGTGACCACGCAGAACGGGCACTCGTGCACCCGGGCCGTGCTCATCGCGAGGTACTCGCGTTCGCCCGCGGTCCAGTAGGACTCGCCGCGCATCGCGGGCGCGGTCAGCTCCAGCAGCGGCCGGGTCAGGAAGCCCGGCCGGTACAGCAGCAGCTTGACGATGTCCGGGCTGGGGACGCCGGACAGTTTCCCGGTGACGCCCATGAAGAGGCGGGCGCGGCGCCGGTGGCCGTCGTCCAGGACGGACAGTCGCATCAGGACTCCAGTTCGTGCAGGCGGGCGGTGAGGAAGCGGTGGTCGGCCGGGGCTTCGGCGAGGTCGCGGGCCCGCCGGTACGCCGTGACGGCGTCCTCGGAGCGGCCGAGGCGGCGCAGGAGGTCCGCGCGGGCGGCGTGCCAGAGGTGGTAGCGGTCGAGCCCGTCGATCGCCTCGACCAGGGCGAGCCCGGTCCCGGGACCGTCGGCCATCGCGACGGCCACGGCGTGGTTGAGCGCGACGACGGGCGACGGCGCGAGCGTCCGCAGCCGGGCGTAGAGGGCGGCGATCCGCGCCCAGTCGGTGTCGGCGGCCGTGCGGGCCTGCGCGTGCTGCGCCGCGATCGCCGCCTGCAGCTGGTACTGCCCGACGACCCCGTGGCGCAGCGCCCGGCCGAGTACGCCGAAGGCTTCCTCGATCTCGTCCCGGTCCCAGCGGGCGCGGTCCTGGTCTTCGAGCAGGACGACGTCGCCGCCGGGCGTGGCGCGGGCGGCCGAGCGCGAATCCTGCAGCAGGAGCAGCGCGACCAGGCCGAGCGCCTCCGGTTCGTCCGGCATCAGCGCGGCGAGTAGCTTCGCGAGCCGGATCGCCTCCCGGCGCAGCTCGGCGGGCTCGTCGCGGCCCGACGGCGACGCGTAGCCGCGGGTGAAGACGAGGTAGATCACCGCGAGGACGCCGGAGAGACGGTCGGGCAGCAGGTGATCGGGCGGGACGCTCAGCGAGATGCCCGCGTCGCGGATCTTCCGCTTCGCGCGCACCAGCCGCTGCGCCAGCGCCGGCTCGGCGACCAGGAACAGGCGGGCGATCTGGGCGGCGGTCAGGCCGGCGACGGCCTGCAGCGTCAGCGCCACCCGGGCGTCTTCGGCCAGCGCCGGGTGGCAGCAGGTGAAGAGCAGGCTCAGCCGGTCGTCGCCGACCTCGGTGAGCCGGTCGTCCGGCAGGCTCGACATCCACACCCCGCTCTCGCCGGCCGCGAGCCGGGCGAGCTTGGCCTGCCCGACGCGGACGCGGCGGATCCGGTCGACGGCGCGGTTGCGCGCCGTGGTCAGCAACCAGGCCGCGGGGTCGTCCGGAACGCCCGAATCCCACGTCCGCAGCGCCTGCGCGACCGCGTCCTGCAGGGCGTCCTCGGCGAGCTCGAAGTCGCCGAGGACCCGGACGAGCGCGGCGAGCAGCCGGGCGCGGTCCTCGCGGTAGACGCGCTCGACGACGCCGGCCGCGCGATCACCCACGGGCGGCCCGGTGGTCCAGCCCGGGCACCCCGGCGACCGGGCGGACCTCGATCGAGCCCTGGGCGGCCATCGGGCACAGCGCGGCCAGCTCCAGGGCCTCGTCGAGGTCGCGGCAGTCGAAGACGTACACCCCGCCGAGGTGCTCGTGGGTCTCGGCGAAGGGCCCGTCGGTGATGAGTGTGCGGCCCTCCTGCACGGTCACCGTGGTGGCGGTGTGCTCACCCTGCAGCGGGTGGCCGGAGACGAACACCCCGCGTCGCCGGCACTCGTCGGCGAAGGCGTTGACGGCGGTCAGTGCCTCCTCGAACCCGGGGTCGCCCGGCTCGGGCCGTTCGCAGTTGTAGATCAACAGCATGTAGAGCACGTGCGCTCCTTCATCCGGTGTCGGTCTCAGTGGATGACGAACGGGACGACGGTAACTCGACAGGCTCGGCCGGACTCGGCGAAACCGGGGGCACGGAAATTACCAAAGGTAAGTTCTGTGCCAGCCTTGACATTACCAATGGTCAGGAGGAAAGTCCTCGCCACCTGATTCGTCTAGACCAATCAGGGAGCTCTCCCGGCGGACGGCCATCCTCAGGAGGAGACCCATGTCCCGCAGAATCCGGACCACCACAGCAGCACTGACGAGCGTCGCGACCGTGGCGGCGACGGCCCTGATCCTTTCCGGTGGGGCCGCCGCCAGCCCGTCGGCCGCGGCGGCCGCCGACTGCGGTGTGCTGTTCGACGACTTCCACTACAACTCCCCCACCGACTCCGCGTTCGGCGGCGCCGGCTGGACCACCCGCAACGACGTCGGCAGCCCCGGCGTGGCCGGCGCGCGCTGGCTCACCAGCAACGTCACCTTCCCGACGGTGAACGGCGAGCGCGTCGCCCAGCTCGCCGCCAGCACCGACGGCAGTGCGGCGGGCACGACGCACTCCGAGATGTACCAGAACCAGCTGCGGTTCAAGGACGGCACGTACGCGAGCCGGGTCCGCTTCACCGACGCGCCGGACAGCGGCACCGACGGCGACCACGTCAACGAAACGTACTTCACGATCTCGCCGCTGCGGTACGACCGGGACCCGCTCTACAGCGAGCTGGACTTCTCGGAGTACCTGCCCAACGGCGGCTGGGGCGGCTCGACCGCGAACTACCAGACCAGCTGGTACACCTACTGGAACAACCCGACGTGGGACGGTCTGCGCACATCCACCGCGCAGAACCGCAGTTTCGCCGGCTGGCACGACATCGTGACGCAGGTGTCGGGCGGGCACGTGAAGTACTACCTCGACGGCGTGCTCACCGCGGACCACACGACCGACGCCCAGGGCGACCCGGTGTACCCGCGGACGCCGATGTCGATCAACTACAACATGTGGTTCATCGACACGGCCGGGCACACGAGCGGGACCAGCGTCTACTCCGAGCAGGTCGACTGGACGTACTACGCGGGCAACCAGGTGGTGTCGCCCGCGGACGCCGTGGCCCGCGCGGGTTCGTACCGGACGGCCGGAACGTCCCATGTGGACACGGTGAACGGGTGCACGACCACCCCGCCCACGACGCCGACCACTCCGACGACGCCCACGACCCCGACGACGCCCACCACGCCTTCGCAGCCCGCGAACTGCTCGACGGCGGCGGAGTGGGACTGGGGCACGGTGTACCTCGGCGGCCAGCGGGTCAAGCACAACGCCCACCTCTGGCAGGCGAACTGGTGGACCCAGGGCTCCGAGCCCGGCCTCACCGCCCAGTGGGCCGACCTCGGCCACTGCTGACGCCGCATCGTCAGACCTGGCCGCGGCCCGGGTTCCAGGGACCAGCCCGGGCCGCGGTCACCCTTTCCGTCCAGGACACCTCGTGAGTGGGAAACAGTGTTCTAACCCTGTTTCCCACTCACGACCCCACTGCTTCCGCCGCCCCACTCCAGGAGTTTCCCGTGCGCAGACGCACCTTCGCCGCCGCCCTGGCCGTCGCCGCCGTGACCGCCACCGCCGCCTGCGGTACCGACACCCCCGCCCCCGCCGCTCAGGGCGGTGGGCAGCTGACCGTCTGGCTGATGAACGGCGACCTCTCCGACAAGGCCACCGCGGCGATCAACGCCGCGTTCGAGAAGGCCACCGGCGCGAAGGTCACCGTGCAGATCCAGGAGTGGGACAACATCAACACCAAGATCAGCACCGCACTGGCACAGGACAACACGCCGGACGTCATCGAGATCGGCAACACGAACGTCCCGCTCTTCGCCGCCAACGGCGCGCTCACCGACCTCACCCCGCACCGCGACGAGCTGGCCGGGAAGACCACCTGGCTGCCCGGCCTGGCCGGACCGGCCACTGTGGACGGAAACCTCTACGGCGCCCCGCTGTTCGCCGGCAACCGCGCGGTGATCTACGACAAGCAGGTCTGGGCCGACGCCGGGATCACCGCGCCGCCGAAGACGTTCACGGAACTCACCCAGGACCTCGACAAGATCAAGGCCAAGCACCCCGCCGCCGACTACTCCGCCTTCCACTTCCCCGGCAAGTACTGGTACGGCGCGCTGCAGTTCGTCTGGGACGCCGGCGGCCAGCTCGCCACGCAGAAGGACGGGAAGTGGGCCGGTGCCCTCGAAAGCCCCGAGGCGCGAAAGGGCTTGCAGGCCTGGAAGGACTTCCAGAACACCTACTCCTCGGCCGCGTCCCGCAACGTCGACACCAAGGCGCCCGACCAGGCCGCGATCTTCTCCGCCGGCGGCGCCGGGGCGATCCTCGACACGAGCGTCAACACCGTCGTCAAGAACAAGCCGGAGCTGAAGGACCACCTCGGCACCTTCCCGTTCCCCAGCACCGTCGCCGGGAAGACGCAGCCGGTGTTCCTCGGCGGGTCCGACCTCGTCGTCGCGGCCAAGAGCCGCAACCAGGACCTCGCGCTGGCCTACCTCAAGGCCGCGACGAGCCCCGACGTGCAGCGCCAGGCGATCGTCGGCATCGACGGCTGGACGCCCATCTCGACCGAGCTGATCGACGAGATCACGCCCAGCCTGCCGCCGGTCAACGCCGCCTTCGCCACCGCGGCCAAGACCAGCGTCGCGACCCCGGCCGCGCCCGGCTGGGCGACCATCGAAAGTGACAAGTCGATCAACACCTTCTTCGCCGACATCGCCACCGGACGCCGGCCGATCGCCGACGCCGCCAAGGACTTCGACGCGCACCTGACCGAGGCGCTGAACGCCCGCTGACCGGCGGGGTGGCCCGGCCGACTGCCGTCCCCAACCGGGCCGCCCCGCCCCTTTTCCGCGAAGGAGTCCTCGTGTTGCTGGTGAAAGCGCCGCCCGAAGCCCCGCCGAGACCGGCCACGCCACGCCGGCGCCGGTCGCTGCTGCCCTACGGCCTGCTCCTGCCCGCGACCGTCCTATTGGGACTCGTCCTGGGCTACCCGCTGGTGCGCCTGGTCGTCATCTCGACGCAGAAGTACGGCCTGCGGTCCCTGTTCACCGGCACCACGACCTTCGCGGGCTGGGACAACTACGCCGCCGTCCTCGGCGACGACCAGCTCCTCCCGGTCCTCGCCCGCAGCGTCGGGTTCTGCGCCGCGCTGGTCCTCGGCACCCTGGTCACCGGCTTCGGCGTCGCGCTGTTGCTCCAGCGGCTGGGCAAGGGGATGCGCACGGCCGTCACGCTCTGCCTGATCGCGGCGTGGGCACTGCCGAACGTGGCGTCCACCCTGGTCTGGCAGTGGCTCTTCCAACCCGGCTACGGCGTCGTCAACTGGCTGCTCACCCAGGCCGGCTTCGGCGACCTCACCCAGCACGACTGGACGACGTCACCTGCGTCGGCGTTCACGCTCGTCTGGCTGCTGGTCGTGTGGCAGTCCGTGCCGTTCGTCGCGCTCACGCTCTACGCGGGCCTGTCGCAGATCCCGCGCTCCTACTACGAAGCCGCCGCTCTCGACGGCGCCCGGCCGTGGCGGGTGCACCGCACCATCACCTTCCCGTTCCTGCAGCCGATCCTCGGGCTGGTCACCATCCTCTCGGTGATCTGGGACTTCACCGTGTTCAACCAGATCTGGATCCTCACCCAGGGCGGCCCGAACGGCGGCACGACGACGCTCGGCATCTGGACGTTCACGAGGGCCTTCAGCGGCAACAACTTCGGCCAGGGCGCGGCGATCGCCGTCGTCTCGGTTCTGCTGCTCGTCGGCATGACAGCCGTGTACGTGCGCCGGCTCGTCCGGTCCGGGGAGGACCTGTGATGCGCCGGATCGGCCGCAACACCATCGCCACGGTCTTCTGTCTCGTGTGGATCTTCCCGGTCTACTGGATGGTGCTCACGGCGTTCAAGCCCGCGGGCAAGATCCTCCAGCCCACGCCCCAGTTCCTGCCGATCGACGTCACGCTCGACAACTTCGCCGACGCGCTCGCCAAGCCCGGGTTCGTGCAGGACCTCGTCAACAGCGTCGTGGTCGTCGTCGCGGTCGTCGCGCTGTCGATCGTGGTCGCCTTCCTGGCCGCGACCGCGTTGACGCGCTTCCGGTTCTTCGGCCGCCGCAGCTTCCTCATCGGCGTGCTGGTGCTGCAGATGGTGCCGGTGCCCGCCCTGGTCATCCCGCTGTTCCTCGGCCTGAAGAGCGCGCACCTGCTCGACACGCTGTTCGGGCTGGTCCTGACGTACGTGGCGCTGGTGCTGCCGTTCACGATCTGGACGTTGCGCGGCTTCCTGCACGGGATCCCGGTCGAACTCGAGGAGGCGGCGATGGTCGACGGAGCGACCCGCGGGCGCGTCATGCGCTCGGTCCTGCTGCCGCTGGTGCTGCCCGGGCTGATCGCGACCAGCGTGTTCGCGTTCATCACGGCGTGGAACGACTTCCTGTTCGCGTACGTGATCATGAAGGACAGCTCCGGCTACACGCTGCCGGTGTGGCTGGTGTCGTTCAGCACGAGCACCGGCACCGACTACGGCGGCCTGATCGCCGCGTCGACGCTGTTCGCGCTCCCGGTCGTCGTCTTCTTCGCGCTCGTGCAGCGCCACCTGGTCGAAGGCATGACCGCGGGCGCGGTGAAGGGCTGATGATCATCCCCCGCCCCGCGCGGCTGACCCGCCGCGCCGGTACCTTCGCGCCCGCCGGCGGCCTGCGCGTCCTGGCCGGCCGCGGCGCCGAGCGCCCGGCGCGCCTGCTCGCCGGGTACCTGCCCCGGCCGGTGATCCACCATGGGCCCGCCATCCGCCTCGACCTCGTGCCGGACGCCCACCACGGGCTGGAGGGCTACGAGCTCGACGTCACCCCGGCGGACGCGCTCCTCACGGCGTCGACCGAGGCGGGCCTGCGCAACGGCGTCCAGACCCTCCGGCAGCTGGTCCCGCTGCACGGCCCGCCGCGGCTGCCGTGCCTGCACATCCGCGACACGCCCCGGCTGCCCTGGCGCGGCGTGCTGCTCGACGTCGCCCGGCACTTCATGCCACTGGAGTTCCTCCGCGAGTTCGTCGACCTCCTGGCGCTGCACAAGTACAACGTGCTGCACCTGCACCTCACCGACGACCAGGGCTGGCGGATCGAGATCGACGGCAGGCCGCGGCTCACCGAGATCGGCGCGTGGCGCACCGAGTCGATGGTCGGCGCGGCCGGCAGCGGCGTCTACGACGGCGTCCCGCACGGCGGCTTCTACACCCAGCGCGAGCTGCGCGACCTCGTCGGCTTCGCGGCCGAGCGCGGCGTGCGGATCGTGCCGGAGATCGACCTGCCCGGGCACGTGCGCTCGGCGCTGGCCGCCTACCCCGACCTGGGCAACCGGCCGGACGTCACGCTGCCGGTGTGGACGGCGTGGGGCATCAGCCCGGACATCCTCGGCGTCCACGACGGCGCGTTCGCCTTCTGCCGCGAAGTGCTCACGCAGGTCGCGGACGTCTTCCCGGCGCGGCACCTGCACGTCGGCGGCGACGAGTGCCCGACCACGCAGTGGGCGTCGAGCCCGGCAGCGCGGGAAAAGGCGGCGAGCCTCGGGTTGCGCGACACCGCCGAACTGCATCCCTGGTTCCTGACCGAACTGCACACTCTGCTGGCGGACCTCGGCCGGCAGGCCGTCTGCTGGGACGAGACCGGCCACGCCGCGGGACGGCTGCCACCGGACATGGTCGTCACGGCCTGGCGCGACGCCGCGCACGGTGCGCTCGCCGTGGCCCGCGGCCACCAGGTCGTCATGGCGCCGCACACGTCGACGTACTTCGACTACCGGCAGAGCGAAGAGCCCGGCGAGCCACCGCGTCAGGACGTCACGACACTCCAGGACGTCTACCGCTTCGACCCGCTGGAGGGCGGGCTGCCGGTCAGCGACGGGACCCGGCCCGGGGTGCTCGGCACGCAGGCCCAGCTGTGGACCGAGCACGCGCCGACGCCCGACCACGTGCGGCACCTCGCGTTCCCGCGGCTGTGCGCGCTGGCCGAACGCGCGTGGTCGCCGCCGGAGCGCCGTTATGCTGATTTCCAGGAGCGCCTGACCGGTCACCTCGCCCGGCTGCGTGCCCTGGACGCCCTGCCCAAGGACCGCGTCCGGTTCGCCGGCGCGGTCCCCGTATCCGGGAAGACGGTGCCTTGACCGCTGTGTCATCGGGGGCTTCGCCCGAGGCCGGAGCCTCCGCCACCCGGAGCCCCCGAAAAGAGGGTGGCGAGCCGGCGGACCGCCCGCCCACGGTGAAGCGCGACCGCGTCCGGCGGCACCTGCTGAAGGTGATCGAGAACGCCGGTCCCGGCACCGGGCTGGCCTCCGAACGCGACCTCGCCGCGGAGCTGGGCGTGTCCCGCCCGACCGTCCGGGCGGCCATCGACGAGCTGACCCGCACCGGGCTGCTGGTGCGCCAGCGCGGGCGCGGGACGTTCACGAGCCCGCAGAAGGTGACCCAGGAACTGGCGACCGGCCTCGCGGTGCCGCCCGCGGAAGGGCACTGGACGAGCCGGGTGGTCGCGTTCGGGATCTCCCCCGCCCCGCGGTCGCTGGCGGCCGACCTCGAACGCGAGCCGGGGACGCCCGTCCTGCGCGTGACGCGGGTCCGGCACGTCGACGACGAGCCGATCGCGATCGAACAGCTGGCGCTGCCCGCTTTCCTGGTCCCGGGCCTTTCCGCCGCGGACCTGGAGTCGGGCAACTTCTACCGGCTGCTGCGGGAGCGGTTCGGGATCGCGGTGCAGGACGCGGTGCAGACGATCGAGCCGGCGGTGACCAACCCGGCGCAGGCCGAGCTGCTCGAGATCGCCGTGTACGCACCGATCCTGCACATCGAGCGGCTGACCCGCGACACCACCGGGCAGGTCGTCGAACTGACCCGCTCGGTGTACCGCGGCGACCGGTACCGCATCACGTCGAAACTCCGCTTCGACGCCGAATCGGGCTGAGTCTTGAACGGCATCCCGGATCTCGGTCCCTTGCCCCGGCGCGTCACGGTCGACGCCGACCAGGTGCGCCGGCTGGTCGGCGAGCAGTTCCCGCGGTGGGCCGGTCTCCCGGTGCGGCCCGTTTCCGAGAGCGGTTGGGACAATTTCACCTTCCACCTCGGCGACACGATGGTGGCCCGGCTGCCCAGCGCGGCCGAATACGCCTTGGCGGTCGAAAAGGAACAACGGTGGTTGCCGGCGCTCGCTCCCCGGCTGCCGGTGCCCGTTCCCGTTCCGCTGGCGAAAGGGAGTCCTGGCGCGGGCTACCCGTTTCCGTGGTCGATTTACGCGTGGCTCGACGGCACGCCCGCCCGCGAGGACCGGATCGCCGATTCCGTCCGGTTTTCGCTCGATCTGGCCGGGTTCTTGGCCGCGCTGCGGAGCCTCGACGTCGACGGCGGCCCGCAGCCGGGAAAGCACAACTGGTTCCGGGGCGCCACGCTCCGCACCTACGACGCCCAGGCCCGGCGTGCGCTGGCCGCGTTGGACGGCCACCTCGACGTCGGCCCGGCCCGCGAGATCTGGGAAACCGCGCTGGACGCGCACTGGGACGGCGTGGACACGTGGTTCCACGGTGACCTCGCACCCGGGAACCTCCTCCTCGACCGCGGGGAGCTGGCCGCGGTCATCGACTTCGGGACCTGTGGTGTCGGCGACCCGTCGTGCGACCTGGCCATCGCCTGGACGCTGCTGACCGCCGACGGAAGGCGGGTGTTCCGCGAGCGCCTGTCGATCGACGAGGCGGCCTGGGCGCGCGGGCGCGGGTGGGCGCTGTGGAAAACGCTCGTCACCTGCGCCCGGACCGCGGAAAGGGCCGACGGCGACGCGCGTCGCGTCCTCGGCGGGATCCTCACCGAATACGCATCCGGAAAATAATTCTTCACGCGCACCGGAAACCGGGATTTCTTAGCCTCCACTCGTTACCCGAAAGAGTGACGCCGTGACGGCATCCGGGTGACGACCGACCATGACACTCGTCGTCCGAGCAGCTGCAAATCATTTCGCGTCGGTAACGAACTGAGCTGTTGGCTTCGCCTTTCCAGCACCCGGGTGAGGACGCTTCAACACACTCCCGGTGCGGCATAGGATTTTCCTTCGGCCAGAAAACCGTTTCTGGAACCAACCGTTGCGAAAGAATCGAGGACCATTCATGCGAAGACGCATGCTGGGAGCAGTGCTGCCCCTGGTGCTCGTCGCGGCCACCTCCGCCGCGCTGCCCACGACCGCCGAAGCGGCCGCCGTCTCGGGGCTCACGAAGTCCGTGCAGGGCACCGGTTCCCCCGCCGACCACGGGGCCACCGCGAACTGGGTCATCGGCTACGACGACCAGGCCACCGGGTCCGGCGCCGCCACCATCACCGACGCCGTCGGCGCGGGCCAGGCCTTCCAGACCGGTTCGCTGCACGCGCCGCCGGGGTGGACGCCGTCGTGGTCCACCGACGGCAGCACCTTCACCGGCACCGAACCCGCGTCCGGCGTCACCGCCGTGCGGGCGAGCAACCCGGATGCCGGGCCCGACGCGACGTCGTTGTCCGCCGCGCTCACCCCGCCCGTGCAGGCGGTGACGACCGCGACCGGCGGCGACGGCTTCTCACCCGTCCTCTACCGCACCCCGGGCGGCGTCCTGCAGGCCTGGAACATCTACCACCACCTCGGCGCGACGTCGCCGAAGGTCGTCTGCACCGACCTCGCCACCGGGCAGCGCTGCCCGGGCGGCCCGTGGCCGAAGGTGCTCAACACCGCGAGCGGACCGCTCGGCACCCTGGGGGCCGGGGACATCGCCAGCACGATGGTCGAGCAGTACGTGCACGACCCGGTTTCGCCCGCGAAGGTCTACTACCCCGCCGTCACGGCCGCGTCGGTCGGCGTCGGCTGCCTCGACATGGCCGCTTCGGCCAACTGCGGGTACTGGGCGCTGTCCCCCACCGGCGGGTCGCCGGCGGTGAGCAGCATCGGCGGCTTCGTGGCGACCGGCGGCAACCTGTACGGCATCGTCAGCTCCGGCGCCGTGGTGTGCTGGACGATGGCCACGCAGAGCGCCTGCGGCGGCCAGCCGTACGCGCCGATCGTGCCGGCGGCCAACCAGCCGTACGTCTACGGCGCGGTGACCGTGGTGGGCGGCAAGGTGTTCGCGTCGACGTCGAGCCCGGGCACCTCGCAACAGCCGTCGCTGGGCTGCTTCGACCCGGCGACGGCCGCGGCGTGCGCGAACTGGGCGTCCTCGCGCCCGACCGGACCGGCGGGCAACTACAACTACAACGACTACACCGCGTTCGACACGAGTGGTGCCCCGGCGGGCGCGTGCGCGTCGACGACCGGCGGCACGAACGTCACGACGTGCTACGCGCTCGACGGTTCGGCACTGACGGCACCCCCGGGCGCGGCCGCGCTGCCGGGTGGGGTCTACATGTTCCCCGCGGAGGTCGTCACCGATCCGAGCGGGCACGTGCGCAGCTACCTCCCGATCTGGAACGGCGGCTACGCGGGCGCGGCGCTGTGCCACGACTGGACGACGGGGGCGGCGTGCGCGGGCCTGCCTGCGCTGATCACGCACCCGACGGTGAACGGCGGGGCCACCCGGGACTACGGGTACACCTACGACCCGCCGTCGGGCTGCCTGATCGGCCTCGGCGACGCGGGCGTGCTGTTCTCGATGGACCCGGCGACGGGGGCGACGCCGTGCGTCCGGTCCGGTGGCCAGGTCACGCTGAAGCCGGGCGACTTCTACTGCGACGGCGGCTCGCACGTCCAGGGTTACACGGCAGCGCGGCTGACGGGCGTCGACCCGGCGAACGTCGACTTCGCCGCGTCCCGGGTGACGGTGGTGGACCAGGGCGGCGCGACGGTGCCGACCCCGGGCTTCGCCCCGGACGGCTCGGTCGACCTGACGGGCGTCCCGGTGGCGGCGCACCCGTCGATCACGGTGACGACGACCCTGGTGCTGCACAACGGAACCGGCTTCAGCGGCCGCCTGGTGGTCGACTACGCGGGCGACGCGCCGCAGCTGTGCTTCCGCACGACGATCGCGGCGGACTGCGCGGTCGCGTCGGTGGCGAACACCGCGACGGGCACCGACTCCACGGGGTCGTTCACGTCGAACACGGTGACGCTGCCGGTGGCGCCGGGCGCGTCGTGCACGCCGAAGGTCAAGGTGGAGAAGGAGATCTGCACGTCCGCTTCGGCCACGAAGTGCGGTCCGGGCGGGACCGGACCGTGGGCGAAGCAGGCGGGGGTGGGTCTCCTGGGCCTGCTCAACGCGACGGCGTACTGGCGGATCACGGTGACGAACGAGGGTCCGGTCGGGATCACGTCGGCGCAGGTGGTGGACAGCGTGGAGCCGTCGTGCCAGACGGGCCCGTTCACGCTGGCGGCGGGGACGTCGAAGCAGGTGTACTGCTCGACCTACGCGCTGCTGAGCCTGTTCCCGATCACGAACCAGGCCAAGGTGAGTTACGTGCCGGCGAACGTTCCCCCGGGGACGCCGCCGTCGCACACGGGATGGTCGTCGGCGAAGGCGTGTTCGCTGCTGTGCATCCTGTAGGGAGGTGAGGTGAGCGGCCCGCGGGGTGGTTCCCCGCGGGCCGTTTGCCACACTGGTCCCCGGCGGCAGTTCATGACCGGGAAAGTTCGGAGTGGAACCCATGGCGGATCTCGAGCAGCGGTACCGCGCGTACCTCACCTGCCTGAACGAACGACGCTTCGCCGACCTCTCGGACCACGCGCACGACCCCGTCGTCCACAACGGCCGGACCCTGACCATCGTCGACTTCCAGGCACTGCTGAAGCGCGACGCGCACGAGATCCCCGACCTGCACTACGCGATCGAAACGCTCGTCGTCCAAGGCGATCGGGTCGGGTGCCGCATCCGCTTCGACTGCACCCCCGCCGAGGACTTCCGGGGGCTGCCGACCGCTGGCCGGACCGTTTCCTTCGTCGAGCACGTCTTCTACCGCTACGAAGACGGCAAGATCGCCGAAATCCAGTCCGTCGTCGACACCGACGCCATCCGCGACCAGCTCACACCGTGACGGTTTCTTCCTTCTCCGAGAGCGAAGCAGAAGCCGCGGAAGCCGCAGTGGCCGAGGGCGTGATCGCCGGTGCCATCAGCACCGCGCACAGCGGCACCGCCATCGCGATCGCCGCCAGCACGAACACCGGGAACAGGAACGAGAACACCTCCACGCCCGCCGGGTCCGCCGCGTTCATGTCCATGTTCATCCGGACCGCAGCCATGCCCGTGTAGTGCATGCCCGTCACCGCCGCGCCCATCACGAACCCCGCCAGCAGGCGCAGGGACAGCCGGTCCAGGAACACCGCGAACCACAGGGCCGCCGTCGCCGCCACCACCGCGATCACCACCGACAGCGCGACCAGGCCGCCTTCGTAGGTGAAGTCGCCCTTCACGCGCAGGGCCGACATTCCCGTGTAGTGCATGACGTTCACCGCCAGGCCCGTGATCACGCCGCCGAGGGCGAGGCGCCACCAGCCGAACTTCGCGCGGCCGCCCACCACCACGAGGCCGGCGAACACCGCCGACACCGACAGGATCGCCGACAGCACCGTGCGGAAGACGTCGTAGCGGACCGGCATGCCCGGGGTGCTGAACCCGAGCATCGCCACGAAGTGCATCAGCCAGATGCCGACGCCGCCGATCGAGATCGCCGCCAGCACCAGCCACCGCATGCGGTGCCGGGGATTCGCGGCGTGGCGGGCCTGGACCGCGCACGCCAGCCCGAGGGCGCAGCCCACCACCGACGTCAGGTACGCGAGCACCAGCAGCCAGTGCCCGAGCGCGAAATGCTCCATCGCAAGGTCCTCTCTAGAGGTCGCGCAGCCCGTGCAGCACGCGTTCCATCAGGTCGTGGCGCTCGTCCCAGGTGGACGTGTCCGACAGCGTGTCGCGGACGATCACCAGGTTGTCCTGCATCAGGTCCGACACGAGCACGCGGACCACGCCGAGCGGCAGCGACAGCAGCGCGGCGATCTCCATCAGCGACCGCGGCCGGGCGCAGATCTCGGTGACTTCGGCCAGCGCGCTCGACGTCAGGTACGCCGCTTCGGCCCGGCCCGCCGCCGTGGTCTCGACCAGCGCTTCGACGGCGATCTCGACCGTCGGCGCCGTCCGGCCTTCCGTCCAGGCGTACGGGCGGGCCAGCGACGCGCTGCGCCGCGGCTCCTCCCCGTACGGCCCGGGCGGCGGCTCGTCGATCACCGGCGGTCCTGGGCCACCGGTATCTCGCGCGCGGGCACGTCGACTTTCTGCCCCACTCGCTCGACCAGCATCGTCATCTCGTAGCCGACCAGCCCGATGTCGCAGCCGGTCGAGGCGAGCACGACGAGGTTGGACCCGTCGCCCACGCTCATCAGCAGCAGGAACCCCTGCTCCATCTCGATCACCGACTGCACCACCCGGCCGGCGGTGAACAGTTCGGCGGTGCCCAGCGACAGGCTGGACAGCCCGGCCGCGATCGCGGCCAGCTGGTCGGCGCGCTCGCGGGGCAGGGCTTCGTCGGCGGCCACGAGCAGGCCGTCGGCGGAGACCAGCACGGCGTGCGCGACCCCGGAGACGTCCTGGACGAACCCGTTGACCAGCCAGTTCAGCGTCGCCGTCCGTTCGGGCGGCGCGGCGGGACCCGGGAAGCCCAGAGTTCCGCTGAGGGACCGGGCGGCCGGGTCGGCGCCGGAGCGCCGGGGCTGCACGTCGGGAAGTTCCGTCATCGCGGATCCACTTCGTCCTTTCCGGATTCTTCGGCGCGGGCCGCGGACTCCTGCCGGGCCGCGCGCATCCCCTGGTAGTGCCGGGAGAGACTGCTGCGAACGGCGGCGGCGTCGCGGAACGACCCGCCGCTCTGCTCACGCACGCGCGGGGCGACCGCGCCGGGGGCGAGCTGGGCGCCGGGCCGCCTCGTCGGCAGGCCGGCATCGGTGAGCCGCTGCGCGACCGCGGGCTTGAGAGCGCTTTCGGCGGCTTGGCGCGTGCGGTCGGCCGGGGTCTCCCACTCCCCCACCGGCGCGGCGGCCGGTTCAGGGCGGGCCACGGGCTTTCCGGCCGAGGCGGGCCAGTCCGGCCCCGGTGCCGCACCATCGGCCGCTTCGGCCTGCCGCGCGGCGGGTTCGGCCCGGTGCGCCGCCGTGGTTCCGTTCCGGCCCGCCGGGTCGAGGTGATCCGCCGCGAACTCCGGACGACCGGCCGGATCACCCGACGAAGTCCCGTTGCGCCCCGAATCGACCTGATCCGCCGCACCTTCCGGACGACCGGCCGGATCACCCGACGAAGTCCCGTTCCAGCCCGCCGAGTCGACCTGATCCGCCGCACCTTCCGAACGACCGGCCGGACCTCCCGAGGAAATCCTGTTCCGCCCCGCCGGATCGAGGCGATCCGCCGCACCTTCCGGACGACCGGCCGGATCACCCGACGAAGTCCCGTTCCAGCCCGCCGAGTCGACCCGATCCGCCGCACCTTCCGGATGACCGGCCGCATCCGCCGAGGAGGCCAGGTGTGCCGCGGAAGTCCCGTTCCGGCTCGGCGACTCCGAAGCCGCCTCATCGCGCCCGGCCTGAGCAGTCCGGTCCCCGCCGAACCCGGGCCGGCTCCCCCGCACTCCCGGACCAGCCCCGTTGCGACCATCCGCGTCCGATCCCGGCCAGGTCCCCCGGCCGGCCGGGGGCGGCCACTCCACCGGCGAGCCTTCCGCCGGGTCGGCCTGGAGCGCCGCCGGATCCGCCGGCGCCCCAGGCCTGGCAGCCCGGCCGTTCGGCGCCGCGGGCGGCCACGCCGCCGCGGTGCCGTCCGCCTGGGCCGGCCACTCCACCGGCGCGTCCCGCCTGGACAGCGGCTTCGCGGCCGGCTCGACGAACCAGCTCGTCACGACCTGCTCGAAGATCGGCGTCGACGCCTGCGCCGGCACCACCGGCGGCCGGGGGTGGCCGTTGCGGCCGCCCGTCCCGGCGCCGGCCGTCGTGAGCCGGCCGGCCCCGATCGGGCGGGCCAGGTCGGCGATCACCAGCGCCCCCGGGACGTGCACGCTCGCCGTCACCCCCGCGTGCCGCGCACCCGTTCCGGTCGCGCGCAGCCGTACCGTCACGCCGTGCAGCGCCGCGAGCCTGCCGACCACGAACAACCCCATCCGGCGGGTCGTCTCCGGGCCGACGGTCCCTGCCGCCGCGAGCCGTTCGTTCACCGTCGTGAGCTCCGCCGGCGTCATCCCGAGACCCTGGTCGACGACCTCGATGAGCAGCCCGCCGTCGGCACCGCGGTCGGCCGTCAGCGCGACCTTGTGCTCCGGCGGGGAGAAGCGCGTCGCGTTCTCCAGCAGCTCGGCGAGGATGTGCACGACGTCCGCGGCCGCTTCGGGTTGCACCGAGCTGCGCGGCGCGTTGCCCATCGCCACCCGCCGGTAGTCCTTGACCTCCGACGTCGCGGCGCGCAGCAGCTCGCGCGTCGGCACCGGTTCGCGGCCGTGGCGGACGGGCCGCCCGCCCGCCAGGACGTGCAGGTTCTCGCCGTTGCGGCGCAGCCGGGTCGCGATGTGGTCGATGCGGAACAGCTCGTCGAGCCGGCGCGGGTTCTGCTCCCCCGACTCGAGGTCTTCGATGATCGACAGCTGCTGCTCGACCAGCGACTGGCTCCGCCGCGACAGCGTCATGAACATCTCGCTGACCTGCTTGCGCAGCTCGGCCTGCTCGACGGCCAGCCGGACCGCCTGGCGGTGCATGTCGTCGAAGGCGCGGGCCAGCTGCCCGATCTCCTCCTCGGTCTTGACGCCGGAGTCGGGCACCGCGCGCCAGTCGACGTCGTGGCCTTCGCGGACCTGCCGGACGGTCTCCGGGAGCTGTTCGTTCGCCGCGCGCAGGGCGGCCGCGCGCAGCCGGCGCACCGGCGTGACGAGCGAACGCACCACCAGCAGGGCGATCGCGAGCGCGCCGAGCAGCGCTCCGAGGACCAGCGCGGTGTCACGCAGGGAGTCCGACCGGGCGCGGTCGGCCGCGGCCGAGACGTCGGAGCTCAGCTTCGCCACGACGTCGGTCAGCACCGCCGTCACCCCGGTGGTCTCGGCGGCGATCGAGGGGGCGAACGACGCGAGCCCCACGTCCCCGCCCGTGCCGGATTCCTGCAGGGTGTCGCTCCGGCCTTCGGCGGAGCTCGTCGCCGCCTTGAAGCGGTTCAGCTGGTCGCCTGAGAGCTGGTGCTCGACCTGCTCGGCGAGCACCTCCTGCTCGGCGGCGGTCTGTACGACGGCCGGGCGCAGCGAAGCGTCGCCCGGGCTGTTCTGCGCCGCCCGCGCGTAGGTCTCCTCGGTGGCCAGCTCGCCCCGCAGGTGCACGATCAGCCGGGCGGTCTCCGCGCCGGAGGCGGTTTCGCTGCCGGCGTCGGCCGGGGCGAACGTGGGCACGAGGTCGCCGAGGGTGGCGATGATGTCGTTGTAGCCGGCGGCTTTCGTGCGGACGTCGCCGCCGCCGACGCCGGCCGCGCGGATGCCCGAGAGCTTGCCCAGCGCGGTGTTCAACGCCCGGCCGGTGTCCGCGGCCAGAGGCGAGAAGCCGATGTCGCGCTGGACCGCGGCCACCTTCGCGTCGACGGCGGCGGTCAGCGTGTCCGGCGCTCCCGCCGGCACCGCCACGGCCGCGACCATCTCCTGGCCCAGGGACGCGGTCAGGTCGATCGTGTCCCGCAGCACCGGCAGCCGGTCGCGCGCCGCGCTGAGCGCGGTCGCGCGGTCGAGCTCGCTCTGGATCCGGATCTCCGCGAGCGCCACCGCGACGAGCACGGGCAACAGCAGGACGACGCTGATCTTGGTGCGGACGCTCCAGTGCGCCGGGGACCACGCGGTGTCCGCCGAGCGGCGGAGCGTGGATCTGCTTTCGTGCATGGTGGAACCGCTCGATTCCCAGCCGCGCGGACGGCTGACGTCGAACTCGGACAGGACGGGGGCCCCAGGGCCGACCACCGACGTCCTGAGTGGTCCGGAAACCCCGGCTCCCGGACCGGGGGAAGACGTGACGTTGATCGAGCCGACCAGCAGAGAACCTCACGCGCGCCATCCTTGTCAACCCTAAGGACCGGCGTTTCCGAACGCGGGTAATGAATTCCTTCCGCGGTTCACGCATTGTGTCCCGACGGTCGCAGCTTGTACACCGTACAACGCTGTTCGCCCAGCTCCGGGGCCTGACACGACGTAAACAACCGACTTCGGCACACTGGCGGCAGAATTACCCACAAGAGCCACCACGACGAATCCAGTGGCGAATCCCGCCATTGTTCGAATGGTGTGTTATTAATTCCCCCGACGCCCGGGTGGGAGCGTGACCGCCGGACCCGGCAGAATCGCCGTCGTGACCGAAGTGGACGTTGACACCGGCGGCGGCCCGGCCCACGGCAAGCGGGTCGGGTGGGTCGAGCTGTACTTCGACCTGGTTTTCGTCTTCGCGGTGGGCCAGGTGGCGCACGGCATCGTCGCGGACCCGCACTGGATGCGCGCCGCCACGGCGCTCGGCCTGTTCGCGACGCTGTGGTGGACGTGGATCGGCTTCGCCGTGCTCTACAACCGCCGCGGCGACGACAGCCGCGCCGCCGACCGGCTGTTCGTGCTCGCGGGCACCATCCCCTGCGGGATCGCCGCGACGCAGGCGCACCACGCGTTCGACGGGCATCCCGCGGTCTTCGCGGCGGCCATGGCCGGGGTGCGCCTGATCCTGGCGGCCGCGCACCGGTGGCCGGCGCGGCCCGGCCTCGACCAGAGCCGGATCAGCTGGGGCTACCTGGTGTCGGCAGCCCTGTTCGGCGTTTCGGCGGTCGTCCCGCACACGTGGGCGCTGTGGGTGTTCGCGCTGCTGGGGGAGGCGGGGTTCCTGCTGCTCGGCGACCGCCGCGGACGGCGTCACCGCGGCGAGTCCCGGGAGCGGCCCTCGCCGGCGGCGCAGTGGCGGGTGCTGCTGAAATCGCCGCGCGACCCGAACCTGGCGGTCGACTCGGCGCACCTCGCCGAGCGCTTCGGCCTGTTCATGATCCTGCTGCTCGGCGAGCTGGTGATCACGGTCGGCACCGCGGCACTGGAACGGCCGGCCGACGACGTCACGTACTGGGCTTCGCTGATCGCCGGCCTGGTGATGGCGGGCGCGCTGTGGTGGCTGTACTTCTCCTCGGCCGCGCGGATCTACGAGCGGCTGCTCGACCTTTCCGGCGGCAACCCCTCGCTCGCGTATTCGCTGTACGCGGTCGGGCACTTCTTCCCGGCCTTCGCGCTGCTGCTCATCGCGGCGGGGGTGAACCTGTCGCTGCACGAGTCCCCGCCCCAGGCCGCGGCGTGGTTCACCACGGTGGGCCTGACGATGTACCTGGCCGGCACCCGGGTCTTCTCGGTGCCCGGCCGCCCGCGCTGGTACGCGAGCGTGGCCCGGATCGCGGCACTGGCGGCCACGGTGTGCCTCGCGTTCCTGAGCCGGGTGCTGCCGGCACCGGCGGTGATCTCGGTGATCGCGGTATGGGCCGTGCTCACCACGGTGGTGGCGGCGGGCATCCGCCACCGCACGCTCGACGGCCTGGGCGACGACCCGGTGGCGTTCCTGCGCGGCATCGAAGAGGAACGGCGGCGCCGGACACGCCCGTCCGAGAGCTGACGGGACGCGCCGCGCATACTGGAGGCGCCCTCGGTCCAAGGAGGCGATGTGAGCGCGGACCCTTTCGCGCACCCGGCGCTGTTCTACCGGGACGACGCCGAGTTCCTGGCCGGCACCGTGCCGTTCGTGGGGCACGGGCTCGCCGCCGGCGAACCGGTCGCCGTCGCCGTGCCGGGGCGCAACCTCGAGCTGCTGCGGCGTGAGCTGGGCACGGACGCCGAAAAGGTCCGTCTGCTGGACATGACCGACGCCGGCCGCAATCCCGGGCGGATCATCCCCCGCGTGCTGCGGGCCTTCGCCGACGCTCACCCCGGCGGTCCGGTGCGGATCATCGGCGAACCGATCTGGGCCGGGCGGTCGGACGTCGAGTACCCGGCGTGCGTGCAGCACGAAGCGCTCATCAACCACGCCTTCACCGGCCGGGACGTGACGATCCTCTGCCCGTACGACGTTTCGAGCCTGGAGGCGGCCGCGCTCGCCGACGCCGAGGCCACCCACCCGGTGCTGATCGACAGCGCGGGCCGGCGTCCCAGCACCGCGTACGCCCCCGACGACGTCGTGGCGCGGTACAACCGGCCGCTTCCGCCGGCGCCCGAACGCGTGGCGGAGCTGGCGGACACGACGGATCTCGCCGCGGCCCGGGCGCTGGCCCACACCCACGCGGCCGCGGGCGGGCTGAGCGCCGACCAGGCCGCCGACGTCGAGGTGGTCGTCACGGAGCTGCTCGCGAACTGCGTCGAACACGGCGGCGGCACCGGCACCGTCCGGCTGTGGACCGAAGACGGCGAGTTCGTCTGCGAAGTCCACGACCGCGGCACGCTGGCCGACCCGCTCGCCGGCCGCCGGCCCGCGACGCCGGAGCAGCACCGCGGCCGCGGGCTGCTGCTCGTCAACTACCTCGCCGACCTGGTCCGGTTGCACACCGGCGACCACGGCACGACGTTCCGCGCGTACTTCCGCACCTGACGAGCCGGCCGTCCGGGCACGCCGATCAGGGCAGGCCGGCGAGGTCGGCCAGCAGGGCCAGGTGGTGCCCGAAGTACTCGGCGCGCGCCTGGACCATGTCGTCGAGGCGGTGGAAGACCTCGAAGTTGACCTGGCCGAACAGGTGCGTCCACGCGAGCAGCGCCCGGTCCAGCCGCTCTTCGGACAGGCCGCCGCCCTGCTCCTCGATCAGGCGGCGCAGGTCCTCGCGGACCGGCCCGGGCAGCGGCGGCCCGGCCGGGACGTCCGGAGCCTCGCCGACGATGGCCGCGAGCAGCAGGATCACCTTCGACGCCGGCCCCACGGTCTCCGGCGGCGCGGCGTACCCGGGCACGGGGTTGCCGTACAGCAGGCCGTACTCGGCCGGGTGCGCCAGCGCCCAGGACCGCACCGCGTGGCACGACGCGAGCCACCGGCCGCGCAGGTCCTCGCGCGGGACCGCCGCTTCCGCCTCGGCCGCCGCCGCGCCGAGCGCCTCGTACGCGTCGATGATCAACGCCGTCAGCAGGGCGTCACGGCTCGGGAAGTACCGGTACAGCGCCGAAGCGACGATGTCCATGTCGCGCGCGACGGCGCGCAGGGACAGGTTCGCGCCCTCCGTGGCGAGGCGACGGCGGGCGGCTTCCTTGATCTCCTGGTGCATCTCCGAGCGGACCCGGGCGCGCAGCGACGAGGCGGACACGGCCTCAGTGTCGCACATCGCGAGAACACCCGGACTCTCACGAGAACACTGTTCTTGACGCAGCCCTGGAGCGGGCAGTACGGTGTTCTTGTCCGAGAACAGTGTTCTCCACTGGGGGTTTCCATGGCTCTGCACGTCATCGTCGGCGCCGGTCCGGTCGGCACGGCCACCGCGCGCCTGCTCGCCGGACGCGGCGAAGAAGTCCGTCTGCTCAGCCGCCGGGGACAAGGCCCCGACGGCGTCCAGCTCGTCGCCGCGGACGCCTCCGACACCGCCACCCTCGCGCGGCACACGGCCGGCGCGACCGCGTTGTACTGCTGCGCGGGCCCGGCGTACCACCGCTGGGCCACCGACTGGCCGCCACTCGGCGCCGCCCTCCTGCACGCGGCCGAAAGCAGCGGCGCGGTGCTCGTCACGACCGGCAACCTTTACGCGTACGGCGCCGTCGACGGCCCGATGACCGAGCGGCTGCCGGCGCGGCCGAACTCGAAGAAGGGCGCGGTGCGGGCCAAGCTCTGGGCCGACGCGCTCGCGGCGCACGAAGCCGGGCGGATCCGCACGGCCGAGGTCCGCGGGTCCGACTACCTCGGCGCGGGCACGCTGTCGGCGTTCACGGCCTTGGTGCTGCCCAAGATCCTGGCGGGCAAGCGCGCGTCGGCCCCGGCCGACCTCGACGCCCCGCACAGCTGGACCTACGTCGGCGACGTGGCCCGCACCCTGATCGCCGTCGCCGCCGACGAGCGGGCGTGGGGCAGGCCGTGGCACGCACCGACCGCACCGGCGAGGTCACTGCGGTCGCTGGCGACCCGGGCGGCGGAGCTGGCGGGCGCACCGGCGGCCCGCCTCACGACGATGCCCGCCGCCGCCCTGCGCCTGGCCGGGCTCTTCACCCCGGCGGCGCGGGAGATGGTGGAGGTCCAGTACCAGCTGCGGGCGCCGTTCGTCCTGGATTCCTCGGCGGCGACGGCGGCGTTCGGCATCGAGCCGACGCCCACCGACGACGCCTTGCTGGAGACGATCAAGAACTGAGCGCGCCGCCGGGTACCGGAAGGCCCGCTAGTTCGGGATCTCCGTCGCCCGCTCCCAGCCCGACGGCAGCCGGCTCAGGTTCAGCGCGTGGTCGAGGCCGCTCCCGGCCAGTGCCCGGCGCACGACGCGGTTGTCGCCGGTGACGATCCGGAGGGTGGTGCTCTCGCGGACCGTCCGGACGTGGATGCCGGCGAGCACCGAAAGCCCGGCCGAGTCCAGGAAGTCGACCTCGGACAGGTCGAGCACCAGGACCGGGAACTTCCGGTGCGCCCACGTGCTCAGGACCGAGGCGAGCTCGGCGGCGCTGTCCTCGCCGAGCGCGCCGCGGATCCGGACCATGACGGCGCCGAAGTACGGCCGGATCACCTGGATGTCGAACGGGCTTCGCTCGATGAGGGGGGACGGCGCCGCCACCGGGATCGCCGTCGCGGGGTGCTGCACGACTAACATCTTCAGTACGCCTTCAGTCGCGGATGGCGTGCCGAGCGGTGTCCACTGCCCGCTCGGACGCCGTAAGTCGAGGGAGGGGCGGCTGCTCCTGAACCGCACCTTTACAGCCTAGTACTTGATCCAAACGGCGCAACCCCGCCAACGGCCGAACCGGCCGTCTCCCGCCGTCCGCCGAAAGCGCGCCTTCCCGGCGTACGTACCAAAAACCGGCGTTCCGACGGCTCACCCTTGACAGCCCGCCCGGGGGACGGTCATGCTCGATGGCGTCTCAGGGTTCCTGATATATAGTGTGGAGGTACTCCGGCGTGACCCGTTCGCCGCACGGCCCGGCCGACTTCGGCCTCGGCAGCTGGCCCGCGCGCCGGGCCCGGATCTCCCCCGGCCGCACCGCGCTCGTCCAGCCCGGCCGCACGCGCACCTACGCGGAGCTCGCCGACCGCGTCGAACGGCTGGCCGGCGCGCTCGCCCGGCTCGGCGTGCGCCCGGGCGACCGCGTGGCCTACCTCGGGGTCAACGACGTCACCGTCTTCGAGACGCTCTTCGCCACCGCCCGCCTCGGCGCGCTCTTCGTCCCGCTCAACTTCCGGCTCTCCCCCGCCGAGATCCGCTACATGCTCGAAGACAGCGGCGCTTCGGTGCTGGTGCACAGCCCGGACACCGACGACCTGCTGGCCGGCCCGCTGCCGGAGACCCTCCGGCACGTCGTCGCGACGGATCCCGCGTCGTGCCCGGCCGGCGGCCTGGACTTCGAGGCCGAGCTGGCCGCCGCCGGCGACCCACCACCCGCCGGGGTGCGGCTGGAGGACCCCTGCCTGCTGCTCTACACCTCCGGCACCACCGGCCGGCCGAAGGCGGCGGTCCTCACCCACGGGAACCTCACCTGGAACACCGTCAACCAGCTCGCCCACCTCGACGTCCTGGGCACCGACAAGGCGCTGTGCATCGCGCCGCTGTTCCACTGCGTCGGGCTGGGCCAGATCACGCTGCCGACGCTGTTCAAGGGCGGCAGCGTGGAACCGGTGGCGAAGTTCGACCCGGGCGCGATCCTCGGCCGGATCGGCGAGGCCGGGATCACGAGCTTCTCCGCGGTCCCCACGATGCTGGAAATGCTGTGCCGCCACGAGGACTGGGACCGCACGGACCTGAGCTCGCTGACGTGCGTGCTCTACGGCGGCTCGCCGGTCGCCGAACGCGTCGCCCGCGCGTGGCTCGACCGCGGCGTGAAACTCCTCCAGGGCTACGGCATGACCGAAGCCTCGCCGGGTGTCTCGATGGCCACCCACGAGGGCACGCTCGACCACCCCGTCGCCGCCGGCGTGCCGCACTTCTTCACCGACGTGGCCGGTCTCGGCCCCGATTTCACGCCCGAGCCGCTCGGCGAGACACCCGCGGAGCTGCTGGTGCGCGGCCCGCACGTGTTCGGCGGCTACTGGAACCGGCCCGAGGAGTCGAAGGCGAGCTTCGTCGACGGCGACTGGTTCCGCACCGGCGACGTCGTCCGCGTCGACGACGACGGCTGGGCCCACGTCGTCGACCGCGTCAAGGACCTGATCATCTCCGGCGGCGAGAACGTCTACCCCGCCGAGATCGAGGCGGTCGCGGTCCGGCTCGACGAGGTCGACGCGTGCGCCGTCGTGGGGGTGGCCGACGAGCGCTGGGGCGAGGTCGGCGCCGCCTTCGTCGTCCGCCGCGCCGGCGCCCAGCTCGGCGAAGCCGCCTTCCGCGCCCACCTCGAACGGCACCTCGCGCGCTTCAAGGTGCCCAAGTACGTGCAGTTCACCGAAACCCTGCCGGTCAACGCCACCGGCAAGATCCGCCGCGTCGAGCTCCGCGCGCGAGCCGCCGCGTCCTTCCCGAACGGACCCGCATGACGATCCCCCTCCTGCCGCCTTCGCTGCACCTGGAGCTGCTCGACGACGTCGCCGTGCTGCGGTTGGCGCGCCCCGAGAAGCGCAACGCCCTCGACGACGCCACCGTGCTCGGCCTCGAAACGTTCTTCGGTGCCCCGCCGCGCGGGGTCAAGGCCGTCGTGCTCGACGCCGTGGGCGAGCACTTCTCCGCCGGGCTCGACCTTTCCGAGCTCACCGAGCGCGACGCGTTCGAGGGCCTGGAGCACTCGATGATGTGGCACCGCGCCTTCGAGCGGCTCGAGCGCGGGCGCGTCCCGGTCGTCGCCGTGCTCCGGGGTGCGGTCGTCGGCGGCGGCCTGGAGCTGGCGGCGGCCGCGCACATCCGCGTCGCCGAGCCGTCGGCGTTCTACGCGCTGCCGGAGGGCCAGCGCGGGCTGTTCGTCGGCGGCGGCGCGTCGGTGCGCGTGCCGCGGCTGATCGGCGCGAGCCGGATGGCCGACATGATGCTCACCGGCCGCGTCCTCGACGCCGACGAAGGCCACGCCGCCGGGCTGTCGCACTACCGCGTCGACGACGGCTTCGAGCACGGGCTCGCCCTGGCCCGCAAGATCGCCACGAACTCGCCGATCACGAACTTCGCCGTCCTGCAGGCACTCCCCCGCATCGCCGAGGCCAACCCGGCCGAGGGCTACTTCATGGAGTCGCTGATGGCCGCGGTGGCGACCGGCAGCGCCGAGGCCAAGGAACGGATGCAGGCCTTCCTCGACAAGCGCGCCGGGAAGGTCGGGCGATGATCCTGCGCCCGGTCGCCCCCGACGTCCGCGAAACCACCGAGATCGGCCGGTACCTGGGGTGGCTGGCCGCCCGCGGCCGTTCGTTCGACGACTACGCCGCGCTCCACCGCTGGTCGGTGACCGACCTCGACGGCTTCTGGGCGTCGATCAAGGACTTCTTCGGCGTCCGCTTCCACTCCCCCGCCGAAAGCGTCGTGCCGGACCGGAGGATGCCCGGCACCGAGTGGTTCCCCGGCGCGACCCTCAACTACGCCGAGCACGCCCTCGGCGGGCCGCCGGATGACGTCGCCGTCATCGCGTACTCCCAGACCCGGGAGCGCGCGGAGCTGACCTGGGGTGAGCTGCGCGAACAGGTCGAGAAGGCCCGCGCGGGCCTCGCCCGGCTCGGGGTCGGGCGCGGCGACCGCGTCGTGGCGTACCTGCCGAACATCCCCGAAACCGTGGTCGCCTACCTCGCGGTCGCGAGCCTCGGCGCGGTCTGGGCGTCCTGCGCGCCCGAGTTCGGCGCCCGCTCGGTCGTCGACCGGTTCGGCCAGATCGAACCCCGCGTGCTGCTGACCGTGTCCGGCTACCGCTACGGCGCCAAGGACGTCGACCGCCGCACCGAGGTGGCCGAGATCCGCGGCGGCCTGCCGACCGTCGAGCACGTCGTCCACGTTCCCTACGGCGACCACGATCTCCCGGACACCTTGGACTGGAGCATCCTCCTCACCGACAGCGCGCCCGGGTTCGAGCCGGTCGGCTTCGCGCACCCGCTGTGCGTGCTGTTCTCCTCCGGCACCACCGGCAAGCCGAAGGCGATCGTGCACGGCCACGGCGGGATCCTGCTGGAGCACCTCAAGAACCACGGCCTCAGCTGGGATCTCGGGCCCGGCGACCGGATCCTGTGGTTCTCCACCACCGCCTGGATGATGTGGAACGCGCTCGTCTCGGGGCTGCTCACCGGCGCGTCGATCGTGCTGGTCGACGGCAACCCGATGCACCCCGACCTGGCGTGGCAGTGGCGGCTCGCCGCCGAAACCCGCGCGACGCTGATGGGCGCGAGCCCGGGCTTCCTGATGGCGTGCCGGAAAGCGGGCCTGAACCCGGCGTCGGAGTTCGACCTGAGCGCGGTGCGGCAGATCGGCGCGGCGGGCAGCCCGCTGCCGGCCGAGGGCTACCACTGGGTGCGGGACGTCTTCGGGCCCGGCGTGCTGCTCAACGTCGGCAGCGGCGGCACCGACGTCTGCAGCGGGATCGTCCAGGGCGGCCCGCTGCAGCCCGTGGTGGCCGGCGAGATCTCCGGGCCGTGCCTCGGCGTCGACGCGAAGGCGTTCGACGAGCACGGCGCCCCGGTGGTCGGCGAGCTGGGCGAGCTGGTGATCACCGCGCCGATGCCGTCCATGCCGGTCGGGTTCTGGGGCGACGACACGGGTGCGCGCTACCGCGAAACGTACTTCGACGTCTATCCCGGGGTCTGGCGCCACGGCGACTGGATCCGGTTCTCCCCGGAGGGGAGCTGCGTCATCGCCGGACGCTCCGACGCGACGCTCAACCGCGGCGGTGTCCGGCTGGGCACCGCCGAGTTCTACGCCGTCGTCGAGGAACTTCCGGAGGTCGACGACTCCCTCGTCGTGCACCTCGAAGACCCCGCCGGCGGCAACGGCGACCTCCGTCTCTACGTCGTCGTCCGGGACGGCACCTTGGACGCGCCGCTGCGCGAGAAGATCACGACGGCGTTGAAGAGCGCGCTGTCGCCGCGGCACGTGCCGGACACGATCACCGCCGTCCCGGTGATCCCCCGCAACCGCACCGGGAAGAAGCTGGAGCTGCCCGTGAAGAAACTCCTGCTCGGCGCCCGGGCCGAGGACGTCGTCGGCCGGGACGTCCTGGCCGATCCCACCGCTCTGGACCACTTCGGGGCGCGCGCATGAGCACCGTCGCGGTCGTCGGCACCGGCGTGATCGGCGCGAGCTGGGCGGGGCTCTTCCTCGCCCACGGCCACGACGTCGTCGCCACCGATCCGGCGCCGGGCGCAGAAGAGCGGTTGCGAGATGCACTCGAAGACACGGATCGGCTGCGGTTCGTCGCCGACGCCGGCGAAGCCGCCGCCGCCGCGGACTTCGTCCAGGAGAACGGTCCCGAGCGCGAGGACGTCAAGCACGCGCTGTTCGCCGTCCTCGACGAGGCCGCGCGGCCGGACGTGATCCTGGCGAGCAGCTCGTCCGGGCTGCTGCCGAGCGTCATCGCCCGCGGCTGCCCGCGCCATCCCGAGCGGGTCGTCATCGGCCACCCGTTCAACCCGCCGCACCTCATCCCGCTCGTCGAGGTGGTGCCCGGCCGCGAGACCGCGCCCGAGGTCGTCGACCGGGCCGTGGCGTTCTACACGTCGCTCGGGAAACGGCCGATCCGGTTGTCGCGGGAAGTGCCCGGCCACGTCGCGAACCGGCTGCAGGCCGCGCTGTGGCAGGAAGCGTATTCGCTCGTGGAACGCGGCATCGCGACGGTCGCGGACATCGACACGGCGATCGCCTACGGGCCCGGGCTGCGCTGGGCCGTGCTCGGCCCGTTCCTCAACCAGCACCTCTCCGGCGGCGCGGGCGGGCTCGCGCACGTCCTGGCGCACCTCGGCCCGCCCACCGAAGAGTGGTGGCGCGACCTGGGCCGCGTCCACCTGACCCCGGAGCTGGCCGAGACACTCGTCGCCGGGGTCGATGCGGAACTCGGCGGCATCGGCGACGATCAGCTCGTCGCCGCGCGCGACGCCGTCCTGAACCGGCTGCTGGCCGCCAAGGCCGCGCAGCCCGACCTGCCCTGAACCTGGAGCTTCCGTGGACCTTTCCGCACTGACCGCCATCGACGTCCACACCCACGTCGAACAGGACGGGCACGGCTGCTTCGCCCTCGACCAGGAGCTGCTGGACGCGTCGGAGAAGTACTTCCGCGCCGGCCAGGACCGGACGCCGACGGTGGCCGCGATCGCCGAGCACTACCGGGCGCGGAACATGGCCGCCGTCGTCTTCACGGTCGAGGCGCCGGCCGCGACCGGGCACCCCGCGCTCTCGAGCGAGGAGATCGCCGACGCGGCCGCCGAGCACGCCGACGTGCTCATCCCATTCGGCTCGGTCGACCCGCACGCCGGGAAGGCCGCCGTGCGCCGCGCGCGGGCACTGGTCGAGGGGCACGGCGTCCGCGGCTTCAAGTTCCACCCCAGCCTGCAGGCGTTCGAGCCGAACGACGTCCGGTACTACCCGTTGTACGACGCCATCCGGGAGCTGGGCGTCCCGGCGCTGTTCCACACCGGGCAGACGGGGATCGGCGCCGGGCTGCCGGGCGGGCACGGCATCAAGCTGCGCTACTCGAACCCGATGCTGCTCGACGACGTCGCCGCCGACTTCCCGGAGCTGACGATCATCCTCGCGCACCCGTCGGTGCCGTGGCAGGACGAGGCGATCTCGGTCGCGACGCACAAGGCCAACGTCTACATCGACCTGTCCGGCTGGTCCCCGAAGTACTTCCCGCCGCAGCTGGTCCGCGCGGCGAACTCGCTGCTCAAGCGGAAGGTGCTGTTCGGCTCGGACTTCCCGGTGATCACCCCGGACCGCTGGCTCGCCGACTTCGCCGCCCTCGACCTCAAGGAGGAAGTGCGGCCGCTGATCCTCAAGGACAACGCCGTGCGGGTACTCGGCCTTTCCTGAAGGTTTGTCCGCATCGTTCCCGGGCACCCGTTCCGTCTGGCGCTTTTGCGGACGGGAGGCGGAAATCGTGGCCGAGGGTGACGTGCACACCTACTTCGAAAACGGGCTGTGGAAGAACCGCGTCGAGGGCGGGCACCGGGCTTCCAACACCTCGCCGCGCCGGACCGACGCCGTGCTCGCCGGCCGGCTGATCGCGAAGAAACGGCGGGTCGGGCACGTGGTCCACACCCCGGAAGGCGACGTCGAAACCGAACGCGACTTCCGGCCGCGGCGTCCACAGTAGACGAAGACCCGCCCCGCCCGGCGAAGGCCGGGGGTGGACCTGCGAGCGGAGGCGGGAGCTTCTGTCCGTTCCCACGCGGGAAACACCGGTGTTCCCCGGCGTGACGCGGACCTCAAGCGCGGCGCAGCACGGCCCACACGGTCTTGCCGCCGGAGCGGCGCCGGCTGCTCCCCCACACCTTCGCGACCTTGGCGACCATCCGCAGCCCGAGCCCCGTCTCGGTCAGGTCGAGCCCTTCGCGCACCACCGCGGGACGCGGGCTTTCGTCGGCCACCTCGACCGACAGCCGGCGACGGCGCAGCTCCAGCCGCAGCCGGGGCACGGAATCCGTGTGCCGCAGGGCGTTTTCGACGAGCTCGGTCGCGACCAGCTCGGCGTCCTCGGCCAGCTCGGGCACCCGCCACTCGGCACAGGTCCGCCGCACGAACGCGCGGGCGGACGTCGAAGTACGGGACGAGCGGGTCAGCACGCGGCGCGCGCGTTTCCGTGCGGGGCGCTCCAGCGCGGCTTCGGCCGAGGCGGCGTCGGCGTACACGGGCGCGCTCTGGGCGGCCAGCACCGCTCGCTGGTCGGGCCGGCCGGTCACCAGCACGAAGGGCACGGCCGGCCAGTCGCCGAGCCGCAGCGCGACGAACGAGAACACCTTGACGAGTTCGCGGTCTTCGAGCTCGAGGCCTTCGACGTCGACGAGGACGCCGTCATCGGACTCGGCGGCGAGTTCGAGCAAGCTGTCGCGCAGCCGCGGACCAGTCGTCCGATCGAGGACGCCGACGACCGCGGTCGTCGAGCCGTGCCGGGGAACCAGCCGGACGGAATTGTGCCGGGCGAGCACCGGGGACCACCTCCTGCCGGGTCTCCCGATCGGGTCCCCCGTCTCGGAGCACTCAAACGGTGACGTGTACTCCCGTCCGTGCGGGGTACCCGAGCGGACCTGCGAACCCGAGGAGCCATCATCGCCACCGCGGTCCTGTTCGACATCGACGGCACGCTCGTCGACTCCAACTACCTCCACGTCCACGCCTGGCGGCGGGCGTTCCACGAGCTGGACCGCCCCGTCGACTCCTGGCGCGTGCACCGCGCGCTCGGCAAGGGCTCCGGCAAGCTGCTGAGCACCCTGCTCGGCGACGACGACGCCGAGCGCGTCGGCGACGAGGTCGAGGACCTCCACAGCCGCTTCTACCTGGAGACGGCCGATCTGCTGCGGCCGTTCGCCCAGGCCCCGGAGCTGATCCGGGCGCTCGCCGCGAAGGGCGTGCGGGTCGTCCTGGCGACGTCGGCGGCGCCCGACGAGCTGGCCGAGCTGCGCCGCGTCCTCGGGGTGGACGACGTGGTGAAGGACGTCGTCGCGGGCGCCGACGTCGACGCGACGAAACCGGACCCGGAACCGGTGCTGGTGGCGCTGGAGAAGGCCGGCACGGCCCCGGCGGACACGATGTTCGTCGGCGACGCGGTCTGGGACGTGCGAGCCGCCTCGAAGGCCGGCGTGCGCACGATCGGCGTCCTGTCGGGCGGAGTCGGCGCGGCGGAACTGGAAGAGGCGGGCGCGATCGCGACCTACGACGATGTCGCGGCCTTGCTCGCGAACCTCGAGAAGAGCCCGCTGGCCGAGCTGTTCAGCTGACGCGTTACGAAAGTTTGTGTCCCGTGAGGTGACACTCTTTCAGTCGCTCTGACCTGCGATAATCCGCGATCATTGTCCCTCCGGGGCGTTTTCCCGGCTGTGCTGTGGTTATCGCCAGTTCGGGAACAAGTGTGCCCGCAAGCCCCCGCCTCTCCGGCAGGGGCTTTTTTTCTGCCCTTTCCGCCGTCGGCCCGCCCACGGCGATTTCGTCGTGCCCGGAGGTTCCCTTTGCTGACGTTGCTCGTCTACCTGTCACCGATGCTCCTGCTCATCATCATCTTCGGCGTGGTCGCGATCGTGGCGCTGTGCCAGGCCAAGCCCGAAGATGTCCCGCGGGTGTTCACCGAAGCCACCAAGGTGTTCCACCGGCTGACCAGCCGCCGTGCGCAAAGGACTACGCACACCGGTGATACTGAGGGGAGCGAAGAGGAGACAAGGCCGTGACGCGTCGGAAGGTGACCGTGCTGGACGGGAGCAGACACGTCACCGCCGTCCTCACGCTGGCCCAGCTCGAGTCCGTGCTCGAATCCCTTTCCTGCCGTCAAGCCGAGCTCGTCACCCTGCGGTACGGATTGCGGGACGGCGCCCCCCGGTCTCGTGCGGAAACGGCGGCGCTCCTCGGTCTTTCCGCGGCTCAAGTGACACGGCTGGAGGAGGAGGCTTTCCGGTTGATGCGCCACCCCAGCCGGTCGCAGCACCTCCGCGACTATGTCGACTCCGATGTGGCGGTCGTCCCGGACACGGTTCGCGCAGGGATCATGGGCAAGGCCGATGCCCCAACTCTCGGTCGTTGTGCACGTCACGGGTACTTTGAACTGGCCACCGGATCCGCGCTCTGCTCGATCTGCCCGTGCCCGATCACCGCGGCGCGTTCGGCGGCCTCCCACCTCGGCCGGCCACGAGACTACTGTTCCAATGCCTGCCGACAAGCGTCCTACCGCCGACGTCGGCAGGCCCGAAAGGATCTTGGCTTCAGCTGACCTTCCGGGCCACCAGCCGTTCGACGAGTCCCAGCTTGAACCGTTCCCGCCGCTCGATCGGCAACCCGTGTGCCTCCACCAGCTTCAGCGGACGCCGCCGGAAGTGCTCGCCCGCCAAGGGAACGCTCGCCAGCTCCACCAGCCACTGGGCCGCGCGCACCGCGAACGACGAGCCCGCCACGTGGTCGACCAGGATCAGCCTCCCGCCGGGACGCAGGACGCGGGCCATCTCCGCGACCGCCGTCGCGGGGTCCGGGATCGCGCAGAGGCCGAACGTGCACACGACCGTGTCGAAGGACGCCTCGGTGAACGGCAGCGCGTGCGCGCTGCCCTGCGCCAAGGTGACCGCGCGGCCGAGTTCGCGGGCTCGCGACCGGGCGATGTCGAGCATCCCGGCGCTCAGGTCGAGCCCGGTGAGCGTCACCTCGGCGGGGTACCAGGCCAGGTTGAGCCCGGTCCCGACGGCGACCTCCAGGACCTCGCCGGCCGCCTGGCCGCAGGCCCACTCCCGCGAGTCGCCGAAGAGGCGGCGGTCCCAGACGCCCATCTCCGCGTCGTAGCTCGCCGACTTGCGGTCCCAGTGCCGGTTCCACCGCTCCGCCTTCGCCATGCCCCCAGCGAAGCACGAACCGGCCCGGGATCGGGTGATCCCGGGCCGGTTCCGCTCAGCCGAACATGCCGGGCTCGTACGAGCCGCCCTTCTGGTGCAGGATCACCGCGAGCCGGTTGGCCGAGTTCATCTGGGCCACGAGGGCGACCAGCGCGGCGGTCCGGTCGTCGTCGTAGTGCTCGCGCACGCGCTCCCAGGTGTCGTCGGAGACGCCGGGGCTCGCGTCGGCGATCCGGGTGCCCTCCTCGGCCAGCGCCAGCGCGGCCTGCTCGGCCTCGCTGAACACCGTGGCCTCGCGCCAGGCGGCGACCAGGTTGATCCGCACCGCGGTCTCCCCGGCGGCCGCCAGCTCCTTCGTGTGGATGTCGACGCACCAGCCGCAGCCGTTGATCTGGCTGACGCGCAGCGATACCAGCTCCTGCGTGACCTTCGGCAGCGGCGACTGGACGATGGCCAGGCTCGCGGTGCCGAACCGCTTGGCGAACTTGGCGCCGATCTCGGTGCCGGTCAGGCTGAAACGGGGTTCCATGGTTCCTCTTCCGTGGTCGTGAACCGGACGACCACGAGATGCCGGGCCACCCCGGCCCCGTGACCGTGACGACGGTCACGGTCACAAAGCGACCCCGACGAGCATCTGGTGGGAAACTCCGCGAGACGAAAGAGGGATCCCCATGGCCGACGCCGCCACCGAGGCGTTCCTCGCGCACCGGAACCTGCTGTTCACCGTCGCCTACCAGATGCTCGGCTCGGCGGCCGACGCCGAAGACGTCCTGCAGGAGACCTGGCTGCGCTGGGTGGGCGTGGACCTCGACGCCGTGCGTGACGAGCGCGCGTATCTGGTCCGGATCACCACCCGCCTGGCGCTCATGCGGCTGCGGACGCTCGGCCGGCGCAAGGAGTCCTACGTCGGCCCGTGGCTGCCCGAGCCGCTGCTGACCGCGCCCGACGTGGCCGAGGACGTCGAGCTGGCCGACAGCGTCTCGATGGCGATGCTGCTGGTGCTGGAGACGCTGACGCCGGCCGAGCGGGCCGTGTTCGTGCTGCGCGAGGTGTTCGACCTGGGCTACGACGAGATCGCCGAAGCCGTCGGCAAGACCCCGGCCACGGTCCGCCAGATCGCGCACCGGGCCCGCTCCCACGTCGCCGCGCGCCGCCCTCGCGGCGCCGTCTCCCCCGCCACGTCCCGCCACGCGCTGGAGGCGTTCCAGCGCGCGGTCGAGACGGGCGATCTGCAGCACCTGCTGGACATCCTCGCCCCGGACGTGGTGTTCCTCGGCGACGGCGGCGGTGTGGTGCAGGCGGTGCTGGAGCCCGTGGTCGGTGCGTCCGACGTGAGCCGGCTGCTGGCCGCCGGCCTGGGCAACTTCGCCGCGGGGTCCCTGGCCGCGGTCCAGGTCAACGGCTACCCGGCGTTGCTCCTGCGCCGCGACGGCGAGGTCGACACGGTGCTGGCGGTCCGCATCGACGACGGGCTCATCACGGGCCTGTACGCGGTGCGCAACCCGGCGAAGCTGTCCCGTTTGGACGAAGAGACGACGCTGCGGCGCTAGCGCTTTTCCTTGAGGTCCTTCGCTTTGACGCCGACCAGGAGCACGACCACGGCGAGCCGTGCGGACCGGGACGGGCTCCCGGTCCGCACGAGCCGGGACTCACTCCGTGGCGTCGGCCGCCGCCACGATCACCTCGGCCACCGTCGCCGGCTGGGACACCGCCACCGCGTGGGAGGCGTCGATCCGGCGGACCGTCGACGACGCGCGGTCGGCCATGAACTCCTGTGCCGCCGCCGGGATCGCGTTGTCCTGGTTGGCGATCAGCGTCCACGACGGCAGCTTCGTCCACGCCGGCGTGCCCTCGAAGGGGGCCGCCAGCGCCTGCTGGGCGACCGCCCGCTGGGTGACCGCCAGGATCGCCGCGGTCTGCGCCGGGACGTCGGCCGCGAACACCTCGGCGAAGTCCGCCGGCTTGATCGACAGCTCGGGCGTCCCGTCGTGGACGAGGACGTTCGTCGTCTCCGGGCCGAGCTTCGCGCCCGGGTAACGGCCGGACAGCTCGAACACGCTCTCGCCGGCGTCGGGCTGGAACGCCGCGATGTAGACCAGCGCGCGCACGTTCGGCGTCTCGGTCGCCGCGCGGGTGATCAGCGCGCCGCCGTACGAGTGGCCGGCGAGGACAACCGGGCCTTCGACGCTCTTGACGACGTCCGCGACGTACGCCGCGTCCGACTCGACGCCGCGAAGCGGGTTCGCCACCGCGACGACCGGGAAGCCCTGCTCCTGCAGCTTGGCGACGACGCCGGTCCAGCTCGACGAGTCGGCGAAAGCGCCGTGGACCAGGACGATGGTGGGCTTGCTCATGACTGGCTCCTCAGAGAGAACGACTGGTCTTTCTGTCTCCACACTCTGGCCGTCCGAGGACGCCTTGGCAATGTGACGTAGCCGATCTAGCAGAACGACCAGTCTTTCTCTATGCTGGCCGGATGAAGTCTGCCGACGTGCACCCGAAAGATCGGCTGCTGGCGACCGCGTCGCGCCTCTTCTACGCGGAGGGCATCCACGCGGTCGGGGTCGAGCGCCTGGTCTCCGAGGCATCCGTGACGCGGGCGACGTTCTACCGGCACTACCCCACGAAGGACGACTTGGTCGCGGCGTACCTCGCCGAGACGAGCCGCCAGATCCGCACGGCCGTCGACGCGGCCCGAGCGGGCAAGCCACCGCGCGAGGCGCTCGCCTCGGCGCTGTCGGTGGTGGGCGAGGCGACGTGCGGCGAGGATTTCCGCGGCTGCCAGTTCCTCAACGCGGCGGCGGAGTACCCCGACGCCGACTCCCAGGTCCGCCGGGTGATCGACGACCACCGCCAGTGGTTCTTCGAGGTCCTCCGGAGCGAGGCGGCGGCCGCGGGCCACCCGGAGCCGGACCACGCGGCCCGGGTCCTGGTCCTCCTTCGCGACGGCGCCCTGCACGGCGGAGAACTGGACGACGCCGAAACCGTGCGGACGACCCTCCGGCGGGCGGTCGAGGACTTCTTCCCCGCCTGACGCCGACCCGCCCACGTTCACCTGCGAAAACCCGGCAGAACTAGGCCGAACGGGTTACCGTCGAAGCAGCACAGACGGAGGTTCGGCATGGCTGCTCACGACGCGTCCCGCGTCCCCGCGTGGGTCGAGCCGATGCTGGCCAAGGCCGACGGCGGCCGCTTGCGCAGCGGCGCCGAGTGGGCCTACGAGTACAAGCTGGACGGCTACCGCGCCGCCATGCGGATCGCCCCGGACGGCACCACCGTCCTCACCAGCCGCAACAACATCGACTTCACCGCCGAGTTCCGGGAACTCGCCGGAGTGCTCGACCTCGACGGGCAGGCCGCGATCCTCGACGGCGAGATCGTCGTCTACGGCGACGACGGCCGGATCGACTTCGAGCTCATGCAGGAACGTCGCGGCCGCTGGGTCCGGCACCAGAGCGCGTCCCCGGGCCGGGCGTTCGACGACGTCCCGGTCCGCTTCCTCGCCTTCGACCTGCTGCGGCTCGGCGACCGCGACCTGCTCAAGGAGCCGTACGACGAACGCCGCCGGCTGCTGGCCGGCCTGCCGATGCCCGATCCCTACCGCGTCTCGGTGGTCCGCGCCGTCACCTTCGACGAGCTCGCCGCGGACCGCCGCACACCGGCGGACTTCCTGGCCCACGCCGCGTCCGCGGGCTACGAAGGCGTCGTGGCGAAGCTCCGCAGCTCCGCCTACCTGCCCGGGCAGCGGCCGGACGCCTGGCTGAAGCACCCGCTGATCCGCACCCAGGAGGTCATCATCTGCGGCTGGCGCCCCGGCCAGCGCAGCTTCAGCGGCACCCTCGGCGGCCTCCTGCTCGGCGCGCACGATCCCGCCAGTGGCGACCTCGTCTACATCGGCGACGTCGGCACCGGCTTCAGCCAGGCCGCCCGCGCCGACCTCAAGGACCGGCTCCAGCGGCTCGAACGCCGCACCCACCCGTTCGCGACGCCGCCGCCGCGCGAGGACACCGCCCGCGCCCGCTGGGTCGAACCGCGGCTCGTCGGCGAGATCGTCTACCGCCAGTTCACGCGCGCGGGGCGCGTCCGCCACACCGCCTGGCGCGGCCTGCGGGCGGACAAGGAACCCGCGGACGTCCTCGCCCCGCGCGCGGCACCGGCGGAACCGGCCGCGCCTCCGCCGCCCGAGCCGGTGGGCCGGAAGATCACCGTGCAGGCCGGCAACCGGCAGCTCACCCTGTCCAATTTGGACAAGGTGCTGTACCCGGCGGACGGGTTCACCAAGGGCGAGGTGATCAACTACTACTCGCGGATCGCCGCGGTCCTGCTGCCGCACCTCGCCGGGCGGCCGGTGACGTTCATCCGGTACCCCAACGGGGTCGACGGCGAGAAGTGGTTCGAGAAGAACGTCCCCAACGGCGCGCCGTCGTGGTTGCGCACGGTCCGCTTGCCCAGCACCGGTTCCCGCGGCAGCGGCGACACCATCGACTACCCGCTCCTCGACGACCTGCCGGCGCTGGTCTGGTCGGCCAACATGGCCGCACTGGAGCTGCACGTTCCTCAGTGGACGGTCACTTCAGACGCGACGCCGCAGCCGCCCGACCGCCTGGTGTTCGACCTGGACCCCGGCCCGGGCACGAGCGTCGTCGACTGCTCGCGCGTCGCCGAACGCCTCCACGACGTCCTGGTCGCCGACGGCCTGACGCCGTTCGCGAAGACCTCGGGGTCCAAGGGAATGCAGCTGTACTGCGGCATCCGGACCGACGACCCCGCCGCGCCCTCGGCCTACGCCAAGCGGCTCGCGCAGCGCCTGGCGCGGGAGACGCCGGACTCGGTGACCGCGGTGATGGCCAAGGCGCAGCGCGGCGGACGGGTGTTCATCGACTGGAGCCAGAACAACCCGGCCAAGACGACGATCGCCCCGTACTCCCTGCGCGGCCGCGACCGGCCGACGGTGTCGACGCCGGTGACGTGGGACGAGGTCCGCGCGTGCCGGCACGTGAACCACCTGACCTTCACCGCCGACGAGGTCCTGGACCGCGTCGCCGAGCACGGCGATCTGCTCGCCGGGCTGGCCGGGAGCCGCGCGTCCCTCCCCTGACCCGGCCGTCGCGACCCACGGTCGCAGCGCGTCATCCCAACGAGGTGCCCCGGGTCCCGAAAGAGGCTGCCGAGTGCGTCGCGGACCACCCCGCGCAGGGGTGCCGCTGGGCCAGACGGGCACCGCACGGCCAGCGCGAGTGAAGCTCCTTGTCCGCGGGAATCACTACTCGCTAGCGTCGTCGGGGAGGGGACGAGGCCGGGCGCCCGGTGCGTTTCCTTGCACCCCAAGGGATTTCCCCTTTCAAGAAGACGAACGAGGAGTTTCTCGATGACGGCTCTCGACCAGCCCGTGACCCGCACCGCGTACCAGCAGTCGGTCGCCGACTACTGGAACGCGGAAAAGGACCCGGTGAACCTCCGGCTGGGCGATGTCGACGGTCTCTACCACCACCACTACGGCCTCGGCGACTACGACCCGGCCGTCCTCGACGCCCCCGAAGACCGGCGCGACCAGGCGATCATCGATGAGATGCACCGGCTCGAGACCGCGCAGGCCGACGTCCTCCTCGACCACCTCGGCCCGATCGGGCCCGCCGACCGGCTGCTCGACGCCGGCTGCGGCCGCGGCGGCACCAGCGTCATGGCCCACCAGCGCTTCGGCTGCCAGGTCGACGGGATCTCCATCTCCGAGCAGCAGGTCGGGTTCGCCAACGAGCACGTGCGGCAGCGCGGGATCGACGGCTCGGTGCGCTACCACCTGCGCAACATGCTCGACACCGGCTTCGAATCCGGCGTGTTCCAGGGCATCTGGAACAACGAGAGCACGATGTACGTCGACCTGCACGACCTGTTCGCCGAGCACGCGCGGCAGCTCAAGCCCGGCGGCCGGTACGTCACGATCACCGGCTGCTACAACGACGTCACCGGCGGCCGCTCGCGCGCGGTGAGCCAGATCGACCAGCACTACATCTGCAACATCCACGCCCGCGGCGACTACTTCAAGGCGTTGTCGGACAACGGGTTCGTGCCGATCAACGTCGTCGACCTGACGGCCGCGACGATCCCGTACTGGGAGCTGCGGGAGCGGTCCTCGGTCGCCACCGGGGTGGAGAAACCGTTCCTGACCGCGTACCGCGAAGGCAGCTTCCACTACCTGCTCATCGCCGCCGACCGCGTCTGAGGCGGGCGTGCCGAGGGAGACCGCCATGACGACCGGGACCACGTGTCCACAGTGGACGAACGGGGGTGCCGCGAGCCTGCTCGCGGGCCCGTTCGGCCTCGGCACGGCCGCGGCGCGGATCGCGACCCAGTTCGCGCCCGCGCCCGGGCAGGACCCGGCCTACGCGTACCTGCCGTGGGGTGACGGCAGTGCGACGCCGTTGTACTGCCCGGTTCCGGGACGGATCGACGACGCCCTCGCCGGGGAGGTCGACCGGCGGCTGGTCGCGTGGGCCGAGGACTGTGGGTTCACCGGCAAGGGCCTCGACCAGATCGCCCGGGCCGGGTTCGGCAGGCTGGTGATGCTCGCCCACCCCGACTGCGACGACCCGGACCGCCTGCTCGTCGCGGCGCAGCTGAACGCGACGTGGTGGGCGGCCGACGACTACTACGCCGACGACAGCGCGCTGGGCGCGGCGCCGACCGAACTGCCGCCACGCCTGGCGCTCGTCATGGCGGCCATGGACCCGGTCGCGCCGGCCGGGGAGTTCTCGGCGCCCCTCGAAGAAGCGCTGCGGGCGGACCCGATCCTCGTCGGGCTGCACTCGGCGATCGGCCACCTGGGCCGGCACGGCTCCCCCGTGCTGGTCCAGCGGGTCTGCTATTCGACGTTCGCCATGTTCGTCAGCTGGGACGCCTACGCGGCGTGGCGCCACACCGGCCGCTACCCACCCGCGTGGGAGTACCTGGCGGCCCGCCAGCACGACAGCTTCTACACGTCGATGACCCTGGTCGACGCCGTCGGCGGGTACGAGCTGGCCGCGCCGTTCTACTACGACCCGCGCGTGCGGGAGGCGATGATGCGGGCCGGGACGGCGTCGGTGCTGGTCAACGACCTGCATTCGGTGGCCAAGGACGCCGCCGACGAGAAGCCCGTCTGCAACATGGTCCTGCAGATCGCCGCGGACCGGGGCTGTCCGGTCGAGGAGGCGGTCGAGGCCACCGTCGAGCTGCACAACAAGATCGTCCACGAGTTCGAGGACGGCCACCGCGAGCTGATGGCGGTGGCGTCGCCGGAGCTGCAGCGGTTCCTCGTGGGTGTCCGTTCCTGGATGGGCGGCGGCTTCACCTGGCACGCCACCAATCCCCGTTACCAGTCTTGACCTTCGAATGATTGGGTGGTTCTCGTTGTGACTGTCACCGACCCGGTGGACACCGACCAGGCACCGCTGAGCCTCGGCCGGGCCGCGGCCCGCACCCTGGCCACCACGACCAAGTCGGTCCCGCAGATGCAGGGCATCTCCTCCCGCTGGCTCCTCAAAGTCCTGCCCTGGGTCGAAGTCTCCGGCGGTGCCTACCGCGTCAACCGCCGCCTGTCCTACTCCGTCGGCGACGGCCGCGTCACCTTCACCACCACCGGCGCCGACGTCCGCGTCATCCCACCCGAACTCGGCGAACTCGCCCCCCTGCGCGGCTACGACGACGACGACGTCCTCACCGAACTCGCCTCCCGCTTCACCCAGCACGAATACGTCCCCGGCGACACCCTCGTCGAGTTCGGCTCCCGCGCCGACCAGGTGTTCCTCATCGCCCACGGCAAAATCACCAAAGTCGGCACCGGCGCCTACGGCGACCAGACCGTCCTGGGCACCCTCGCCGACGGCGACTACTTCGGCGAAACCGCCCTGATCCGCACCGACGGAATCTGGGAGTTCACCGCCAAAGCCGTCACCACCTGCACCGTCCTGACCCTGCCCCGCGCCGCGTTCCAGGACGTCCTGTCCCGCTCGGAGACCCTGCAAGCCCACCTCGACGCCTTCACCGCCGACGGCTCATCCGCCCGCAACGACCACGGCGAAGCCGAGATCTCGCTGGCCTCCGGGCACGACGGCGAGCCGACGCTGCCGGGCACGTTCGTCGACTACGACGCCCAGCCCCGGGAATACGAACTCTCGGTCGCCCAGACCGTCCTGCGGGTGCACTCCCGCGTCGCGGATCTCTACAACCAGCCGATGAACCAGATCGAGCAGCAGCTGCGGCTGACCATCGAAGCCCTGCGGGAACGCCAGGAACACGAGCTGGTCAACAACACCGACTTCGGGCTCCTGCACAACGCCGACTTCGCCCAGCGCATCCCCACCCGCACCGGCCCACCCACTCCCGACGACCTGGACGAGCTGCTGGCGTTGGTGTGGAAGGACCCCGGGTTCTTCCTCGCCCACCCCAAGACCATCGCCGCGTTCGGGCGGGAATGCACCAAGGCCGGGCTCTACCCCGACGCCGTCGACTTCGGCGGGCACCACGTCCCGGCCTGGCGGGGGGTGCCGATCCTGCCCTGCAACAAGATCCCCGTCACCGAGACCCGCACCAGCTCGATCCTGCTGATGCGAACCGGGGAACAGGCCCAGGGCGTGGTGGGGTTGCACCAGACCGGACTCCCGGACGAATACCAGCCCGGGCTCAACGTCCGGTTCATGGGCGTGTCGGAGCAGGCGATCATGTCGTACCTGGTGTCGGCCTACTACTCGGCCGCGGTGCTGGTGCCGGATGCGTTGGCGGTGCTGGAAAGCGCCGAACTCGGCCGAGAAGGCTGACACCGATGACGGTGACGGAAGAGCTCCAGCTGTCCCTGAGCGTCAAAGCCGCGCGGACACTCACCACGACCACCAAGACCCTGCCGCAGATGCGCGGCATCACCACCCGCTGGCTGCTCTCCCAGCTCCCCTGGGTCGACGTCCCCGCCGGCAGCTACCGCGTCAACCGCCGCCTCACCTACACCATCGGCGACGGCAAAGTCTCCTTCTACACCACCGGCGCCCGCGTCCACGTCGTCCCCGCCGAACTCACCGAACTCGAACTCCTGCGCGGCTTCACCGACGAGACCGCGTTGACAGCCCTCGCCGAAGCCTTCGAACAACGCGAATACGAACCCGGCGACACCATCGTCACCGCGGGCCGCCCCCTCGACACGCTCATCCTCATCGCCCACGGCAAAGTCACCCGCCACGCCCGCGGCGAATACGGCGACGAAACCACCCTCGGCACCGCCACCGACGGCGACCACCTCGGCGCCGAACTCCTCGCCCACGACGACGCCACCTGGGACTACACCGCCCGCGCCGCCACCCACGTCATCGCCCTCGCGCTACCCGCCGAAACCTACGCCCGCCTCAACGGCCGCTCCGAACCACTCCGCGCCCACGTCGCCGAAGCCATCACACGACCACGGAAACCCCAGAACCCCAAAGGCGAAGCCAGCATCGACCTCTCCGCCGGCCACGACGGCGAACCGATCCTCTCCGGCACCTACGTCGACTACGACCCCTCACCCCGCGAATACGACCTCGCCGTCGCCCAAACGATCCTGCGGGTCCACAACCGCGTCACCGACCTCTACAACCAGCCCATGAACCAGCTCGAACAACAGCTCCGGCTCACCGTCGAAGCGTTGCGGGAACGCCAGGAACACGAACTGGTCAACAACACCGACTTCGGGCTGCTGCACAACACCGATCTCAAGCAGCGCCTCACCACCCGCACCGGCCCACCCACACCCCTCGACATGGACGACCTGCTCTGCCGCCGCCGCAAGACGAAATTCTTCCTCGCCCACCCCCGCGCCATCGCCGCGTTCGGCCGCGAATGCACCCGAGCGCGGATCTACCCAGAACCCGCCACCCTCGACGGCAAACGCGTGACGGCCTGGCGCGGCGTCCCCATCCTGCCCTGCGACAAAATCCCGATCACCGACACCGGCACCACGTCGATCCTGGCCATGCGCACCGGCGAAGACGACGCCGGCGTCATCGGCCTCCGCCCCAAGTCACTGCCGGACGAGTACCAGCCCGGGTTGAACGTCCGGTTCATGGGCATCAACGACCGCGCCGTCACGTCCTACCTGGTCAGCGCCTACCACTCCGCCGCCGTCCTGGTCCCGGACGCACTCGGCGTCCTCGACCACGTCGAGACCGGCTCATGACCCGGGTGGACGCGAGAACTTGCGCTTGACGCAACTCTTGATTACCGAACTTGCGTGGCGCGAACACTGCCGTCGCTCCTAGCTTCGTACTCGTAACGAGTAATCCGAAGAAGGAGCAGCACCATGCACGTGTTCGTCACCGGAGCGACGGGGTGGATCGGCACGGCCGTCGTCGGCGAACTGCTCGGCGCCGGGCACGAGGTCACCGGCCTCGCCCGCTCGGACGCCGCGGCCCTCAAGCTCGCCAAGGCGGGTGCCCGCATCCGCCGCGGCGATCTCGACGACCTCGACGGCCTCCGCGACGGCGCGCTCGACGCCCAGGCCGTCATCCACCTCGGCAACAAGCACGACTGGGGCAACCCGGCCGAGAACAACCGGACCGAGCGGGCCGCCATCGAGACCATGGCGGGCGCGCTCGCCGGCACCGACCGGCCGTTCGTGCTGGCCGGCGCGCTCGCGGGCCTGGTACGGGGCCGGCCCGCGGTCGAGACCGACGTGTCCCCGGCGGTCGGCCCGGACTCGATGCGCGGCGGCGGTGAAAACCTCGCGCTCGAGTACGCCGACAAGGGCGTCCGGGTGGTCAGCGTCCGCTTCGCGCCGTCGGTGCACGGCGCCGGCGACCCCGGGTTCCTGGCGTCCCTCACGGCGGCGGCGCGTCAGCACGGAGTGTCCGCCTACCTCGGCGACGGCGACGCGGCGTGGTCCGCGGTGCACCGCCCGGCCGCGGCCCGGCTCGTCCGGCTCGCCGTCGAAGGCGCACCGGCCGGTTCGCGGGTGCACGCCGTCGCCGAAGAAGCGGTCACGACGCGGGAGATCGCCGAGGCGATCGGGCGCGCGTTCGACCTGCCGGTGGTCTCGGTCGCGCCGGAGAACGCCGTCGAGCACTTCGGCTTCCTCGGCCGGTTCTTCGGCCTGGACATGTCCGCGTCGAACGCGCACACGCGGGACCTGCTCGGCTGGACGCCGTCCGGGCCGACCCTGGTCGAGGACATCGAAGCGGGTGCGTACGCGTGACGGTCACCGCGTTCATGCTGGTCAAGACGACACCCGAGTGGCTGGCCCTGACGGTCGAGGAGCGGATCGAGGCGTTCCGCACCGAGGTCGTCCCGGCGATCGAGGAAAAGGCGAAAGGCGTCCGGTCGCGCTTCTACGACACCGAGTTCTACTCGGCGCGCGTGACCGACGTCTGGGTCTGGGAGGCCGTCGACCACGCGGCGTACCAGCGCCTGGTCGACGCCCTGCGCGAAACCCCGTTCTGGGACCGCTGGTTCGAGGTCGCCGAGATCCTCGTCGGCGTCGAAAACGGGTACGCGGACAACTACGGCGTCGACGCGGTCGCCAGTATCACCACCTAGAGCACGAAGCCGGTCGGGAAGGGGTCGTCCGGGTCGAGGAGGTAGGTCGCCGTGCCGGTGATCCACGCGCGGCCCGAGAACTCGGGGATCACCGCCGGCACCCCTCCCACCTCGGTCTCCGCCACCAGCTCGCCGGTGAACGTCGTGCCGATGAACGAGCTGTTCTCGAACGGCGTGTGCAGCGGCAGCTCGCCGCGTGCGTGCAGCTGGGCCATCCGGGCGGACGTGCCGGTGCCGCAGGGCGACCGGTCGAACCAGCCCGGGTGGATGGCCATCGCGTTCCGCGACGCCCGCGCGTCCGAGCCGGGGGCGAGGAACTGGACGTGCTTGCAGCCACCGATCAGCGGGTCGGCCGGGTGCTTCGGCGGGCGCTGCTCGTTGATCGCGGCCATGATGTCCAGGCCCGCGCCGAGAATCCGGTCCTTTTCGGACCGCTCGAACGGGATGTCCACTTGCGAAAGTTCGAGGATGGCGTAGAAGTTCCCGCCGTAGGCCAGGTCGTAGCGGACCTCGCCGAGACCGGGCACGTCCACGACGGCGTCGCGCTCGGCGAGGAACGACGCGACGTTGCGGAGCTTGACCCGTTCGGCCCGGCCGTCGCGAACGGTGACCTCCGCGTGGACGAGCCCGGCCGGGGTGTCCAGGCGCACCACGGTCGTCGGCTCGGTCACCTCGACCATGCCGGTCTCCACCAGCACCGTCGCGACGCCGATGGTGCCGTGGCCGCACATCGGCAGGCAGCCCGACACCTCGATGTACACGACGCCCCAGTCGGCGTCGTCGCGGCAGGGCGGCTGCAGGATCGCGCCGCTCATCGCCGAGTGCCCGCGCGGCTCGTGCATGAGGAACTGGCGGATGTGGTCGAGGTGCTCCATGAAGTACCGGCGGCGCTCGGCCATCGTGGCACCGGGGATCGTGCCGACGCCGCCGGTCACCACCCGCGTCGGCATGCCTTCGGTGTGCGAATCGACCGCCGTGATCGCCCGTGACGACCGCACCTACGCCACCCCCAGCGAGGCCAGCGCGCGGCCCATGTCGGCGCGGACCTGCTCGCGCTGGACGTCGGTCAGCGGGCCCCGCGGCGGGCGGCACGGCCCGCCGTACCGGCCGACCATGTCCATGCCGAACTTGATGGCCTGGACGAACTCGGTGCGCGAGTCCCAGCGGAACGCGGCCACGAGCGGCTCGTACAGCGCGCGGGCCTCGTCGAGCTTGCCCCCCGTGGCCAGCTCGAACAGGCGCGCCGACTCGGCCGGGAAGACGTTCGGGAACCCGGCGAACCAGCCGGTCGCGCCCATCAGCAGGCTCTCCAGGACGACGTCGTCCGCGCCGCTGATCACGGCCAGCTCCGGGGCCCGTTCGCGGATCTCGAGCACGCGCCGGACGTCACCGGAGAACTCCTTGACGGCGACGACGTTGTCGATCTGCGCGATTTCGGCCAGGAGGTCGGGCGTGAGGTCGACCTTGGTGTCGAAGGGGTTGTTGTAGACCATCACGGGCAGGCCGACCGACGCGACGGCTTCGAAGTGGGCCAGCACCTCACCGTGGTTGGCGCGGTAGAGCGTCGGCGGGAGACAGAGGACGCCGTGCGCACCGTCTTCGGCGGCCGCTTCGGCCCACTGCTTGGCCTGGTGCGCACCGGGTCCGTGGACACCTACGACGACGATCCCGTTTTCGCCGACGGCCTCGATCGCGGTGCGGGCGACGCGGCGGCGTTCGTCGTCGGTGAGCGAGGAGTACTCGCCGAGGGAACCGTTCGGGCCGACGCCGCGGCAGCCGTTGTCGACGAGCCAGCGGCAGTGCTCGGCATAGGCGTCGTAGTCGACGGCGAGTCCGGCGGGCGCGGCGTCGTCGGCCCGGTACGGCAGCGCGGCGGCGACGACCACGCCCCCGAGGTCGCGGGTGCTCATGCTGGGGTCTCCTTCGGGTCGGCGAGCTCGCCCAGGCGGATCGGCTGGGCGATCGGACGGTGGTGGCGCTCGGTGGTGCCGCAGAGTTCGGCGACGGTGGGCCCGCAGATCCGGCTTTGGCACGGTCCGAGCCCGGCGCGGGTGCCGAGCTTGAGGGCGTGGGGGCCGGGTTTTGCCGGGTCGCCGGCGGCGGCTTTCAGTTCTCCGTAGGAGGTTTCTTCGCAGCGGCAGACGATCGTGTCGTCGCGCAGCCAGCCGGGCCAGGCAGCGCCGATGGGATGGGCTTTTCCCAGCCGCCGGGCGAAGTCGCGAGTGCGGTCACGCTCGCGGAGCAGGTCAGGGCCCGGCGTACCCCCGGCGGCGACGCAGCCGGCGACGGCCCCCTCGGCTCTGGCGGCGTCCGCACCGCCGATCCCGGTGATCTCACCGGCGGCGAAGACGTTTTCGACGCCGGTGCGCTGGCTCTCGTCCGTTCGGACGAATCCGCCGTCGAGAACACAGCCGGCGGCGACGGCGAGTTCGGGTTGGGGTGTGAAGCCGTGCCCGACGCAGACGGCGTCGACCGCGTAGGTGCGTTCGGTGCCGGGCACGACGGACCAGTCCGCCCGGACGCGGGCGGTGACGACTTCGCGGACCCGGTCGTCCCCGCGAGCCTCGACGACCACGCGGCCGAAGTGATAGGGGACGCGGTGACGGGCGAGGGTGGCGACGTAGCGGGCGAGCTCGCCGGTCTTGCGGAGGTGCAACCCCCATCCTTTGAGGACGGTCGAGGCGCGGTTGGCTTCGAGGACTCCCACCACGGTCGCCCCGACGGCGAGCAGCGATTCGGCGACGGGAAGCAGGAAGGGCCCGGCTCCGGCAACGAGCACCCGCCGGCCGACAGCGACCCGTTCGCCCTTGGCCAGCGCCTGCGCGGCGCCCGCGGTGAAGACGCCGGGCAGCTGCCAGCCGGGGAAGGGCAGGGTGCGGTCGTGCGCGCCGGTGGCGAGGATCAGGGCGTCGGGTTCGAGGACGTGCCGGGTGCGGGCGGAGCCATCGGCCGGGCCGCGGAGCACGTGGAGCCGGAGCCGGCCGCGCGGCCTCCCGGCTTCCGCCGCTCCCTCGCCGCCACCCGATTCGGCGGCCGCCGCAGCCCCGCCACTCACGAGAGCGCCCGACTGTCCCGCTTCCGCCAAATCTCGGCCACCCGCTCCGGGACCACCGAGCGCGGCAACTTCCGCCGCAACACCGCCACCCGCGGCAACGCCGGGCAAACCCGCTTCCGCCAAATCTCGGCCACCGGCTCCGGGACCACCGAGCGTGGCAACTTCCGCCGCAGCCCCGCCGCTTGCCGCGACGCGATCGTCCGCCGTTCCCTCACCGCCGGTTGCGCGATCGCCGTCGTGGGCGCCGCGAACCTCGGCCTCCATCGCGCCGCCACGATCGCCCGCGGCGGCTTCCAGCGCCCACACCGTGCTTTCCGGCCACCACTCGCGCCGCTCCAGCAATCCCTCGAAGCCGTGCGGCCGGCCGTGCGTCCCCCGGTGGTACTGCCCGCCCGGAGCGTCCGACTGGTCCAGGACCGTCACCCGCGCCCCCGACCGCAGGGCGTGCTCGGCGGCCGCCAGGCCTGCTGGGCCCGCTCCGATGATCACCACCCGCCTCATGCGTTCTCCTGGCGGGACTGGGTGTGGATCTCGTCGCCGTCCGTGGCGCGGCGGCGGCACGCGCGGACGTCCGGTACTCCGTTCACCGTCAGCAGGCAGTCGAAGCACGCGCCGATTCCGCAGAACACTCCGCGTGGTGCCCCGGAGCGCGTCGTGCGCCACGACAGCCGGCCGGCGGCCAGCAGCACCGCCGCCACCGTCTGCCCCTCGGTGCCCGTCACCGGCTCGCCGTCCACGCTGATTTCGATCACGCGAGCACCGCCGGACGGTCCACCGTGAACTCGTCGACCGGCATCGACGGCGGCACCCCGGTCAGCAGTTCGCGCAGCAGCCGAGCCGTGCCGACGCTCAGGCCGATGCCCGCTCCCTCGTGTCCCGTTGCGTGCCAAAGGTTTTCCAGCCGCGGGTCCTCGCCGAGGACCGGGAGGTGATCGTCCACGTAGGGCCGGAACCCACCGTAGGCGCGCATCACCGCCGCGGAAGCCAGCGACGGGAACAGCCGCAGCGCCTTGGCCGCGATCGCGCTCAGCACGTCCGGCACGATCGCGTCGTCGAAGCCCACGCGGCGGCGCGACGAGCCGATCAGGATCGTGCCGCCCCGCGTCGACTCCACGACGGCGGAAGTCTGCAGCTCGCCGTCGCCGGAGCCGACCGCCCCGACGTAGTCCGCGTCGTAGACCTTGTGCCGCACCACCCCGGGCATCGGCGTCGTCACCAGCACCTCGCCGCGCCGGGGCCGGACCGCGATCGGGGCGCCCAGCCGCGTCGAGACCTCCCCCGCCCACGGGCCCGCCGCGTTGACGACGATGTCGGCGTCGATGACTTCGGCCGGGACGCGGACCCCGGTGATCCGGCCACCGCGAACGACGGCGCCGGTGACTTCCGTGCCGGTGCGCAGGCGGGCGCCGTGCGCGAGGGCCGAGCCGAGCAGGGCCAGGGTCGCGCCGGCCGGCTGGACCTGCGCGTCCTCCGGGTAGCGGACCGCGGCGGCCACCTCGCGGGTCAACGCGGGTTCGGCCGCCGCAAGGTCCACTGTGGACACAGTTTCGGTGCGCACGCCGGCTTCGGCCTGCTCGGCGGCGAACGCCGAGAGCGCGCGGGCGCCCGCTTCGGTGGTGGCCACGACGATGCCGCCCTTGGGGTCGAACTCGCAGGCGTCGCCGAGTTCGGCCGCGATCTCCGGCCACAGCCGCGCCGAAAGCTGCGCGAGCCGGAGTTCGGCACCCGGCCCCTTGTCCGAAACGAGGAGGTTGCCTTCGCCGTGCGAAGTGGTGCCGCCCGCGGGCCGGCCGCGGTCGAGGACCAGGACGTCGAACCCGGCGAGGCTCAGCTCCCGGGCACATGCCGCCCCGACGACGCCGGCCCCGATCACCACCGCCCGCGTTCGGTTCATCGACCCTCCGGTGTTCGGTAAAGCGAACGATCGGAGGTTAAGACTTCGGAGGCGCGGGTGTCAATCCGGCAAGACGGGGTGGGGACGCCCGTCGAGCCGTTCGCCGTCCCGGTACTGGAGCAGCAGCACGGAGTGGACGGGCGCTTCGAGCGCGGTGTAGCCGTGCGGCTCGCGCGCGTCGAAGGCGACGTAGTCCCCCGGCCCGAGGTCGACCGTCCGCCCGCCGACCTCGACGCGCAGCCCGCCGGCCTGGACGATCGTGTGCTCGACCCCGACGTGCCCCTGCGACCGCTGCGGCGCGTCGCCGCGGACGACCTGGTCGTAGACCTCGAAAACGCTGTTCTCGGCCTCGATCCGGCGCAGCGGCCGCAGGTCGACGCCCTCGCCGCGGAGCACTTCGACGTCGGCTCCGCGCACGACGGTCAGCCCGCCGCGCGGCCGGTGGTCGAGCAGGTCGGAGATGGCCACCTCGAGCGCGCGGGACAGGCTGAAGACGGTTTCGATGGTCGGGTTGCCGGTGCCGGCTTCCAGCTGCGAGAGGGTGGCCTTGCCGATCCCGGACCGCCGCGAGAGCTCGGACAGCGACAGGCCCCGCGCCGCCCGCGCGGCCCGCAGGTTGACGGCGAGCATGTCCCGGATCGACGGCCCGCCGTCTTCGGCCACGCGCGTCCCGGCGTTCGGTAAAGCGTCCATCGAGCCCGGTCTCCGTTCGGTTTGCCGATCGGGGCAGGGGTCATGATGCCACGCCGGACGTCGTGCCAGAATCAGCGCGGCCGATCGCTCTGGGGGAACCGTCCGTGGACATCTCGATTTCTTTCGTCTTCACGCCCGAAATGGCGAAGCAGTCGTATCGCGCCTGTTACCCGAGCGCGCCGGTGGCCCGGTGGCTGCCCGCCGGGATCTACGTGGTGCTCGGAGTGCTGGCACTGACCGAAGCGCTCCGGGGCGCGGAGCCGGACCCGGTCGGGCTCGCCGTCGGCGGCGTGGTCCTCCTGCTGGGCCTCGGGTGGCCGGTTCTCCAGGCGCGGCGGATCACCCGGCGGTTGCGCGCCTACACGGAGCCGGGGACCACCCGGCTCGTCCTGACCGACGCCGAGTACGCGGCCGAGGTTCCCGGGCGGACGACGACCCTGCTGTGGACGACGTTCAAGAACGTCGCGCTGGTCCGGGGGTTCTGGGTCCTGAAGATCGCGTCCGAGGGCAAGGTCGCGTTCCCGGCGAACGCCCTCGACGCCTCGCAGACCGAAGTGTTCCGGGCGGCCATGCGCGAAAAGGGCCTGCTGGCCCGCTAAGAGCCGACCCAGCCGCGGTAGGCGGGCAGATCGACGTTGCCGCCGCAGACGATCGTCACCACGTGGCGCCCCGCGAACCGGTCGCGGTCTTCGAGGATCGCCGCGAGGCCGAGGGCCGCCGACGGCTCGACCACCAGGCCGGCGTGCTCCAGGAACAGCCGGATCCCCGCGATGATCGACGCCTCCGTCACCAGGACGGCGTCGTCGGCCGCGGCCAGCAGGTCGTCGAGGACCTCCCGGATGGGGAACCGGCCCGCGACGCCGTCGGCGATCGTGTCGGCCGTGTCCGTCGTGACGACGCGCCGAGCGCGCCAGGACAGCGTCATCGCCGGTGCGCCCGCCGGCTGGACGGTGATCACCTCGGTCCCGGGGGCGAGGGTCTTCAGGACGTGCCCGACCCCGGTGGCCAGCGCCCCGCCGCCGAGGGCGACGAGGACCGCGTCGAACGGCCCGGCGGCCGCCAGTTCGAGGCCGATCGTCGCCGCGCCTTCGCACGTCTCGACGTCCAGGCTGTCCTCGACCAGCCGCACGCCTCGCTCCTTCGCCAGCGCCACCGCCCGTTCGCGGGCCAGTTCGAAGTCGCCGTCCACCAGTTCGAGGCGGGCACCCAGCGCCCGGATGCGCTCGAGCTTCGCCGCGGGCGCGAACCGCGACGCCACGACGGTGACGTCGATCCCGCGGGACCGTCCGGAGAGGGCGAGGGCCTGGCCGAGGTTGCCCGCGCTGGCGCAGACCGCGGCCCGGCCGGCGAGGCCGTGCACGACGAGTTCGGTGCCGCGGCCCTTGAAGCTGCGGACCGGGTTCGCCGTTTCGAGCTTGATGCTCACCCGGCAGCCGAGCACGCGTTCGAGGGGTTCGCAGCGGTAGAGCGGACTCTCGAGGAAGACCGGATCGATCACCCGGCGGGCGGCCCGGATCCGGCCGAGGTCAAGACGCGTCTCCGGCACGGTCGCCGAGCATAGCCGCCGGTTCGCGGGTCCGGGCCGCCCAGCGGGCCAGCCGGGGAATCGGCGCGACGGCGACCAGGAACACCCCCGCGACCAGCACCCACCCCCAGGCCCCGAGACCGCCGATCGCCAGCGTGAACACCCCGGGCCCGACCATCTGGACCGTCGCCGTGGCCGCTTCGCTCGCCCCTTGGTAGGCACCTTTCGCCTCTTCGCGCATGAGCCGGACCGACAGTCCCCAGTTCGCGGCCACGTAGCTCAGCTCGCCCACGACGTGCAGCACCGCGGCGAGCACCACCACCGTCACCGCACCGGCTCCCGCGCCGCCGGACGTCGTCGCCAGCAGCAGGCAGCTCGCCGCGAGCAGCACCCCGGACACCACCGCCGTCCGCGCCGCCCGGGTCGTGGTGCGCCCGAACCGGGCGAACGGCACCTGGAACACCGCGATGCCCACCGAGCTGAGCACGACGACGATCCCGCCCAGCCCCAGCGGCAACCGCGTCGAGCCGGACAGCCACAGCGGCAGCCCGGCCGACAACATCGCCCAGCACAGGGACAGCACCGCGGTGACCCCCGCGACGCACAGGTACGGCCGGTCGCCGAGGACGGCCCGCGCGCCGGAGCGCCGCGCCGGGACCGCGGCGGGCGCGGGCACCAGCAACGTCGTGCCGGCCAGGACCAGGAAGCTGACCACGTTGCCCGCGATGGCCAGGGTGTACGCCCACGGCGCGTCGGCGGTCAGCACGAGCGCCCCGAGACCGGCACCCACGGCGTACCCGACGTGCTGGGCGACCCGCTGCTGCGCCAGCACGCGCATCCGGCACGCCGGGTCGGCGACCAGCCCGGTGACCAGCGCCGTCCGGACCGCGGTCCCTCCGGTGGCCAGCGCGGTGAACAGGATGGTCACGGCCAGGAACGACCAGGTCCCGCGCACCGCCGGGTACCCGGCCATCGCGGCGGCGCGCACCAGCGTCACGACGACCAGCACCGACCGGGTGCCGGCGCGGTCGGCGAACGCGCCGAGCGGCACCGCGGCGGCCATGCCCACGGCGCTCGCCACCGCCATCCCCGCGCCCACCGTCACCGGGGACAGGCCGAGGATCCGCGTGAAGTACAGCGCCCAGATCGTGAACCACAGGCCGTCGCCGAGCGCGGACACCCCGCGTCCCCACAGAAGACTCCTCATGCATCCACCCTTCATGAGAGCGTGAATGGTAAGCACGACAGGCACCGTTCAGCAAACCATGAACGGTGTTAGGATCGCGTCGTGAGCGGAATGGTCGAACCGGGAAACCCCGTCCAGGGCGCGATCGTCGGGCTGACGCGGGAGCTGTCCGACCCCGTGCGGCTCACGGCGCTGCAGCTGCTGGCCGCCGAGGGCCCGCACACCATGGTGCAGCTGGCCGACGCGCTGGGCGTCACCGCGCCGCGGCTGGGCAACCACCTCGCGCGGCTGCGCGCCGCCGGGCTGGTGACGGCCGAGCACACCGGGCGCCACGCGCTGTACCGCGTCGGCCGCGACGACCTCCTGCCCGTGCTCACCGCCCTCGCCCGCTACGGCGGCAACGACTCCCTCGCCCCGCCCCACCCGACCGAGTCCACAGTGGACATCGCGCACACGTGCTACGACCACACCGCCGGCCGGCTCGGCGTGACGGTGTTCGCCATGCTCGTCGACCGCGGCGCGCTGCGGCCGCCGGACGGTTCCGCGGCCGGCCTGACACTGGGCAGCGACGTCTCGGCCTTCCACGACCTCGGCGTCGACCCGGCCACGGTGGACCCCGGACGCCGCCGGCTCGCGACCGCGTGCCTCGACCGGACCAACCGCGTCCCCCACCTCGGCGGCGTCCTCGGCCACGAGGTCCTGGCGGCGTTCCTGACGGCCGGCCTGGTCCGGCGCGGTGACGGCGACCGGGAACTGGCCGTCACCCCGCGCGGCCGCCGGCGGCTGGGCGCGCTGGTGCCCGGCTTCTGATCAGGACCGGGCCGTATCCCGGCCGCCGCTCACCGTCTCCTACTCTCGAGATCCCGAGTGGAGCGAAGGTGAACGGATGAGCGAGCCGCACCCGGCCAGGCGGCACCTGGTCGTCTGCTGCGACGGCACGTGGAACACGCCGGACCAGGAGCACCAGGGCCGGCCGTCGCCGACGAACGTCGCGCGGATCCACCACACCGTCGCGAACCTCGGCACCCAGCCGCGGTACTACCACCCCGGTGTCGGCACCGGACCCGGGCTGCTCGACCACCTCGAAGGCGGGCTCGTCGGCAAGGGCCTCGCCGAGAACATCAAGAGCGCCTACGGCTGGCTCGCGCGCACCTACTCCCCCGGTGATGCGATCCACCTCTTCGGGTTCAGCCGCGGGGCGTTCACCGTCCGCAGCCTCGGCGGCATGATCAGCCGGTGCGGCCTGCCGGCGGACCTCAAGACCGCCGGGTCCACCGAGTTCTGGGCCGAGGTCGACCGGCTCTTCACCACCGTCTACCGGGCCGGGGCCGGCGAGGCCGCCGACCCGGTCCCGATCGAGTTCCTCGGCGTCTGGGACACCGTCGGCTCGCTCGGCATCCCGGACTGGCTCGGCCCGCTGAAGCTCGTCGAAGACCACGTCGGGCACCTCCCCCGGTTCCACGACACCCAGCTCGGCCCGCACGTCAAGCACGCCCGGCAAGCCCTCGCGATCGACGAGATGCGCGGCCCGTTCATGCCGACCCTGTGGTCGAACCTGGACGAGGTGGACGGCGACCGCACCGCGAAGCAGGTCTGGTTCCCGGGCGACCACAGCGACGTCGGCGGCGGCCACGACCACACCGGCCTGTCCGACGCGGCCCTGCGGTGGATGATCGACGAGTGCCGCGCGGTCGTGCCGGACCTGGTCTTCGACGACGCGATGGACCGGCAGATCCGGCCGGACGCCCAGGACGTGCTGCACAACTCGCTCCACAGCGTGTACACGGTCCTCTGCCCGGCGCCGCGCGCCTTCCCGTTCATCGCCGCCGGTTCCGACGACGTCGCCCCGTCCGCCGTGGACCGGCAGGCGACGCCGCCGATCACCACCGGCCCCTACCGCGCAGGGCGTCGCCTCGCGGCCGGCGAGTCGGTGGCGGTCGATGTCTACGCCGGAAAGCCGTGGAACTGGACGGGCGTCCACCTCGAGCCCGGCGAGTACGCGTTCGGCGCCGAGGGCACCTGGCTGAACGGCAAGATCGCGCACCACCCGGACGGCACCGAGGCGGACGCCCGGCTCGACTTCCAGGACGTGCTGCACGCACTCGCCACGTCGTCGGCCTGGCTCCAGACCCAGCTCGCCCGGCTCAACGACACCGAGGCCCGCGCTTTCGGCGGCCGCCGCAGCGAAGACGCGAAGTGGATGGCGCTGATCGGCGCGGTGGCGGCCCGGGACCTCGACGCCCACGACGTGCAGCAGCCGTACGAGGCGTTCCCGATCGGCAGCCTGCTGGAGAAGTGGGTCGTCGAGAAGCCGGGCTACTTCTACGCGTACGCCAACGACAGCTGGCTGGGGTATTCGAGCAACCGGGGTTCGTTGCGGCTGACGATCGAGCGGCTCAAGTGACGTCGCGGGTCCAGGTCGTCGCGGCGACGAAGTCCTCGAACGACCGCGGCGGCCGGCCGAGGGCTCGCTCGACGCCGTCCCCGAGGTCGGCGCCCCGGCCGTCGCGCAGGTCCGTCAGCAGGCCGGTGAGCAGGCTCGCCACGGTCCGCGGGACGCCGTGGGCGGTTTGCCGCTCGATGAACGCTTCGGGGTCGACGTCGACGTAGCCGATCTTCCGCCCGGCGGCCCGGGCGATCAGGTCGACCGCTTCGCCGAAGCCGACCGCCCGCGGACCGGTCAGTGCGTAGACCTCGCCGTGGTGCCGGTCGTCGGTCAGCGCCGCCGCGGCGACCTCGGCGATGTCCTCGGCGTCGACGAACGGCGCGCGTCCGTCCCCGGTCGGCAGGGTCAGGACGCCGTCGCGGATCCCCGGCGCCCACGGGCCTTCGCTGAAGTTCTGCGCGAACCAGTTCGGGTGCAGGATGGTCCAGCCGACGCCGGATTCGCGCACGGCCCGTTCGGCCGCGTGCAGCGGATGACCCTCCTCGCCGGCGCGCGGCGCGGACAGCAGCACCAGCCGCCGGGCCCCCGCCGCCACCGCTTCGGTCACCAACCGCGGGAGCCGGGGTCCGGCCCGCAGGTCCGGTTCGACGAGGTAGACGGCCGTGACGCCGTCCAGTGCCCAGCTCGACGGATCGCCGAGGTCGAAACCGGTGCCGCGGGAGGCGATTCGGGCGTGGTCGACGCGCTGGGCGACGCGGCGGCCGGTCTTGCCGGTTCCGCCGAGGATCAGGATGCTCATGCCGTCAGACAACCGCGGATGCGCGAGACGATCCATGGGAGGAAGTCGATGGTTCCTTTGTGATCGTCTAGGGTCGGCGCATGGACGTGCTGAGCGACCTGCTGCACCGGGCCCACGCCTCGGACGCGCTGGTCCGGCAGCTGATCCAGCGGCCGCCGTGGTCGTTGACCTTCGCGGACGCCCCGCCGCTGACCCTGGTCGCGACGCTCGGCGGGCACGCGTTCCTCGGCCTCGGCTCCGGACCGCCGGTGCGCCTGGCCGCCGGGGACATCGCGCTGATCAAGGTGCCCGGCTACACGATCGCCGACGACCCGGCCACCGCGCCCCAGGTCGTGATCCGGGGCGGGCGGAAGTACCCGCTCACCGGCACCGCAGAGGTGAGCGCCCGGGCCCCGCGCACCTACGGCGACGGCGCACCCGGGGCCACGACGATGCTGCGCGGCGCGTACGAACTCCACGGCGTCGCCGCCGAGCGGCTGCTGGCGATGCTCCCGCCGTCGGCCGTCGTACCCGCCGGGCCCCGCACCCGGGCGGCCCTCGACCTGCTCGCCACCGAGGTCGGCCGCGACGAACCGGGCCAGGACGCCGTGCTGCGCCGGGTGCTGGACCTCGTGCTCGTCCTGGCGCTGCGGGCGTGGTGCGCCGCGGCGGAAGCACCACCGGCCTGGTTCCGGGCGCTGGACGACGCCGGCGTCGGGGAAGCCCTGCGCCTGCTGCACGCCGAACCCGCCCGCCGGTGGACGGTCGCGGCGCTGGCCGCCCGGGCCGGGCTGTCCCGGGCGGCGTTCGCCGCGCGGTTCGCGCGCCTCGTCGGCGAGCCGCCGCTGACGTACCTCACGGGCTGGCGGATGACCTTGGCCGCGGATCTGTTGCGCGACACCGAAGACAGCGTCGCGGCGGTGGCGAAGGCGGTCGGCTACGAAGACCCGTTCGCCTTCAGCGTGGCGTTCAAGCGCCACCGCGGCGCCAGCCCGTCGGACTGGCGCCGCGGCCGCCTCACTTCGTGAGCGTCGCCGGGTCGCTCGTGCTCGGGCGCCCGGTCTCCCCGTGCCCCGCCAGCCGGCGCAGGAACTTCGGGTCGCGGTCCGACGAAACCGACACGTCGTACCAGTTGTTGCTGTGCCGGGTGTCCACGTGCTCGACGACCCGCGCGCCCGGACGCAGGCGGTGCGTGGACGAGCAGCGGCCGTACGCGTCCGTCACCTTCAGCTGCACCGTCGTCGTGCCACTGTTCGTCAGCACCAGTGCCAGCTCGGCGCCGTCCTGGCGGAGGCTCACCTCCGGCCCCGCGTCGGTGCCGCGGAACTGGCGCACGAACCCGTTGGGCCCGTACGCGGTGTAGTCGTAGGCCCCGGCGGCGGGCAACGCGGCCGGCAAGGACGTGCCGGCGCCGGCCGTGTACGTCCGCGGCTCGCCCGAGGGCGTCACGACGTAGAACGTCGCGCCCGCGCGGCCGTGGCTGGCGAACGTCACCGTCAGGGTTCCGCCGGCCAGCCGGGCGTCGGCCGACAGGTCGTACGGCAGGGCCCGCGCCGGCCGCAGCCCGCGTTCCTGCTTCGGCAGCACGTTGTTCGCCGGGACCGCGGGCACGTAGTCCGGGTGCCGGACGCGGTCCGGCGGCTCGTAACCCGCGGTGTCCGGCAGCGCCGGCACGCGGACGTCGGTGCGCGCGAAGTCGAACGCCGACGTCAGGTCACCGCACACCGACCGCCGCCACGGCGTGATGTTCGGCTCCCGCACGCCGAAGCGCCGCTCGATGAACCGGATGATCGACGTGTGGTCGAACGTCTCCGAGCACACGTAACCGCCCTTGCTCCACGGCGACACCACGAGCATCGGGACGCGCTGCCCGAGCCCGTACGGCCCCGCCGGGTTCGTCGCCGACCCCGCGAAGATCTCCCCCGTCGTGTCCACAGTGGACTGGCCAGCCGCGGCGTACGGCGGGACCACGTGGTCGAAGAAGCCGTCGTTCTCGTCGTAGGTGATGAGCAGCGCGGTCTTGCTCCACACCTCCGGGTTCGACGTCAGCGCGTCGAGCACCTGCGCGATGTACCAGGCGCCGTAGTTCACCGGCCAGTTCGGGTGCTCGCAGAACGCTTCCGGCGCGGTGATCCACGAGACCTGCGGCAGCTTCCCGGCCTTGACGTCGGCGCGCAGCCGGTCGAAGTAGCCGTCGCCGGCCTTCGCGTTCGTGCCGGTGCGGGCCTTTTCGTACAGCGGGTCGCCGGGCTTCGCGTCGCGGTAGGAGTTGAAGTACAGCAACGAGTTGTCGCCGTAGTTGCCGCGGTAGGCGTCGTCGATCCAGCCCCAGCCGCCGGCGGCGTCGAGACCGTCGCCGACGTCCTGGTAGATCTTCCACGACACGCCGGCCTTCTCCAGCCGCTCCGGGTAGGTCGTCCAGGAGTAGCCCTTCTCGTCGTTGCCGAGGACCGGGCCGCCACCCTTGCCGTCGTTGCCCGTGTAGCCCGTCCACATGTAGTAGCGGTTCGGGTCGGTCGAGCCCATGAACGAGCAGTGGTAGGCGTCGCAGATCGTGAAGGCGTCGGCCAGCGCGTAGTGGAACGGGATGTCCTCGCGCGTCAGGTACGCCATGGTGGTCGAGCCCTTCGCGGGCACCCACTTGTCGTACTTGCCGCCGTTCCACGCCGCGTGCGTGTCGTTCCAGCCGTGCGGCAGGTCCTGGATGAACTGCAGGCCCAGGTTGTCCGCTTCGGGGCGGAAGGGCAGGATGTCGCGCTTGCCGTCGGACTGCGCCCAGACGGACTTGCCGGAGGCCAGCGTCGCCGGCCGCGGGTCACCGAAACCGCGGACGCCACGCAGCGTGCCGAAGTAGTGGTCGAACGACCGGTTCTCCTGCATGAGGACCACGATGTGCTCGATGTCCTGCAAGGACCCGGTACGCCGGTGGGCGGGGATTTCGGCGGCGCGGGCGATGCTGGTGGAGAGTGCGGAAAGGGCGGCGGTGCCGCCGGCCAGCTGCAGGAAACGCCGTCGGTTGACGTCCGTCATGGGGACTCCGGGGGTGTCGTGGTGGAGAGCCGGGTCAGTATGTGCGGGACTTCGAGAACCTGTGCCGGGCCCGAGGCTAACGCCGGGCGAAACCCTGGTAAACGACTGCGGTCGGACATGATCTTGACAGAGTTACGGAAGTACGTACTAATGTAGTACTTCACTATGAATGACTTCGCCAAAGATCCGGACGACCACCTCTACTCCCCCGACGTCCGCGACGCGCTGGCCGGGTTCACCCTCGGTGAGGACACCGGCGTGCTCGAAGCCGCGGCGGCGGTCCGCGTCGCCGCGCGGAGCCTCGACCAGCTGCGTTCGCTCGGCACCGGCAGCCGCGGCCTGAGCCCCGGCGCCCTCGACATCCTGATCCGGCTGAGCGGCACGGAAGCGAACATCAAGGACCTCGCCGCGTCCGCCGGCGTCAGCTCGCGCAACGTCACCGGCCTGGTCGACACCCTCGAGCGGGCCGGGCACGCGGTGCGGGTCCCCGACCCGCGCGACCGGCGGTCGGTGCTGGTCCGCATCACCGAAGACGGCCGGACGTGGCTCGCGGAGTTCCGCCGTCCGTCGCAGCTGGCGATGGCGGCGCTCTTCCGCGGCTTCACCGCCGCCGAGACGACCCAGCTGCGCCACCTCTGCCTGCGTCTCGCCGAGAACCAGCAGCACCTCGCCCGTCACCTGGAGGACCGATGACCACCCGTGAGACCGTCCTGGCCTACTCCCGCGCCCGCTTCGCCGGCGACGTCACCGCCGCGGCCGACCAGCTCGCCGCCACCTTCACCTTCCGCAGCCCGCTGATCGGCTCCGACGACGCCCGCGGCCACCTCGCCGGGCTCGGCGGGTTCGTCAGCGTGGTCACCGGGGTGGACATGCTCAGCGAGCTCTACGGCGAGTCGGAGGCGACGCTGGTGTACGACGTGCACACGGCGACCCCGGTCGGCACCCAGCGCACGGCCGAGCACTTCCGGCTGAGCGACGGCAAGATCACGGCCATCACGCTGATCTTCGACGCCACCCCGTGGCACCCGGTCATGGCGGCCGCCGGCCTCTGACCGCGGCGCCCGGAAACCACGGTGTGGCCGGAAATCCGGCGCGAGACAGGAATTGTCACCACGCAAGCGCAGCGCCCCCGACGCGAACAGGCCACCTGCTGTTCGCGTCGGCTCCAGCAGGCGGGAATAGCGTCCGGGTCGGCGAACAATTCTCCCCGGAAACCCGAATGAGGCAGATCATGCGCGAAAACCAGGCAGGCCCGACCAGACGGTCCTTCCTGCGCAACGCGGGGCTGGCCGGCGCCGGCGCGACGGCGCTGGGCGCGCTCGGCGTCGCACCGGCCGAAGCCGGCACCCCGGACACCGCGGACAGCGCTCGCAAAGGCGGCGGCAGGTGGAACCCGGACGGCGAGAGCCGCCAGTTCACCGTCGCCGTGATGCCGGACACCCAGTACCTCTACTGGGGCAGCCAGAACAGCATCAACCCGGAGCCGCAGGAAGCGTCGCTGCGGTACGTCATCGAGAACAGCGGCAAACCGGACAACAACATCGTCTTCCTGGCCCACCTCGGCGACCTGACGCAGGACGCCGACATCACGTCGTTCCAGGCCGTGGACAAGACGTTCGAGATCGCCGACTCCGCCGGCGTCGCCTACAGCGTGCTCGCGGGCAACCACGACGTCTCCGGTGACGACACCCGCGGCACCACGCCGTACCTCCGGACGATGGGCCCGCAGCGGTTCCGCCGGCAGAAGTCGTTCCTCGGCTCCGACGCCAGTGGCTACAACACCGCGCACGTCTTCCGTGCCGCCGGGCAGGAGTGGCTGCTGCTGGCCATGGACTGGCGCACGTCGCCCGCGGGCTTCGCGTGGGCCAACGACGTGATCAAGAAGCACCCGCGGCTGCCGGTGATCCTCACCTGCCACGAGATCGTCGGATCGACCTACGGTGACGAGGTCTACCCGTACGAGTCGGGCGATCCCGAGAACAACGCCGAGTTCTCCGGTTACGGCCAGACCGTGTGGGACTCGCTGATCAAGGACAACGACCAGATCTTCCTCACGCTCAACGGCCACTACTGGCCTTCGGGTCGCATGACGAAGAAGAACGCCGCCGGCCACGACGTGCACCTGCACATCACGAACTACCAGAACCGGTACATGAGCGGCGGCGGCATGCTGCGCCTGTACCACTTCGACCTCGAGCGCGCCACGATCGACGTCGAGACGATCTCGCCGTGGATCCTCGAGAAGGATCCCGCGAAGCGCAACCGCATGGAGGTGCTGGAGTCGCGGCTCACCACGGCGGTCGACCGCTTCTCGATCCCGTTCGACTTCGAGCGGCGCTTCGCCGGCTTCATCCCCGTGCCGGTCCGCCCGGCGCGGCCGGCCGGCAAGGTGCTCGTGCCGGGCACGCTCGCGTACTGGCGTTTTGACAACGTTGGCGCGAACGGCAGCGCGGTCACGGCCGGCCAGCAGGTCCGCGACCTGTCCGGCCACGGCAACGACCTCACGCTGCAGGCCGTCGCCGGCACCGCCCCGGACGCACTGACCTGGACCGACGACCACCACCCCGACCAGCCGGGGCACGCCAGCCTCCGGTTCGCCGGCGGCCGGAACCCGCTGCACGGCGCGTACCTGACCACGGGCGCGAGCGCGCCGCTGAACGCCGAGACGTTCAAGCGCGGCTACACCATCGAGACGTTCGTGAAGATCCCGCGCGACTGGGACGGCGGGAACAACGGCAACATGCCGGTCCTGGTCCGCCGCGGCGCGTCCGGCGACGCGGGCAAGCACGGCGAGAACACCGATCCGAAGGAGCCGGTGGCCCAGCTCATGACCACGAACAACGGTCGTGAGGTGCAGTTCAACTGCTACCCGCTCAGCCAGACGTACCCGACCACCAACTGGAGCCACGGCCTGGCCGAGGACCAGTGGTGGCACATCGCGGTCGTCAACGACGGGCACCACACGAAGGTCTACGTCGAAAGCTCCCCGGTGGCCGACAACCCCTCCACCGACTCGGTCGGCATCGCGTCGCTGGGCCGCACGTGGCTCCTCGGCGGCCACGAGTACGGCGGCGCACTCGACAACGTGTTCCACGGCTGGATCGGCGACGTCCGGATCGTCGACCGGGCGCTGCGGCCGGAAGAGTTCCTGACCAGGTGACCCATCGGCAGCGGGTGACCCCGGCGGTCACCCGCTGCCGCCCCGCACGCGGCGCTCATCCACGCGATGCTCCGAAGACCGGGACATTTGACTAAAATCTTCGTAAAAGTCCTTACGTGACCGGGGTCACCGGTGGTCTCCTCAGTTAGGAAAGGTTCCTAACGATCGACGGAGGCACCGCACCCATGACATCCCGTACGCGCTTGGCCGCGGCAACCGCCGCGGCTCTCACGCTCGTCACGCCGTTCGCCGTCAAATCCGCCGACGCCGCCACGACCAACACCACCGCCCAAGCCGAAGCGACGTACACGCCCGCCCAGGTTCTGGCCGGTGTCAAGAAGAACAGCACGACCGCGCACAAGGTCAACTCCAAGCCCCACATCAACACCATGACGCGGTCCCAGAACGTGAACGTCTACCAGGTGGCGACGGGCGTCTACGCCTACAGCTCCGGCTTGGCCGTCGACGACGACGGCAGCGACCCCGATCCCGACCCCGACCACCAGGGCCAGACGACTTTCCAGGACAGCAACGGGAAGCAGCTGGCCGCGCACCACGTCCCCTTCTACGTGCTGGGCGACGACTGCTACGACCGCAAGTCCCCCTGCCCGCACTTCTTCTACAAGGAACACAACATCAAGGGCAGGCAGTTCGCGCTGATGTTCTACAAGAGCAAGGTGATCGGCGCGATCTTCGGCGACACGCAGACCGGGAACAACCAGACCACTTCGGACAACGACTCCCGCGAACTGGGCGAGGCGTCCGTGAAGTCGGCCTCGCTGCTCGGCATTCCCAGCAGCGGCACCACCGGTGGTGTCGACAACGGCGTGACCGTGGTGATCTTCTCCGGCTCGTCCTGGGTCGTGAACGGCACCAACTCGAACCTGAACAGCAACGCCCAGGCCCTCGTCGACAAGGCGCTGAACAGCCTCGGCGCGAGCATGGGCCTCTAGCCCGGTCCTCGGCCGGCGCACCGACCGCTGCGCCGGCCGCGGGTCGAGTCTCCCGCTCGCTCAGAACAGCGTCGCGGGCTCGATCGGCTCCGGGTCGGGCAATGCTTCGAGGTCGGGCACCAGCGCTCGCACGTCGTCGTGGAATCGGCGGGCGAGCGCCGGTGCGTCGTCGTTGTCGGGGGTGTGCAGGAACACCGTCGGCGACCGGCCCTCGCGCAGCCACCCCGCGACCACCGCCGTCCACGGCCGCCACCCCTCGACCGTCTCCTCGACCGAGTCCCGGCCCAGGTACCGGACGACCGGCCGGTCGGTCAGCGCGCGCGTCCGCCGTGGCAGCCGGGGTTTCTTGGCCCAGGCGTCCTGCTCGGCTTCGCTGGTCGGCGGGCGCCGGAAGAAGACGGTGGTGTCGAACGGCACCCATTCGGCGTTCGCGTCGGCGAGCACTCTCTCCAGCAACGATGTCGAGGCGGCGTCGGTGAAGAACTCCGGGTGCCGCACCTCCACGGCGCGCCGGCGGTCGGCGGGGAGCCGGCGCAGGAAGCGGCCGAGGGCGTCGACGTCGGACGGGCCGAACGAGGCCGGCAGCTGGGTCCACAGGACCGCCCGTTCGCCGAGGGGTTCGATCGCGTCCAGGAACGTCCGCATCTCGGCCTCGACCCCGGCGAACCGGCGTTCGTGCGTGACGACCTTGGGCAGCTTGACCACGAACCGGAAGCCGGCGCCGGTCTGCTCCGCCCACGTCGCGACGGTGGCCCGGGCGGGAGTCGCGTAGAAGGTGGTGTTGCCTTCGACCGCGGTGCACCAGCCGGCGTAGGCCCGCAGACGCTCCTTGGCCGGCAGCGACGGCGGCAGGAAGCGCCCGGGCCACGCCTTGTGGGTCCACATCGCGCAGCCGACGTGCAGACGTGCCACTGGCGTCTTCTCCCGTCGATCGTGACGGGAGAAAACTACTACCCGGGCCCCGGTTTCGCTGCACGGCCCCGGTGACGCGGACGGCGCGAGAACCCTCGGCTTCCGCAGCGGCGGCGGCGATGGCGGGTCAGGGCCGTCCCACGCCGGGGTCGCCGGGGTGGGGCTTCAGCGGCGTCACCGTCACGGCCATCCACCCGTGCAGTGGCATCGACTCGAGGACCCGCCGCAGTTCCGCCTCGTCCGCCGCGGCGAACAGCCCGATCGTGTGCCACTCCCCCGGCCCCTCCGGTGGCTTCCACAGCCGCAGGATGTGGCCCCGCGCCGCGAGTTCCCCGCTGCGCACGGCCTCGCGCCGCCGGGTGTCCGCCACCGTCTCGTCCGACGTGCCCGGCGGCACCGTCGTCCGCATGTCGACGAGGAACTCCATCGTCGTGCTCCCTTCAGAGCCGCGAGACCTGGTAGTGGGCGATCAGCCAAGCGTCGCCGACCCGGCGCACGATCACGCTGAGGTGCACCGAAAGCACCGGCCGGTCGGTGAACGCGAAGTCCACGCTCGAATACCCGAGGATCACGTCCTCGGCCAGGCGCCGGGTCTCCAGGATCCGGTACTCGGCCGTCATGCCCGGCGGCTGCGAGTCGTAGTACGCCGCCACACCGTCCCGGCCGACGCTGTACGGGTGCAGCCCCTGGAAGATCGCGTCCTCGGTGAAGGACGCCGCGACGCGCTCCGGGTCGTGCGCGTCGACCGCCGACTTCCAGGCGTCCAGCACTCCGGTGAGGATGTCCATGACGTCAGTGTCCCGCGCTCTGGCCGCCGTCGACGTGCAGGATCTCGCCGGTGACGAACGGCGCGCCCTCCAGGTAGACGACCGCGTCGACGATGTCGCCGATCTCGCCCATCCGGCCGACCGGGTGCAGGCTCGCGAGCGCGTCGTGCGTCGGCGCGGGGTGCATCGGGGTGCGGATGATGCCGGGCGACACGGCGTTCACGCGGACGCCCCGCGTCGCGTACTCGATCGCGAGGGACTTCGTGACCGCGTTCAGGCCGCCCTTGGTCAGCGACGCCAGCGCCGAGGGCACCGCGCTGTTGGCGTGGTCGGTCAGGCTGGTCGTGACGTTGACGACGTGGCCGCCGCCGACCTCCAGCATCGCGGCGATGGCGCGCTGGGTGACCTCGAAGAAGCCGCGCAGGTTGACGCCGGTCACGAGGTCGAAGTCGTCCGCCGTGTAGTCGGTGAACGGCTTGGCGACGAAGACGCCGGCGTTGTTGACCAGCGCGTCGACGCGGCCGAACGTCGCCAGCGCCCGGTCGATCACCGAGGCGCCGACGGCGGGGTCGGCGATGTCGCCCGCGACGGCCAGAATTCCGGCGTCGCCCGACGGGGTGATGGAGCGCGAGTTCGCGACCACGGCGTAGCCGAGCTTGCGGTACGCCTCGACCACGGCCGCGCCGATGCCCTGCGAGGCGCCGGTGACGACCGCGACCTTCTGGGTGTTCATGGTTTTCCTCCTGGTGGGTGTGCTTCCTGAGCCGAGGATGTGCCGCGCGGAACCGGGCCGCCACGACCGGTTCGCTCTCAGCTGGAAGGCCCGGGCTCCCACCGCACTAAGCTCCCGGTATGGAGCTACGCCAGCTTCGGTACTTCGTGGCCGTCGCCACAGAGCTGAACTTCGGCCGGGCCGCGGAGCGGCTGCGGATCGCCGGGCCTTCGCTGTCCCAGCAGATCAAGGCGCTCGAACGCGACCTCGGCGTCCGCCTCTTCGACCGCGACCGCCGCTCGGTGCGGCTCACCGAATGCGGCGAGTCGCTGCTGCCGCGGGTGCTCGCGTTGCTCGACCAGGCGGACGAACTGCGGCGCTCGGCCGCGGGGATCGCCGCGCGCGAGCCGGTGCGGCTGGGGTACGTCAACTGGCACCCCGCCGACCTGCTCGACCGCGTCGCGGGCGTCGCGCACCTGCACGTCGACACGTGGGTGCTGCCCTCGCACGCGCAGCTGCGGCGGGTCGCCGACCAGAGCATCGACCTGGCGATCTGCTGGGCGCTCACCGCCGACCTGGCCGAGCACGACCTCGAAGCCCGCCTGCTCGGCGCGGACCGCCTCCACGCGATCGGCACCGGGGCCGCCGAAGTGGCGGCGCGGGACGTCGTCGTGCTCGTCGACGCCGACACCGACAGCTGGGCGTCCTGGAACCGCTACGCCGAGGAGTTCGCGCGGGTCACCGGCGCCCAGGTCGTGCCCACCCACGACGGCGGCGTCACCGGCCCGGCGTTCTTCGACCACGTCCGCCGGCTGCGGCGCCCGGTCCTCAACTCCCCGAAGGGCCAGACGACGCCGGTCCCGCCCGACCTCGGGCGCCGTCCGGTCACCGGCCCGGCGCCGCTGTGGACGTGGTCGCTGGTGTCCCGCCGCGACGAGACCCGCGCTCCGGTACTGGCGACGATCGAGGCGCTGACCCGGGACGTCGGACCGCTGGACCTGGACGCCGGCTGGGTGCCCGCCGACGACCCGCACGCGGAGCTCAGCCGAACGCCCGCACCGCCACGGCCTGCCAGTCTTCCCACGTCTTCAGCCGCGCCCGGTACTCCTCGGTGACCGCGGCGAGGGACTTGCCGAGGAACATCCGCAGCGGCGGGTCGGCGGCGTCGACGAGCTCGAGGATCGCGGCCCGGGTGGCGTGCGGGTCGCCGACGTCCCAGTGCCCCTCCGGCACTGGCGGGTAGTCCGGGTTCGGGGTACTCCGGCGCGCGCCCACGGCCAGCCAGTCGGTGGCGTAGGGGCCGGGCTCCAGGTTGGTGACGTGGATGCCGAACTCGGCGACCTCCTGGGCCAGGGACTGGGAAAGCCCTTCCAGCGCCCACTTCGACGCGTGGTAGGCGCCGATGCCCGGGAACGCGACGACGCCGCCCTCGCTCGTGACCTGGATGACGTGCCCGCGGCGCTGCTCGCGCAGGATCGGCAGCGCCGCCTGGGTGACCCAGAGCGCGCCGAAGAAGTTCGTCTCCAGCTGGGCGCGGACGTCGGCTTCGCTCAGTTCTTCGACCCGGCCGAAGTGGCCGTAGCCGGCGTTGTTGACCACGACGTCCAGGCCGCCGAAGTGATCGGCGGCGCGCCGGACGGCGGCGAACGCGGCGTCGCGGTCGGTGACGTCGAGCTCGAGCGGGAGGACCGCGTCGCCGTACCGCCGCACGAGGTCGTCGAGCTGAGCGGGGGTGCGTGCGGTGGCGGCGACGCGGTCGCCGCGGTCGAGGGCGGCCTCGGCCCAGTGGCGGCCGAAGCCCTTCGAAGATCCTGTGATGAACCAAATCATGTCTTCCATGCTGCGCGGTACGAGGCATGAGCACCAGCGATGTCTTCGCACTGGCGCTGTGCGTATTGCTCATGGCTAAGCTGGCCGCATGGCAGAAGTGACGCTGACCGGCCTGCGGGTGATCCGCGAAGTGGCGGCCACGGGCTCGTTCACCGCGGCGGCCGCGTCCCTCGGTTACACGCAGTCCGCCATCTCGCGGCAGGTCGCGATGATGGAAGCCGCCGCGGGCACGGCGTTGTTCGAGCGGCACGCCCGCGGGGTGCGGCCGAGCCCGGCCGGGGCGCTCCTGGTCCGGCACGCCACCGCCGCGCTGGCCGTCGTCGACACCGCGGAGCAGGAGCTGGCCGGCCTGCGCGACCGGCTGGCGGGACGTCTGTCGATCGGCGCGTTCCCGGCCGCGGCGGCGGTCCTCGTCCCCCGCGCGATCGCCGTGCTGCGCACCCGGCACCCCGGGCTGGCCGTCACGCTCGAGGAAGCGGCGACCCCGGCGCTGCTCGCCCGGCTCCGCGGCGGGCGCACCGAGGTCGTCGTGATCGGGGTCGGCGCCGGGCTGCCCGGCTACGACCTCGCGGGCCTGCAGCAGGACGTCCTGGTCGAGGACGACCTGCGCGTCGCGGTCCCGGCCGGGCACCGGCTCGCCCACCGGCGGCGGGTGGACGTCGCCGACCTGCGCGACGAGACGTGGATCGCCGGCCGCGGCGGACGCGGAGAGCCCCAGTTCGGCGCTTGGCCGACCCTGGCCGAGCCGCGCATCGGCCACGCGGTCCGCAGCTGGACGACCCGTCTGGGCATGGTGGCGGCCGGGCTGGGCGTCGCGCTGCTCCCGGGCGTGGCGGCGGCCTCTGTACCGGCCGGTGTCGCGGTGGTCGCGGTCGAGGACCCGGCGTGGCGCGGCCGGGCGGCGGTCGTGGTCACCCGGCACGGACGTTCGGCGGGGGCCACCGCCGTCGTCGGCGCCCTCCGGGAGCAGGCCGCCGACCGGCCCGGCTGACCGGGGGAAGAAACCTGCCCACGCGGGACCGGCGGCCCCCGGGGACAATCGGGGCATGGAGCCCACCGGTCAGCCCAAGGAGCTCGGCGACTTCCTGAAGGCGCGCCGCGCGCAGCTGAGCCCGCGGGACGTCGGCCTGCCGGAACCCGCTTCGCCGCGCCGCGTGGCCGGGCTCCGCCGGGAGGAGGTCGCCGGGCTGGCCGCGATCAGCGTCGACTACCTGACGCGGCTCGAACAGGGGCGCGTGCAGGCGTCATCGTCGGTCCTCGCCACGCTGGCCCGCGCGCTCCGGCTCAGCGACGACCAGCAGTCCTATGTGTACGAACTGGCCGGCAAGCCCTTCCGCCGGCCGCGGCGCCGGGCGGGCGAGAAGCTGCGCCCCGCCATGAAGAGGCTCCTCGACCGGCTGGCGGAGACGCCCGCGATGGTGCTGGGCCGCCGGCTGGACGTGGTGGCGTGGAACGCAGCGGCGGCGGCGCTGTTCACCGACTTCGCCCGCTACCCGGCGAACCGCCGCAACTACGTGTACCTGCTCTTCGCGGACGCCTCGGTGCGCGCGCTCCACACCGACTGGGAAGAGGCGGCCCGCACGGCGGTGGCGGCCCTGCACCTGGAGGCCGCGCGCGACCCGGACGCGCCGGAGCTGGCCGAGCTCGTCGGCGAGCTTTCGGTGCACCACCCGGAGTTCCGCACGTGGTGGGCGGCCCACCACGTCACGAGCGCGGGCTACGGGGTGAAGCGCTACCGCCACCCGGTGGTCGGCGACCTGACCCTGGACTGCGACATGTGGGAAAGCCCCGACGGCAGCGGCCAGCGGCTGATGGTCCTGACGGCGGAACCGGGCTCGGCGGCGCACGAAGCGTTGCGCATCTTGGCTTCGTGGACCGCCGAGCCGGTCACCGGGTGAGGGCGACGTAGCCGTCGGCGAGCAGATTGCCGGTGTGGCTGCTCCAGAGCGTTCCCGAGGCGATGAACTTGTAGTGGCCGCTGACCCCGTCGATCTTGGGGGTCCAGCAGCGTCGCTGCCCCGGCAGCACTTCGCCGTTGCCGCCCGGGCTTTCGCACCGGAGGACGTTCTGGACGTTGCCGTCGCGGTAGCGGGCGATCTCCGCGTCGCCGTACTGGCTCACGGTCGGCGGGTTGTCCAGCAGGATGAACGCCCAGTACTGGTAGCCGCTGTCCCGGCACAGCTCGATCCGACCGACACTCGCCGAGTGGTTGCCCGGCGGCGAGTAGATCGGATCCGAGTCGACGAGGTAGCCGTAGCCGGAGCCGAACTGGCAGTGCGGTGCCGCCTGCGTCGACGCGGTCGCGGACGACACCGGCACCATCACCGCGGCCGCGGCGGCGAGACCCGCCGCGATCAACTTCCGGATCGTTCGCCGCGCTTCGCTCATCGAAATCCCCTTCGCAGTCCGGCTGGTGTCGCGGTCACCACGCCGGCCTCCGGGCCTCGGTTGAGCCCGGGACGGGGACATCACCCGGACGGACGATCGCCGGACCCGGGTGGCCCGGCGATCCGCGCGCGTGGGTCAGCTGCCGTGCACGTCGTACGTCATGTGGTAGTCCGCGCCCGCCAAGGCGTTGAAGAACGCCGTCAGCGTGCCGATTCCCGCCTGCGAGTCGGTGATCGTCACCGTGCCGAGGGTGTCGTCCTTGCCGCCGTCCTCGTCGATCAGCGTCACCTTCGCCGAACTCGTGAACGAGCGCAGCGTGTTGAGCGTGACGCTGTCGCCCTTGCCCAGCTTGTGCGGGCCCGAGACGGTGCCGCCGTTCACCTGCACGACGACCTCGTCCTTGCCGATCAGGTCGTCCTTCTTGACGCACTTCAGGGTCTTGATGTGCAACTCGGTCATTCGGGTTCCCTCCAGGACATTCTTCGGTTTCCTGAAGACAAAGGGACCCGCGCCCGCCCCCAGATACACGCTCAGCGGCGGACCAGCACCGCGGCCGCGACGATGCCCGCCACCACGACGGCCGCCAGCGCCAGCATGCTGATCCCCATGCCGTGCGCGAAGGCCGTGCGCGCGGCCGCCGCCAAGTGTTCGCCCGCCGGGCCTTCCGCCACCGCGAGCGCGCCCGCCAGCGAGCCTTCCGCCGCCTCGCGCGCGGGTGGCGCGAGTGCCGCCGTCGCCGAGCGGACCGAGTCCCGGTAGCCGGCGGCCAGCACACTGCCCACCAGCGCGATCCCCAGTGCCGCACCGACTTCGCGCGTCGCGTCGTTGACCGCCGACGCCACGCCGTACTGCGACGGCGGCACGTTGTCGAGGATCGCGCTCGTCGCCGCCGGGGCCGTCACCCCGATCCCCGCGCCCAGCACGCACACCGCGATCGCCAAGGCGGCATAACCGCTTCCCGCGTCCAGCTGTCCGATGAGGACCATCCCGGCGACGACGACGGCGAGGCCGGCGCACGTCACCGCCCCCAGCCCGAACCGGCGCACCAGCGGCGCCGAAGCCAGCGACAGCGGGAACAGCGTCACCGCGACGGGCCACAGCGCCAGTCCCGAGTCCAGCGCCGAATACCCCTGCACCAGCTGCAGGTACTGCGCCAGCGCGTAGAACATCCCGAACGCCGCGGTGAACTGCACGGTCACCGAAACCGACCCGGCCGCGAAGGCCGCGTTGCCGAACAGCCGGACGTCCAGCAGCGGGGACGCGTGCCGCAGCTCGTACCCGGTGAACAGCGCGCCCAGCACCAGCCCGCCCGCGATCGACCCGAGCACGGTTCCGTCGCCCCAGCCGAGATCGGCGACGCGCAGGATGCCGAACACCACCGCGCCGATCGCGAGGGCGCTGAGCACCGCGCCGACGACGTCGAACGCGTGCGGGTGGCGGTCGCGCGACGTCGGCACCGTCAGGCTCGCGGCCACCAGGACCACGGACAGCACCGCCGGCCCGAGGAACACCGAATGCCACGAGAAGTGCTCCAGCAGCACCCCGGCGAGCACCAGCCCGCCGAGCCCGCCGACGCCGGCCACCGCGGCCCAGGTCCCGATGGCCCGGCCGCGCCGCTCCGGCGAGAAGCTCGCGGTGATGATCGACAGCGTGGCCGGCATGATCATCGCCGCGCCGAGCCCGGTGACGGCCCGGGCCGCGATGATCCACGCCGACGTGTCCAGGAAGACCGGCGCGGCGCAGCCGGCGGCGAACACGAGCAGGCCGGCGACGAGCACGCCGCGGCGGCCGTGCCGGTCGCCCAGCGCGCCGGCCGGCAGCACCAGCGCGGCCAGCACCAGCGTGTAGACGTCGACGATCCAAGTCTGTTCGGCCTGGCTCGCGCCGGTGTCGGCGGCCAGCGCGGGCAGCGCCGCGTTCACGATCGTCACCATGGCGATCACCAGGCCGACCGCGGTGCACATCACGCCGACCGTCCACGCGCGGCGGCCGGTCGACAGCGCCACCTCGTCGGACTGCGCCCGCATGCACCCCACCCTTCGGTCTCCCCCGACGCTAGTTCCGGGTACCGAGACTGACGGCGGGGTCCGGTCTCGGTTCCCATCGCCGAGCGGATCGGGTAGTCGACGCCGACGAGGTGCGCGGTGTCCTTGGGAGGCGACCGTCAGTTCCACGGCGCCCAGCGTCAGTTCGCGTCCAGCCGACCGGTCGTCATTTCTTGTTCTCCTTGTTCGTGCCGGCGAAAAGGCGCTCGAACGGTTTGGTCAGCGTCGACAAGACCGACATACCCTTGAAGAACATGATCATCTTCCTCGGGCGGCCGTCGACGAACATCAGGTCGAGACCCTTCTGCGACGCCGCGGCCGCTTTGGCGCCGCGCGGGAACATCGTGTTCTCGTAGCGGGTGAGTGCGGTTTCGACGTCGGGACTGCCGAGGATCTCCCGGGCCAGGTCGGCGCCGTCGATCAGCGCGATGTTGGCGCCTTCGCCCGCGAACGGCGACATGAGGTGCGCGGCGTCGCCGACCAGGGTCACGCCGGGAACCCGCTCCCAGGTGAGACCGGTCGGCAGCGCGTAGATCGGCCGGGGCCAGAGGGCGCCGTCATCGCACTCGCGGATCAGGTCGGTCAGGGCCGGGGCCCAGTCGGGGAACTCGCGCAGCAGCCCCGCACGAACGGATTCCGGTTCGCGCCACTCGATACCGCTGTCGGCGACCCAGTTCTCGGGGACGCGCAGGCCGCAGCCGAACGCGATGGTGTTCCCGCCGTGCCCGCCGATGTACCTGTTGTCCGACAGCGCGAAGAAGTTCCCCCGGCCGGTGAGCGCGAGCGCGTCCGGGTGTTCGGCCACCGCGTCGGTCAGGCGCATCTCGACCAGGGTGATCCCGGTGTAGCCGGGCTTCTCCGGAGTCAGCAGGGGCCGGATCCTCGACCACGCGCCGTCCGCGCCGACGACGAGATCGGCGCGGAGCGCGGAGCCGTCCGCGAACTCGAGTACGTGTCCCGCCGTGACGGGCCGCGCGGCGACGACCTTGCGCCCCCAGTCGATCGTGCCCGGCTTCAGCGACTCGACGAGCAGCTGCCGCAGTTCCGTCCGGTCGATTTCCGGCCGGCCACGGCCGCCGGCCGGTTCGCGCGTGTCGATGTGCACCCGCCCGGTCTTGTCGAGCAGGCGCATATCCTCGCCGCCGACGTGCGTACGAGCGCGGAACTCCTCGTAAAGGCCGGCTTCCTCGAGCGCGATCTGCCCACTGTCCTCGTGAATGTCGAGCGAGCCGCCCTGCTGCCGGGAATCCGGTGTGGCGTCCGCTTCGTAGACGGTGACGGGTATTCCGTTCCGCTGGAGGATCCGGGCGCAGACGAGACCGCTCAGGCCCGCGCCCACGATGGCGATAGTGCGGGTGGACATGCTGATTCACCCCTTCCTGATGGAGAGCGTTTCCGTGGCGGGCACCGCGGCGGCCACCTGACGAACGGTATTCGTGACGAACCCTGTTCGTCAAGTTGACGAACAGGGTTCGCGACGAATAGCGTTTGCCGGTGCCCCCGCGTGATCCCTTCGGCGCCCCAGAGGTCCAGAGCCGCCGCACCCGACCGGCGAAACCGCCGCTGAGCCGCGACGCGATCGTCGAGGAGGCGCTGCGTCAGATCACCGCGGAAGACGGCGGGGCCATGAGCCTCCGCAAGATCGCGAAGGTCCTCGACACGGGCCCGGCCTCGCTCTACGCCTACGTCAACGACCTGACCGAACTCCAGGCGCTCGTGCTCGACCGCGCGCTGGAAGCCGTCGAGGTCGGCGGGGCCGCGGGCTCATGGCGCGACCGGCTCGAAGCGCTCCTCCGCTCCTACGCCGAAGTCCTGCTGGGCAGCCCGGCTGTCGCCCTGATGGCCTTCCGGACCACCGCCGTGGGACCCAACGCACTGCGCATCGCCGAAGCCCTTCTGGAAATCCTCGCGGAAGCCGGCGTCGACCAGGCGAATGCGGCCTGGGCCATCGACATGCTGACCATGTTCGTCACCGCGGTCGCCGCCGAACACGCACACGGCTCGGACCCGGCCGCACCGGACGGCCCCGTCGCCCAGGCGATCAACCGCGCTCCGGCGAACGAGTACCCCCGCGTCCACGCCGCGCGGACCGAGATCATGTCCGGCACCGGCGAGCAGAGGTTCGCCTGGTCGCTCGACGTCCTCATCCGCGGCATCCTCTCGCGCGCGCGGCTCTGAGCGAGCCGACGACCACGGGTTCGACCGCGCGGGCTTGGTGTTTCACCAGCCGGCGGGACGAAGGTGAGGAAGCGGTTTCGGACACGTCAGGCCGAGTCGGACGGCCAGGTCCGCGGCGGCCTGCCGGTGTTTTCGGGCCTCTCCGGGATTGTCACCCGCGTAGGTACGGGCGAGTTCGTCATGCGCCTGAGCCTGTTCGCGGAGGTGACCACCGCGCACCGCGACGGCGAGGGCGAGCTCGTGCTGCCGAACAGCTTCGGTCCCGTTCCCCAGATCAGCGAGCGTGCGGCCGAGTTCGAGGCGGGCGTAAACCCGCAGCCGAGAGCCGTCGTCGAGCAGGATCATGGCCGTCCGCTGGGATTTCAGGGCACGGCCGGCATCTCCCATCGCGCGGTGCGCTGTTCCGATGAGAGTCAGCGCTTCCGCTTCCCCGGCCCGGTCCCCGATCCGCCGGCGAAGTTCGCGGGCCCGGCGAAGGTGGTCGAGGGCTTCGTCGGCGGCGCTCAGCTCGATGAGACATCGCGCCAGCGCCGTGAGCACGTGGTCGTTGGGGCTGAGCTGGCCCAGGTCGCCGCAGAGCGCGTAGGCCGTCCGCAGGTGGGCCAGTGCCGTCTCGGGCGAGCCTTCCAGCCACCGGACGACGCCCCGGGTCCAGTGCGTGATGATCTTGGCGTCGATGCCGAGCGGGGACAGCTCGGCCAGCTCCGCGAGCTCGTCGAAGGCCGCCTGCGCGTGCTGCGCGGCTTGGGTGTGCGCGCCTCGGTGCAGGTGCATCAACGCGAGCAGGGCGAGGGTGTGCGCGTGCGATTCGGTGTGCGCGCGCTGCATGGCCGACGTGGTCAGCAGGTCGTAGGCGCGGGCGGTGTGGCCGGCGGACCAGTGGGCCAGCGCCAGCAACGTGCGCAGCAGGTCCTCGCCGCCCTCGGCCGTCTCTCGCGCGGCCGCCAGGCCGTGCTCGAGCAGTTCGATCGAGTCACCGGCGAGGTCGCGACCCAGGACGTGCCAGAGGGAGATCGCCAGCTGCCACGCATAGCCGCCTTGCCCTTCGGCCGCGGCGCAGCGGGTCGCCGCCAGGACGTTGGCGCGCTCGGCCATCAGCCAGGCCCGCGCGGCCCCCGTCCCCGGGCCGTTCTCCTCGATGCAGGCCGCTGCCTCCGTGATGGCCGTCAGGTAGTGGTCGAGCATCTTCTCGGTCATGCGCGGGTCGTCCGACATGCCGCGGGCGAACTGCCGCAGCAAGTCGTGTTGCCGGTACCGGCCGGGTGCCGGTTCCTCGGCCAGGTGGACGTCGACCAGCCGCTGCAGGGCTTCGTCGGCCCGTCCGTCCGGCACTCCGATCATCGCCGCCAGGACGGCGGTGTCCGCGTCGGCGCCGGGGTGCCGGCCCAGTGCGGCGAAGAGCTGCTGGTCGATCGGGGACAGCTGCTCGTGCGACATGCGGAACGCCAGTGCCACCTCGCGGTCGGTGAACAGCTTCGGCAGCCGGCGGCGCGCGCGGGCCAGCTGCGCGGACAGGTGCGCGATCGGCCAGGTCGTGCGGTGCGCCAGCCTTGCTCCGGACAGCCGGAGCGCGAGCGGCAGGCCGGCGCACAGCCGGACGATCTGCGCCACGGCCTCAGGCTCGGCGCTCGCGCGGTCGGCGCCCACCAAGTGCGTGAAGAACGCCTCGGCCTCGGCCTCCGCCAAAACGGTCAGGGACAGCGGCCGCGCACCGTCCAGCTCCAGCAGTCTCGCGCGGCTCGTCACGATCACCAGGCTGGGCCCGGTCGGCAGCAGTGGCACCACCTGCGTCTCGTCGACAGCGTTGTCGAAAACGACCAGGAGCCGCAGCGCCGCGGTCTTCGCCCGCCACTGTGCCCGGACGTCCCCGCCCGGTGTGACTCCGAGCTGTCCGAGGAGGACGTTCAGGATCTCTTCGACGGTCAGCGGCGTCTTCCCCGCACTGTGCCCCTGCAGATCGACGAAGAGAGCACCGTCCGGGAACCGCTCGGCCAGCAGGTGACCGGCGTGGACAGCGAACGCGGTCTTGCCCACGCCCGCCATCCCGTCCACGGTGTGAACGGTGGCCCGGTCGTCCGCCGACACCGTCAACCTGGCGAGCTCGTCGTTTCGCCCCGCGAAGTACGGGAGATCGCGCGGAAGGAAATTGCGCTGCGCAGCGGGAATGTCCGCGGGCAGCGGCCGGATTTCCTTCGCGGGGGTCGAGCCGAGCGCGGGGTCCGCGCGCAGGATCCGGGCGTGGACGCGTTGCAGACCGTGCCCGGGACTGGCGCCGAGCTCATCGGCCAGCAGCCGCCGGATCTCGTCGAAGACGGCGAGGGCATCCCCTTGGCGGCCACTGCGGTAGAGCGCGACCATCAGCAGCTCACGCGCGCGTTCGCGGTACGGGTGCTCGGCCGCGAGCCGGGACAGCTCGGGGATCGCCGGTGCGTGCTCCCCGCGCAGCAGATCGAGCTCGGCGAGGTCTTCCAGCGCGCCGGCGCGGTAGTCGTCCAGCCGGGCCCGTTCGGTGGCTGCCGCGGGGGTGTCGATGCCGGCGAAGGCAGGTCCGCGCCACAGCGCCATCGCGCCGGCGAGGTGCTGCCTGGCCGCGGCCAGGTCACCGTCGCTCTTCTTCTCCCGCGCCCGCACGAGCCCGGAGGTGAACTGGACGCTGTCGAGCTGGTCGGCGGCCACGCGCAGCAGGTACCCGGTGCCCACGGTCTGCAGCGAGCCGTCGTCCAGCGCCAGGGACCGGCGCACGTCGCCGACGTACTTCTGGACGAGGTTCACCGCGCTTCTCGGCGGATTCCCGCCCCAGACGCCCTCGATGATCTCCTCGCGCTCCACCCGATGGTTCGCGTGCAGCAGCAGTATCCCGAGCACTCGGAGGCACTTGCCGGACCCCATCTCGACCGCGTCCGTCCCACGCCAGCCGGCGACGGGTCCGAGTACACCGAACCGAACATCGGGCATGCCAACGCCCCCCTCCCTGGCTGGATCGTACCTCCGACCAGCTACTTTCCGTAAGACTGCAGTGCGGCTGCAGCGACCACTGCGAGGCTTCCGTCGTCAAGGAACACGTGGTGACGAGAGGGAGATCCAGATGGGAACCAGCACGAAGGTGCGCCGCTCCGGCGGCTCGAGGACAGCCAGGCTGGTGGCCGTGGCCGGCGCCGTCGTCGGGTTGGCGATACCCCTGGCCGGCACGGCCCACGCGGGCACCGCGCGCAACGGCATCTGCGAGTCCGGAGAGTTCTGCCTGTTCTACTACCCGACGGGCGTGTCCGGCGGGGCGGTGTCCGACTTCGCCGTCGGCGACATTCCCAACCTCGGTCCGAACCAGCCGTCCTGCTACGAGTTCCGTGGAAGCGGAACCGGCAGCGGGCTGTGCGTCTGGCAAAACGCCAGGTCGGCGCGAAACCTCACGGACCACAACGTCCGGGTGTTCACCAACGTCAACTACAAGAGCACCTCGGACCTGTTCACCGCCAACGGGCAGCAATCGGATCTGTACCAGGCGAAATTTCTCGATGAGTCCATCAAATTCGTGAGTTGACGCAGAGTCGCGGTGTCGCGCTCGAGGTCGTCACCGGGCCCATGCCGGGAAATCCGGTACCCGCCCGGCATGGGCTCGCGTGTGTGGTTCGGGTGGTCAGCGCAGCCGGTTCAGGTGCGCAGGAGGTCCAGTGTGCGGCTCCGGTCGTTGAGGGGAACGACGATCAAGTCGGTCACCCCGGCGTCCTGATAGCGCTTCACCGCGTCGGTCACGGTTGTCTCGTCGCCGATGACCAGCGTGTCGGCGGGGCCGGCGAGTCCCGCGCGGTCGAGTGATGCGCGGTACGCGGGCATCCGGCCGACCGCGGCGAGCTGTCCGGCGAAGTCGCCGCGGGCGCGGTCGGGGTCCGGGCTGAGCAGGGTGACGGCCTGGGCCACGATGCGCGCGCCGGGGGCCGCGCGCGGGGCGATGTGCTCGGCCACCATGTCCGGCGTGACCCAGGCGGCGGCCACCCCGTCGGCGAGGTCGTGGGCCAGCTCGAGCATGCGTGGACCGAGCGCCGACAGCAGGAGGGCGGGTGCCGGGGCGGTGATCTCGAGACGGGTGTCGACGGTGAAGAACTCGCCGTCGAACCGCACGGGTTCGCCGCGCAGCAGGGGGCGCAGCACGGTGAGGTATTCGCGGGTGTGCCGCAACGGGGAGGTGTACGGGAGACCGAGCTGGTCTTGGACGTACCAGGCGTGGCTGGGGCCGACGCCCAGGGTGAGACCGCCGGCGGCGGCCTGGACGGTCAGTGCTTCGGTCGCGGTGGTCACGGGGTGGCGGGGGTAGGTGGCGACGATGGCCGTGCCGACCTCGGCCGGCCGGCGGCGCAGGGAGGCCAGCAGGGTCAGGGGGTCCCACCCGCCGGGGTTTTGGTTGGTCCAGAAGCTGTCGAGGCCGCGGTCGGCGGCGTCGGCCGCCGCGGCCACCACCTCGGACGGGGACGGGGGACTGATCAAGCCGGTGCCGATGTGCATGCCTCCATCCCAGCCGGAGGCGCCCGGCGGAACCAGACCCACCTAGACTGCTCAGCGATCACTTTTTGTCATCGTGGCGGTGCTGGGGAGGGGCCGTGGAACTGCGCGCGCTGCGGTACTTCGTGACCGTTGCCGAGGAGCTGCACTTCGGCCGGGCCGCCGAGCGGCTCGACATCGTGCAGCCGGCGGTGAGCCACCAGATCGCGCGGCTCGAACGGGACCTCGGCATCCGGCTGTTCGACCGCTCGCCGCGGCACGTCCGGCTCACCCCGGCCGGTGTACGCGTCCTGGAGGCCGCCCGGGAGACGCTCGCCGCCGCGGCGCGCGTGCGCGTGGTCGCCGGAGAACCCGCCGCCCACCTGCGGATCGGTGTCGCGCCAGGCCTGACCGCGCGGCTGGAACGCGCCGCGGAGCTCCTGCTCGACGAGGTCCGGCCCGCTCAGGTGTCGCTCGTGGACCTGCCGGTTCCCGCCCGGCTCGCGGCGGTCCGGGGCGGCGAGCTGGACCTGGCGCTGGTGCGGGGTCAGGTGGAGGCGGACGGCGTCCGGGTGGTGCGCGCGTGGTCCGAGTCGCTGCTGGCCGTGGTGTCCGACGAGCACCCGGCGGCCGGCCTGCCGGCGGTGTCGTTGACCAACCTGGACCGAGCCGACCTGCGCCTGCCCGCCCGTGAGGAGGATCCGGCGTCGCACGACGCGGTCACCTCGGCCCTGCACCGGGCCGGCCCGGGGGCGACGGGACGGTCGGGCGGCTCGGTCCTCACCGTCCTCATCGAGATCGGCGGCGGGCACGGGTCCTGGACGCTGCTGACGGCGGAACAACTGGCCGGGTTCGCCGCGCGCCGGGTCCGCGCGGTGCCGCTCGACCCGCCGCTGAGCATCGACGGGCACATCGTCGCGTCGCTGCGAACTCCGGAGGTCTGCGTGTCTTCGTTCGTCCGGGCGTTCACCGACAGCCCGGACACCGAGATGGCCTAGTGCTCGCGGACAGCTTCGCCATCGGAGTGTTCCTTTTTGAGTCTTCTTGAGCGATAGTGGTCGAGTCTGTGTTTTACAACGTTGTAAAGCTCTCGGGAGGCTCGATGCGCAGGCAGCTGTCGTGGAGACGTAACCGGCGCGGACCCGGCGCGATCGGCTGGCTGGCCACCGCTTGCCTCGCTGCCCAGGTCGCGCTCTCCGGCGTCGCCGGCGCGGCACCCGGGGACCGCCCGGCACCGGTGGCGGCGACGGGGACGCATTTCCTCGACCACGCCTCCGCCCTCGCCGGCTACGCCGATCCTGCCTGGTACGAAACGAACATCCCGTTCGTGGACCTGCCCGACGCCACGATGCAGAGCGTCTACTACTACCGCTGGCGCGTCTTCAAGGAGCACCTGCGCTACACCAACCCCGCCGACGGCTGGATCTCGACGGAGTTCCTCGACTGCTGCGGGTACGCCGCGCCCTACCAGGCGATCAACGCCGCCGCCGGACACCAGCTGACCGAGGGACGCTGGCTGCGCGATCCCGGCTACAGCCAGGACTACCTCAAGTTCTGGCTCACCGGCCCCGGCGCGGGCGCCAAGCCCGCCACCGAGGACGTCAACGCCGACACCACCGACTGGGCGCACGAGTACAGCGTCTGGCTCGCCACCTCCGCCTACGGCCAAGCCCAGGTGACCGGCGATTTCACGCCGCTGCGCGAACTGCTCCCGGCCCTCGTGCGCCAGTACCGCGGCTGGGACAAGCAGTACAACCCCGACCTGGGCCTCTACTGGTCGGTCCCGGTGTGGGACGCCATGGAGTTCTCCGCCTCGTCCTACGAGTCACCCAACCCGTACCACGGCGGTGCCGGGTACCGGCCGACGCTCAACTCCTACCAGTACGGCGACGCCGTCGCGATCAGCAGGATCGCGGACTCCACCGGCGACCACCGGCTCGCCACCGAGTACGCCCAGCGCGCCGCCCAGCTCAAGACCGCCTTGCGGAAATGGCTGTGGGACCCGAAACGCGGCTTCTACTACGCCATGGCCCGCGACGACAACCCGAGCCACCGGCTGTCCGGCAGCCGCGAGCAGATCGGCTACCTCCCCTGGATGTTCGGCGCCGCCCAACCGGCCGACAGCACGGCGTGGTCCCAGCTGCTCGACCCCAGCGGGTTCGCGAGCACCTACGGCCCGACCACCGCCGAGCGCCGCAGCCCGTTCTTCATGAAGGACGCCGGCAACTGCTGCCGCTGGGACGGACCGAGCTGGCCCTTCGCCACCTCGCAGACCCTCACCGGCATGGCGAACCTGCTCGACGACTACCCCGCGCAGGCCACGATCTCCCGGGACGACTACGCGAAGGCGCTGGCCACGTACGCGAAGACCCAGACCAAGAACGGCAAACCGTACGTCGCCGAGGCCCACGACCCGGACCGCGACGCGTGGATCTACGACGGCGCCGGCCACAGCGAGGACTACAACCACTCCACCTACACCGACCTCGTCCTTTCCGGACTGATCGGCCTCCGCCCGCAAACCGGCGACACCTTGGCGATCCGGCCGCTCACACCGTCCACATGGGACCATTTCGCCGCCGAGAACGTGCCCTACCACGGGCACAACGTCACCGTGCTGTGGGACCGCGACGGCCAGCACTACGGGCAGGGCGCCGGGATGAACCTCTACCTCGACGGGAAGCTCGTCCGGCACTCCACGACCTTGCGCGACACCACCATCGACGTCGGCCGTCCCCTCCTCCCCCCGTCCGACGACCTCGTCAACGACGCCGCCAACCCGCTGCGCACGGGCTACCCCCGGCCGATCACCTCCTACACCTGGACCTACGACAACGCGTGGAACGCCCTCGACGGCAAGGTCTGGTACAACGAGGTGCCGGAAAACACCCGCTGGACCAACTACGCCTCACCGAACGCCAGCGACTTCTACGGCGTCGACTTCGGCGCCCCCACACCGGTTTCCGACATCCGCTGGCACGGCTACGACGACGGCGGCGGGGTCAAGCCGGCCGCCGCCTACCGCCTCGAGTACTGGACCGGCTCGGCCTGGCAGGAGGTGCCCGGCCAGGTCCGCGCGCCGGCGAGCCCGGTCGGCAACGGCGTCAACCGCATCACGTTCCCCACGCTGACCACCAGCAAGGTCCGGCTCGTGTTCACCAACCCGCCGGGTGCCTTCGTCGGCGTCACCGAGTTCCAGTCGTGGACGCCGTCGAGCCCGGACGCCCGGATCGCCGTCGGGCCGGCCAACGCCAACGGTGTCGTGACGGTCGACCGCAGCACACCGCTCGACGTCACGGTGACCAACACGAGCCGAAGCCCGCTCATCGCCCCGAGGGTGAGCCTCGCCCTACCGGACGGCTGGTCGGCCACCCCCGCCGGCGCGCCCGCCGCCGCGATCCCGCCCGGCCAGGCCCGGACGTGGCGCTACACCCTGACCGCCCCGGCGGGCGCCGAGCCGGGCAGCGCCGCGACGCTGATCGCGAAAGCGTCCTACCGCGGCCCCGCCGGCGGCACGAAAACCACGCACCAGCGGCAGAACGTCCAGGTCGCCCACCCGGCCGGCCGGCACGACCCGGTCGGCGCCTGGCGACTCGACGAGGGCGCCGGCGCGATCGCCCACGACACCGCCGGGTCCCACGACGCCACCCTGACCGGCTCCCCCGCCTGGGTTCCCGGCGTGACCGGCACGGCGCTGCAGCTCGACGGGTCGAGCCAGTACGCGCAGACGAGCGGGCCCGTCCTGGACACCACCGGCAACTACTCGGTCAGCGCGTGGGTCCGGCTGGACCACACGGGTTCGTGGGCGACCGCGGTCAGCCAGGACGGCGACCCGAGCAGCGGGTTCTACCTCCAGTATTCGGCCGCCGACGACCGCCTGGCGTTCTCGACCAGCTCGGGCAGAGCCCTGTCGGACGCGGCGCCGCAAGCCGGGCGCTGGTACCACCTGACCGGCGTGCACGACGCCGACGCCGGCACCTACGTGCTGTACGTCGACGGCGTGGCGCAGGCCAAGACGTGGACCCAGCTCACGGGCGACGCGGCACCCGGCCCACTAGCGATCGGCCGCGCGGTATCGGGCGGCCGGCACAGCGACTTCTGGCCCGGCGGCGTCGACGACGTCGTGGTGTGGAACCGGGCGCTGACCCCGGCCGACATCACCTCGGGAGGCACCCGGACGAGGTGATCGGGGAAGCACCGGACCAGCCTTTCGCAGAGGTGCGAGGCAGCATCGAGGCCGGCCGGACACCTGACGAAGGAGGACCTCGACCCCCTGGTTCAGGACGCGGTGCGGTACCGCCCGGCGCGCATGGGCGGGCGCGACCTTCTCCTGTCTCTCGGCCGACGACGTCGCCCAGGAGCACGCGCAAGGCAGCCTCGGCCGCCGCGCTGGAGGAATGAGCGCGCCGTGTGACCTTGGCCACCGGCGCCGGGCCGCACCCCGGGCTTCCTCGGCAAACCCGCGCGGGCCGGGCGGCCGAGCGGAATCCTGCGTACGTTGGCACCGGAAAACCGGGCCGAAGCCGTAGGCTCGGTGACCAACCGCTTAGTAGGCTCAAGCGAACCCGCTTCTCAACGACGAGGAGGTCCTCCGTGACCGATTCCCCTTCCCGTGTCGCCGTGGTCACCGGTGCCGGCCGCGGCATCGGTGCCGCCGTTGCCGCGCGGCTGGCCGATGACGGCTTCGCCGTCGCGCTGCTGGACTTGGACGAGGCCGGCGTCAAGCAGGGTGCCGAAGCCATCGTCGCCAAGGGCGGCAAGGCCGTCGGGGTCGCCCTGGACGTCAGTGACGCCGAACAGGTCGAGGCCGCCGTCACCCGCGTCGCCGATGAGCTCGGCCCGCCCGTCGTGCTGATCAACAACGCCGGCATCACCCGCGACAACCTGATCTTCAAGATGACCGAGCAGGACTGGGACTCCGTGCTCGGCGTGCACCTCAAGGGCTCGTTCCTGATGACTCGCGCGGTGCAGAAGTACATGACCCAGGAGAAGTACGGCCGGATCGTCAACCTCTCCAGCACGTCGGCGCTGGGCAACCGCGGCCAGGTCAACTACTCCGCCGCGAAGGCCGGCATGCAGGGCTTCACCAAGACCCTCGCCATCGAGCTGGGCAAGTTCAACGTCACCGCCAACGCGATCGCGCCGGGGTTCATCGCCACCGACATGACCGCCGCGACGGCCGAGCGCCTCGGCATGGGCTTCGAGGACTTCAAGGCCGCGGCCGCGACGCAGATCCCGGTGCAGCGCGTCGGCACGCCCGACGACATCGCGAACCTGGCCTCGTTCCTGGTCAGCGAGGGCGCCGGGTTCATCTCCGGCCAGGTCATCTACGCCGCCGGCGGACCGAAGGACTGAGGCCGATGCGCGAATTCGAGAACCTGGACGCCTTCGCCGCCGCGGTCGGCGAGCACCTCGGGTACAGCGAGTGGCTGAAGGTCACCCAGGACCGGGTGAACCTGTTCGCCGACGCCACCGACGACCACCAGTGGATCCACGTCGACGAGCCGATGGCGACCGCGGGCCCGTTCGGCGGCACCATCGCCCACGGCTTCCTGACGCTGTCGCTCCTCTCGGCGTTCGGCCCGAAGATCTACAAGGTCAACGGCATCAAGATGGGCATCAACTACGGCCTCAACAAGGTCCGCTTCCCGCAGCCGGTGAAGGTCGGCTCGAAGGTGCGCGCCGGGGCCGAGCTGGTGGAGGTCACCGACATCCCCGGCGGCAAGCAGGCGGTGTCGAAGTGGACCGTCGAGATCGACGGCGAGGCGAAGCCCGCTTGCGTCGCCGAGTGGGTGACGCGTTTCCTGGCGTGATGCCATCCGGGAAGCGTCACTTTCCCCGCGAAAGTGACGCTTCCCGGTGCACTCTGTACGTCATACCGACTAGTCGGTATGCTCCCTCGCAACATGCTTGAGGAGGCTGGATGAACCCGCCAGGACTCGACCTGGACCGCCTGCGTGCCCACCTGGACGCGCACCGGCCCGGCCTGGTCGCCGGGGACCTGACCGCGGACGTCGTCGAGGGCGGCCGGTCGAACCTCACCTACGTGGTGAGCGACGGCCGGTCGCGCTGGGTGGTGCGCCGCCCGCCGCTCGGGCACGTGCTGCCCACCGCGCACGACATGACCCGCGAGTTCCGGGTGATCTCCGGCCTGCGCGACACCGCCGTGCCGGTGCCCGAAGCGATCCTGCTCTGCGAGGACGCCGACGTCGTCGGCGCGCAGTTCTACGTCATGAGCTTCGTCGAGGGTACGCCCTACCGCAGTGCCGAGGAGCTCGCGGAGCTCGGCGAGGCCCGCACCCGGGTCATCGCCGACGCGCTGGTCGACACGCTCGTCGACCTGCACGCCGTCGACCCGGCCGCCGTCGGGCTCGGGGACTTCGGCCGTCCCGAGGGCTTCCTGGAACGGCAGCTGCGACGCTGGAAGAAGCAGCTCGACGCCTCGCGCAGCCGCGACCTGGACGGCATCGAGGAGCTGCACGACCGGCTCGCCGCGACCGTCCCGGTGTCCGGCAAGCCGTCGATCATCCACGGCGACTACCGGCTCGACAACGTCCTGGTCGACAAGAACGACACCATCTCGGCGGTGCTCGACTGGGAGATGTCGACGCTGGGCGATCCGCTGACCGACCTCGCGCTGCTGGTGGCCTACGCCGAGCGCGACAAGGTGTCGCTGCAGTTCGTGTCCAACGCCAGCTCGGCACCGGGCTACCCGACCACCGACCAGGTCGTCGCCCGCTACGCCGAACGCTCGGGCCGGGACGTAGCGCAGCTCGACTGGTACGTCAGCTTCGCGTTCTTCAAGCTCGCCGTGATCCTGGAAGGCATCCACTACCGCCACAGCAAGGGCCAGACGGTCGGAGCGGGCTTCGAGGGCGTCGGGGCCGGCGTCCCGCTGCTCATCACGCACGGCAACGAGATTCTCAAAGAGGAGAAGTAAATGGACTTCGCGTTCGACGAGAAGACCGAGGAGCTGCGCGGGAAGCTCCTCGAGTTCATGGACTCGCACATCTACCCCGCCGAGCCGGTGTTCGAGCGGCAGCTGGCCGAACGCGACGACCCGTGGGCCATCCCGCCGGTCATGGACGAGCTCAAGGCCGAGGCCCGCAAGCGCGGCCTGTGGAACTTCTTCCTCCCCGGCGAGCACGGCGCGGGCCTGACGAACCTGCAGTACGCGCCGCTGGCGGAGATCACCGGCCGCAGCATCCGGCTCGCCCCGACCGCGGTCAACTGCGCGGCCCCGGACACCGGGAACATGGAAGTGCTCTCGATGTTCGGCAACGAGCAGCAGCAGAAGCAGTGGCTGGAACCGTTGCTCAACGGCGAGATCCGCTCCGCGTTCGCGATGACCGAGCCGGACGTCGCCTCCTCCGACGCCCGCAACATCGAGACCAGCATCCGCCGCGACGGCGACGAGTACGTGATCAACGGCCGCAAGTGGTACATCTCCGGCGCGATGAACCCCGCGTGCAAGATCTTCATCGTCATGGGCAAGACCGACCCGGAGGCCGCGCCGCACAAGCAGCAGAGCATGATCCTGGTCCCCCGCGACGCCCCGGGCCTGACGGTCAAGCGCGGCATGCACGTCTTCGGCTACGACGACAGCGACCACGGCGGCCACGCCGAGGTGCTCTTCGAGGACGTCCGCGTGCCGGTGGAGAACCTGATCGCCGGTGAGGGCGACGGCTTCGCGATCGCCCAGGCCCGGCTCGGCCCGGGCCGCATCCACCACTGCATGCGCGCCATCGGCATGGCCGAGCGCGCGCTGGAGCTGATGTGCCGCCGGGCGATCTCGCGCGAGGCGTTCGGCAAGCCGATCGCGCAGCAGGGCGTCGTGCAGGACTGGATCGCCGAGTCGCGCGTGAAGATCGAGCAGCAGCGGCTGCTCGTGCTCAAGACGGCGTGGCTGATGGACACCGTCGGCAACCAGGGCGCGCACACCGAGATCCAGGCGATCAAGATCTCGACGCCGATCACCGTCGAGTGGATCCTCGACAAGGCCGTCCAGGTGCACGGCGCGGGCGGCGTCAGCCAGGACTTCCCGCTGGCCGCGATGTGGGCCGGGAACCGCACGCTGCGCCTGGCCGACGGGCCGGACGAGGTCCACAAGCGGTCGCTGGCCCGGCGTGAGCTGAAGAAGTACCTCTCGGAGGGCGCGAAGTGACTGTCACGGCCGAAGACCTGACCCGCCAGGCGACCGAGTTCCTCGCCTCGCACGACCCCGCGTCGACCGACCGCATGGACTTCCTGCGGGCCCGGTTCGACGCCGGCCTCGCGTGGATCCACTTCCCCGCCGGCCTCGGCGGGCAGAACGCGCCGCGCGCGCTGCAGTCCGTTGTGGACGCTGTCTTCACCGAAGCGGGCGCGCCGGACAACAACCCGCGCCGGATCGGCATCGGCCTCGGCATGGCCGCGCCGACCATCCTCGCGTTCGGCACGCCGGAGCAGCACGAGCGCTTCCTGCGTCCACTGTGGACCGGCGAAGAGGTGTGGTGCCAGCTGTTCTCCGAGCCGGGCGCCGGCTCCGACCTCGCGGCGCTGGGCACGCGGGCGGTGCGCGACGGCGACGACTGGATCGTCACCGGCCAGAAGGTGTGGACGTCGGGCGCGCACGAGTCGCAGTGGGCGATCCTGGTCACCCGCACCGACCCGGACGTGCCGAAGCACCAGGGCATGACGTACTTCCTGTGCGACATGACCGCCCCGGGCGTCGAGGTCCGGCCGCTGCGCCAGATCACCGGCGAGGCCGAGTTCAACGAGGTGTTCCTGACCGAGGTCCGGATCCCGGACACCCAGCGCCTCGGCGCGGTCGGCGAGGGCTGGAAGGTCGCGCAGACCACGTTGATGAACGAGCGCGTCGCGATCGGCGGGCACGTGCAGCCGCGCGAAGGCGGGCTGATCGGCATCGTCACGAAGACCTGGCGCGAGCGGCCCGAGCTGCGCACGCCGGAGCTGCGTGACCGGCTCGTGCAGCGCTGGGTCGAGGCCGAGACGCTGCGGCTGGCCGGCACCCGGCTGCGCCAGCAGCTGACCGCGGGCGCGCCCGGGCCGGAGGGCTCGGCCATGAAGGTCGCGTTCTCGGAGCTGAACCAGGCGCTCACCGGCCTGGAGGTCGAGCTGCTCGGCGAAGAGGGCCTGGCGTACGACGACTGGACGTTCCGGCGCCCGGCGATCGTCGACTTCACCGGCCGCGAAGCCGGCTACCGCTACCTGCGCGCGAAGGGGAACTCCATCGAGGGCGGCACCTCGGAGGTCCTGCGCAACATCATCGCCGAGCGCGTGCTGGGGCTGCCCTCGGAGCCGCGCGTCGACAAGGACGTCGCCTGGAAGGACCTCCCCCGATGACCGACCTGCTGTATTCCGACGTCGAGGAAGATCTGCGAGCCTCCGTCCGGGACCTGCTCAAGGCGAAGGCCACTCCCGAGGCGCTGCTGGCGCGCGTCGAAACGGCCGAGGGTTACGACCTGAAGCTGTGGCGCACGCTGGCCGACGAGGTCGGCGTGGCCGGGCTGGCGGTGCCCGAGGAGCTGGGCGGGCACGGCGCGTCGGCCCGCGAGGTCGCCGTGGTGGCCGAGGAACTGGGCCGGAGCGTCGCACCGGTGCCGTTCCTGGGCAGCGTCGTGCTGGCGACGACGGCGCTGGTCCGCGCGGGCGCGGGCGGCTTCGTCCGCCGGCTGGCGGCGGGATCGGCGATCGGCGCGCTGGCCGTGCCGTTGTCGACGGCGCCGGGCGCGGGCTTCCCGTCGTCGGTGACCGTTTCGGCCGACGGCAAGCTGTCCGGCCGGGTGGGCACGGTCGCCGACGCGTCGGTGGCGGACCTGCTGGTCGTCCCGGCCGCGGGCCCGGACGGGCCGGGCCTGTACGTGGTCGAAGCCTCGGCGGCGACGGTGACCGAGCTGGTGTCGTTCGACCTGACGCGCCGGGTGGCCGACGTGGTGCTCGACAACGCGCCGGCGGTCCTGGTGGCCTCGGGACCGGACGCGGCTTCGGCGCTGGAGGAAGCGCTGCTGTCCGGCGCGGGGATCCTGGCTTCGGAGCAGACCGGCGTCGCCGAATGGGCGCTGACCGAGACGGTTTCGTACCTGAAGGGCCGGTACCAGTTCGGCCGTCCGGTGGGCGGGTTCCAGTCGCTGAAGCACCGCCTGGCGAACCTGTACACGGACCTGGTGCTGGCCCGGGCGGCGGCGCGCTACGCGGCGGACTCGCTGGCGACGGGCACCGACGTGCCGATCGCGGTGGCGGTCGCGCAGGCGCGGGTCTCGCCGATCGCGGTCCACGCGACGGAGGAGGCGATCCAGCTGCACGGCGGCATCGGGATGACGTGGGAGCACCCGGCCCACCTGTACCTGAAGCGCGCGAAGGCGGACGAGCTGGCGTTGGGGACTCCGGGGAAGCACCGGGCCCGGCTGGCGGAGCTGGTGAACCTGCCCGCTTGACCCAAGCGTCACTTCTCGCCTCCGCGGGGGTGCTGCCGGGCGGCAGCACCCCCGCGGAGGCGTTGGGGGGCTTGACGCACCGAACGCCAGGCTTCAGGCGGAGGCCGACGTTCGACGGGTGGCGTCCGGTTCGCCGGCCGGCCCGCCATGGCAGACCACGCCGCCCCGGCCGCGGACGACCCGTTCGGCGGGTCTCCGATGTCGGACGGCCGCCGTCCACTGGCACCCCCCGCGCCGTGGCCCCCGGTTCCCACGGCCGGCCGCCTGACGATCCGATGGTGCCGGGCGGCGGCTGAAGCCGGGTAAAACCCGGTTCGGTGGGGCTGGGGCCGGGAGATCGCCGGGGTTTGCGGCGGTGGACCGGATGAGCGGACCAGCGAGCATCCTCCCAGGCCGCCTCGCCGCAATCCACGGACCAGCGAGCATCCGCCTCGACAGCGCCACCCCGGTCGCGAGTGCGCCTCACCAGCAATCCACCCGCCGCTCGGCCCACCCCGCACCAGCGGACATCCGACCGGCCGCACCACTCCGATCATGCACGGCGCCACGCAACGGCGAGCCCGACCCGGCTGGGGCAGGTCACCTCGCCGAACAGGTGAAACCCACCCGGCCGCGAACCCGAGGCGCACCACCCACCGGCCTCCCACGCCGGGCGCATCAACCCCCGATTTCGTGAATACTATTCAGTTTTTCTCGCATTTTCGCTCATCTGAGCGAAAATTCTGTGAGCCAGGACACCCCCAGCGCAAAAGGGAGGCAAAAATGCCCTTCTTCCCATGGTTCTCCCCACCCGTCGCGATCTAGCCTGGGCGCCATGGAATTCGCCGTCGCGCCGACGGATGCCGGTATGGCCGCCGCCTTGGAGGAATTGACCGTCGTTGTCGGCGGTCATCGGCACAGCGCCCTCGCGGCCGGGCCCGAAGCGGGCGAACTGGTCCTGTTGCTGCACGGCTGGCCCGAATTCGCCGACGCCTGGACCGAGCAGCTGCACGCCCTCGGCGAGGCCGGCTACCGCGCCATCGCCGTCGACCAGCGCGGGTACGCCCGGCAGGCGCGTCCGGACGGTGTCGAGCACTACTCGATCGAGCACCTGGTCGGCGACGCCCTCGCCTTCGCCGACAGCCAGGGCGCCGACCGGTTCCACCTGGTCGCGCGCGACTGGGGCGGCATGGTCGCCTGGGCGCTCGCCACCGCTCATCCCAGCCGGTTGCGGTCGCTGACCGTGCTCTCCACCCCGCACCCGTCGGCGCTGCAGCGCGCGGCCGCCACCGACGACGGGCAGTTCCACGACCTCGGCTACATCCGCTTCTTCCGCCGTGGCGTCGGCAAAGCCGAGAAATTCCTCTTACGCGACGAAGCCGCGCAATTACGCGCTGTCTACAACCGGCGGATTCCGGCCGAATTCGTCGAGAGCGCCGTCGCCCGCCTTTCCGAACCGGGCGCGCTGACCGCGACGCTGAATTGGTACCGCGGCGCGACGAACGACGTATTCGACGTCCCGGCCGGCCGCATCACCGTCCCGACCCTCTACCTGTGGGGCAGCGAGGACCCGTACCTCGGCCAGAGCGCCGCGGAGCTGACGGTCCACCACATCGACGCGGAGTACCGCTTCCAGATCGTCGAGGGCGCGAGCCAGTGGATGGCGATGGAAGCCCCTGACGAGGTCAGCGCCCACCTCCTGGACCACCTCCGGGAGCACTAGCCGGTCTTGCGGACCAGCCCCGTGTAGCCGACCAGCGCCAGCGTGGCCAGTGCCCAGATCGCGGCCTGCACCAGCCAGATCGCCACCGTGAAGACCTGTCCCGCGGTGATCCCGGTGTTGAGGTCGCACCGCCCGCGCACCCCCGGCGACAGCGGCAGCCCGCGATCCAGGCCGACGCCGATCAGCTCCACGGTCGTACACGGCGTCCCGGCGGCGGCCGTCAGGTCCGCGGTCCGCTCGGCAGCGTGGTGCCGCCCGTCGCCGACGTGCCCGGCCCAGAGCCCCAGTCCCCCGGCGGCGACCACGGCGAGCAGCAACGCGGCCGCCGTCCGGCGGGCCCGGTAGCCGTACCCGGCCAACGCGCCCCACAGCCAGTGGAACCGCCGGGCCGGCCAGCCGCCGATCGCTTCGGGGGATCGCCGCTGCAGGTCCCGTTGCTGGGCGATGAGGATCTGGCGCGCGTTGCCGTCGTGCCCGGCGGCTCGTTCCGACGCGGCCAGCCGCTGGTACGGCCCCGGCCGGTAGGCGGCGGTGTGCGAGCGGATCACGTCCAGCCACTCGCGCCAGGTGACGTCACCGAGCGAACCGAACCGGAAGCCGTCGAGGTCCGCCAAGCCGCCGGAGAGCAGCGAGGCGGGCAGCAAGACCGGCCCGTCGACCACGGCGTCTTCGAGGCTCACGAGGGTATCGGTGGAAACGATCTCCGCGCCGGTGAAGCTCAGCTGCCCCGCGATCCGGACGCCCAGCAGGCTGACCGTGGCGGGTTCGCCGGTCCCGGCCGCCCGTAGCTCGGTCAACCACACGTTTTCCCGGACTCGGCACCCTTCGGCGACCAGCGCGGGCCCGGTCTCGTTCGCGAGTACGGCGCTGTCGAGAGCGAGCCGGCCGGCGACCTCGGCGCGGTTCAGGGCGAGTGCACCCCGGGGGCCCGCACCGGTCAGCCGCACGTCGTCGAGGTCCAGGGGACCGTCGACGTGCAGGTCGTCGGCGTCCAGCGCAGGGCCGGCATCCGAGGTGACCCGGGCGCCTGCGAAGTTCGCGTGGCCACCGACGCGCGCGCCGTCGAGGTCGACCGTGCCGGTCGCCGTCAGCCTGGTCAGGCGCAGGCCGCCGTCCACCCGGAGCCGGTCGCCGCTCAACGCCACTCCGGTGGCGCCGGCGAGTTCGGCGTCCGTCAGGTAGAGCTCACCGCTCACCTGGGTGCCCATCAGGCTGAGCGTTCCACTCGCCCGCAGCCCGATGGCGTGGACGCTGCCTTCGATCCGGGCGTTGTCGGCGCTCAGCGCGCGGCCGCCGGGGTGGGCGAGCACCGCGCCGCCGAGGTTGACCTGCCCCTCGATCCGGGCGCCGAGCAGCGAGAACGCCCCGGTCACAGCGACCCCGGTCGCGTACAGGCCGCCGGCCCGGAGGCGGTCGGCGCCGACGGCCGGGCCGCTGTCGTTCACGAGCGTGGCGTCGCCGAGGTCGAGCTGGCCGCCGACCCGGGCCCCGAGCAGGCGGAGCGCGCCGGTCACCGTGGCGCCGGCCAGGTTCAGGTCGCCGTCGACCACCGCGCTGTCGGCGTGCACCGCGGGCCCGGATTCGTTGGCGAGCACCGCTTCGCCCAGGAAGACCTCTCGGGACACGTGCGCCCCGAGCAGGCGGATCGCGCCGCTGTCGCCGGCACCGGTCGCCCGCAGGCCGATGCCTTTGACGGCCCGGCATTCGAGGTCGTCGAGGTACAGGGCGGGGCCGTCGCCGCTGTGGATCTCCGCGCGGGCGAAGACGGCGAGGCCGTCGATCCGGGCGTCCCGCAGGCAGATCACGCCGAAGTCCCCGGAGCCGGTCGCGCGGACTCCGGTCAGGTCGAGGTCGTGGCCGATCCGGACGGCGGTGCCGTCGAGTCCGGCGATCCGGCTGCCGGCCAGGTCGAGCCACGGGAGCCGGGCGTGTCGCGCGCTGATCGCGTTCACGAGCACGCACTCGACGAGCGCGAGGCCGGTGCCCGCTTCGACGTGGTCGAGGTTCAGCGTCCCGGCGATCCGGGCGCCCCCGAGCCGTACCCCGCGAGGGTCCACCGGGCCGCGGAGGCCGAGCAGCAGCTCGCGCAGCACCACGGCCCGCACCGGGGCGTCGGTCACGCAAGCGTCGCCGCGACGGGCCGCGTCGACCAGCTCTCGCTCCGCTCCGGTCAGCTTGTCGAGGACGGGCAGCGTCACCCGGGTGGCCGCAAGGCGTCCAGCAGCAGGTCCGCGTAGTGGTCGCCGACCTGGCGCGCCGACAACGTCCCGCCGCGGCGGTACCACGACCCGAGGTGGTGGACCGAGCCGAAGAAGAAGTCGACGACGACGTCGGCCGGCTTGTCCGTGCGGAACTCGCCCGATTCCTGGCCTTCCTCGACCAGGCCGCGGAAGCGCTCGTGGTACTTGCGGCGCTCGGCGCGCACCGCCTTCTGCTTGTCCGGCGACAGCTGGTGCATCGACTGCAGGAAGATCGTGTTGTCGTCGAGGTTGTCGATGCTGGACACGACGACGTCGGACGCGGCCGCGGCGAGGCGTTCGCGCAGCGGCGCGCTCGACGAGGCGACGCTCTCCAGCTGGCGGGTCTGCTCGCGCAGGACGCGGGCGTAGATCTCGTAGAGGAGGTCGTCCTTCGAGCCGAAGTAGTGGTACATCGCGCCCTTGGTGACGCCCGCGGCTTCGACGATCTCCTGCACGGACGTGCGGTCGAAGCCCTTCTTGGCGAACAGCTTCGTGGCGTGCTCCAGCAGCCGGCGCGGCACGGCGGCCTGGTCGTCACCGCCCGCCTCACCCGGCTTACGGGTGCTTGCTCGGGTCACGGCAAGTACCCCCTCTCGAATCAGGACGCATCAGGATAACGGCTCAGTCCCGCCAGGACAGGAACCGCCGCGGATTGTCCACGAGCATGGTCGTGATGTCCGTTTCGGACACCCCGCGCTCCCGCAGCGCGGGCAGCACGTCCCGCGTGATGTGCAGGTAGTGCCAGTTCGGCGTCAACACGGGCAGCTGGTCCTCCGGCAGCCAGTCGATGTAGCACGACGCGTCGTGCGAGAGCACCATGCTGCCCGCGTAGCCGCGTTCGCACAGCGCCGCGACGGTGTTCACCCGTTCCTCGAACGGCAGCAGCAGGTCGAGCCCGAAGCGGTCCATGCCGAGCAGCGACCCGCGGTCGGCCAGCTCGGTCAGGTAGCCCAGGTCGGTCGAGTCGCCGGAGTGCCCGACCAGCACGCGGCTCAGGTCGACGCCCTCGTCTTCGAAGATCGCCTGCTGCTCCAGCCCGCGCTTCGTGCCGGCGTGCGTGTGCGTCATGATCGGCGCGCCGGTCTCGACGTGGGCCTTCGCCACCGCGCGCAGCACGCGCTCGACGCCCGGGGTCACACCCGGTTCGTCGGTGGCGCACTTGAGCAGCCCCGCCTTGACGCCGGTGCCCGAGATGCCCTCGCGGATGTCCCCGACGAACATCCCGACGAGCGGGTCCTCGCCCTGCAGCATCGTGCCGGGCCCGCGGAAGTGCAGGTAGTGCGGCACGTCGTTGTAGGTGTAGAGCCCGGTGGCGACGACGATGTTGACCTCGACCTCGGCGGCGACCCGCTGCACGCGCGGGATGTAGCGGCCCAGGCCGATCACCGTCGGGTCGACGATCGTGTCGATTCCGGCGTCCTTCAGCTCCTTGAGCCGCCGGATCGCCTCGGGGACGTGTTCGTCCTCCTTGAACCCCTCGTGCTCGGGGTAGTTGACGGCGAATTCGGGGCTCAGCACGAAGAGGTGCTCGTGCATCAGCACCCGGCCCAGGGCTTCCGGCGCGATCGCACCGCGAACGGTTTCGACCATCAGCCCCTCGCTCGCAGTTCGCGGCGCAGGATCTTGCCGCTGGTGGTCTTCGGCAGCTCGTCGAGGACTTCGATGGTGCGCGGGTACTTGTAGGCGGCGAGCCGTTCCTTGCACCAGGCCACCAGCTCCGCCGGGTCGGCGGTCACGCCGGGCGCGGGACTGACGTACGCCTTGACCGTCTCGCCGCGGTACTCGTCGGCGATCCCGACGACGGCGGCCTCGCGGACGGCCGGGTGCGTGTAGAGGACGTCTTCGACCTCGCGCGGCCAGACCTTGAAGCCGGACGCGTTGATCATGTCCTTCTTGCGGTCGACGACGTAGACCCAGCCGCACTCGTCCATGAACCCGATGTCGCCGGTGAGCAGCCGGCCGCCGGGCAGCGCCTCGGCCGTCGCGTCCGGGCGGTTCCAGTAGCCGGAGACGACCATCGGGCCCTCGACGGCGATCTCGCCCGGCTGCCCGAACGGCAGCTCTTCGCCGTTCTCGCCGAGGATCCGGACGATCGTGTCCGGCACCGGCAGGCCGATCGAGATCGTGCCGGACTCCGGGTCGATCGGCGCTTCGAGGGTGCCGGGGACGACGACGCAGCCGGCTGTCGTCTCAGTGAGGCCGTAGCCGTTGTGGATGTAGTGGCCGGTCTTCGCGCGGAACGCCTCGACGACGGCGGGTGGCAGTGCGGCACCGCCGGAGTAGAGCAGCGCGAACGACTCGAAGTGGTCCCGGCTGAAGGACGGGTGGGCCATCAGCGCCATGTAGGCCGTGGACGGCCCGACCGTGTACGACGGCCGGTGCTCGAGGAAGGCGTCGAGCACGACCCCCGCGTCGAAGCGGTAGGCGAGGGCGAGCGTGCCGCCGATGTCGATCGCCGAGCCGACTTCGCAGACCATGCCGGTGATGTGGAACAGCGGCGCGAGCCCGAAGAGCGTCGAGCCCTCGGGGAGACCGCTGAACGAGCCCAGGCCGGCGGCGTTGATGCCGATGTTGCCGTGGGTGTTGGTGGCGCCCTTGGGCGTACCGCTCGTGCCGGAGGTGTAGCTGATCAGCGCGGTGTCGTCGAGGGCGAAGGCGGGTTCGGGCGGCTTCGGGCCCGGGGTGGCGGCGGCTTCGAGGAGCTCGGTGGCGCCCGGGGTCTCTTCGCGGGTGACCTTGCCCAGCACGCGTTCGTCGTCGCGCGTCTGGAACTCCAGCTCGCTGGTGGTGAGGGCGATGCCGACGCCGTTGTCGCCCGCGGTCTTGCCGATGTAGGCGTTCCAGCCGCGCTGCGAGCAGACGACCGCCTTGACGCCGGCGTCGGTGAAGACGTGGGTCAGCTCGCGCTCGCGGTACATCGGGTTGACCGGCACCACGATCCCGCCGGCCTTCCACGCGCCGAGCAGGGCGATGACGAACTGCGGGATGTTCTGCAGCACCAGGGCGAGCCGGTCGCCGCGGGCGAAGCCGTGCTCCGTGAGGTACCGGGCGACGCCGTCGGAGAGCTCGTCGACCTCGCGGTAGGTCAGCCGCGCGTCGAAGTAGGCGATCGCGGCCCGGTCGGGGACGTGGTCCACCGCCCGGCGGAAGGACTCGGGCAGCGTCGTCGGCTTCGCCGGTTCCGCGTCCCGCACCCGTTCGTCGTAGCTCGCGAGCCAGGGCTTCGCGTCGTACCAGCTCATCCAGTGACCTCCTTTGGACACCGACCGGTCGGTATGCCGACGCTAGGAGGCCGTGGCGGTCCGCGTCAAGACCCGGCTCCGCCGTGAAAATGCAGAAGCCGCGTTTCACCACTGAATACGGACGCCGGTTCGAATTGGTTCAGCTTCTCTCCTTTTCTCGCTTCACTCTGGACAAATCCCTGGTGGAGCCGCCACGATGACATCCGCGGCCGGCTCGGCCGCACCATTCGGAACAACCGCGCGCTGCCCGTGTGGACCCTCTATGTTCACGCTAACTTGGAGTGATTCATGCCTGCTACCGGTGGACGACACCGTCTCTCGCGCCGGACGAAGATCGCGACGGCGGCCCTCGGCCTCGGGATCGCGGCCGGAGCGCTGGTGATCGCGACGACCGTCGGCGACCCGGGCGCCGCCAACGCGGCCGGCGCCGCTTCGAGCGGACAGATCACCTGCCCCGACGTCGCCTCGCGACTCCCCGCGATTCCCGCTCAGGCCCAGGCCGAGGTCCAGCGCAACCTCGACCTGCTGAACACGCAGATCACCGAAGCCAACAACCGGCTGGTCAGCACGACCGGTCAGGGCGGCCCGAACTTCGTGCAGAACGCCATCCTCGGCCCGCTCAAGGACAAACGCGCGTCCACGATCGACCGGATCGCCATCGCCATCGGCCGCCAGGGCGAGAAGCCGCAGAACCTCGGCGGGCTCGCCGCGTGCTCGCTCGGCGGGCAGGCGAACACCGGCACGGTCACCGCCTCGACCGCGCCGGCGCAAGGCACGGGAAACACCGGGAACACGGGTGGCACCGCCGGGCAGATCTCCTGCCCCGACGTCGCCTCGCAGCTCCCCGCGATCCCGGCGTCGGCCCAGGCCGAGGTCCAGCGCAACCTCGACCTGCTGAACACGCAGATCACCGAAGCGAACAACCGGCTCGTCACCAGCGCCGGCGAGGGTGGCGCGAACTTCGTCCAGAACGCCATCCTCGGCCCGCTGGAGGACAAGCGCGTCGCGACGATCAACCGCATCGCCACGGCGATCGGCCGCACCGCCGACAAGCCGCAGGGCCTCGACGCCCTCGCTCCCTGCGGCTTGTGACGGTCAGCGGGCGACCAGTGCGCTGATCCGCAGGAAACCCCGGGTCTTCAGGGTGATCCGGACCTCCGTGGTGGTGACCGGCTCGAACGAGAACGTCGTCGGGTCGTTCGGCCCGGTCCCCCACGCGATCTTCAAGCCGCGCACCGGTTCGAAGCCGCGAGCCGTCCGGTACGCGACTTCGGTGGTCTCCGGCAGCACCAGCGTCGCGTCCACGACGAAGTTCGCCGTGAGCGTGCCGAAGTGCTGCGGCCGCGGCCAGACGAGAGACACCCAGTCCTCCGGCCGCGGCCGGCTCACCGCTTTCAGCGCCGCCGTCGCCTGCTTGACGTAGTGGTTCGACCAGCCGGTGGCCGGGTCGCCGTCCAGCATCGCGGCGGGCACCGTGTCGGGGGCACCCGAATAGCTCGCGTCGGCGGCGAGGACGATCGGAACCTCCGGCTGCTCCACGGCTCGCGCGCCGGGACCGTTGCGTTGTCCGAGGTTCGTCCCCGGCAGTGTGGTCGTCCCCGGTGCCAGGCCCGGTGCGCTCGCCGTCACGGTGATCGCGCCCCGGCCGCCGGTCGCGGCGATGACGGCGACGGCCTGGCCGTGGAACACCGGGATCGTCGGCTGCTGGTAGCTCTGCGCGAGCTCCTGCCTGCCGTTGTCCACCCCGGCGACGCGGCCCGGCCCGCGGACGACGAACCGCAGCACCGGTTCCGCGCCGGGGACGACGACACCCCGGGAGTCCACGACCGACGCCGTCACGAACGCCATCGCGCCGTCGCCACGTGGCTCGGCGGTGAGGGTGACGGCGTGCGGCGGCCCGGCCGTGACGAGCCGGTCGCGAGCCACCTCGCGCCCGCCGGAGCGGGCGATCGCGGTGAGCGTGCCGGGTTCGAACGGCACGGTCCACGTCAGGTGCAGCTTGCCGACGCCGCCGTTCGGGCTGGTGTAGCTGCCGGAGGGGTCGTTCTTGTCGTCGCCGACGGGCTCGGTCGTCTCGAGGTACGAGCGTCCGTCCACAGTGGTCTTCCGGTCGAACTTCTTGACGCCGAGCGACCGTCCGTTGAGGACCAGCTCGACGGTGTCCACAGTGGAGTAGACCCACACCGCGACGGGCTCGCCGGGGCGGTGGGTCGTCCAGTCCATCGGCGTCAGGTGGACCATCGGCGCGGTGGTCCACTGGCTGCGGAAGAGGTGGAAGGCGTCTTTGGGCAGGCCCGCGCTGTCGACCGCGCCGAAGAACGACGTCTTGACCGGGAAGACGTCGTAGGGCGTCGGCTCGCCCAGGTAGTCCTGGCCGGCCCAGAGAAACTGACCCTGGCAGAACTTCCGGTCGCGGTCCTTCTTCAGCGAGTACTCGCCGCTGAACGTCCACGAGGCCAGGTTGTTGTCGTACGACGAGGTCGCGCGCTTGCCCGGAGTGTGATTCTCCCCCGTGTTGAGCAGGTCCGGGTCCTGGTACGCCCCGCGCGTCGAGGTCTCCGACGACGACTCGGACTCGAAGAAGAACTTGTCCGGGTAGGCCGCGTGCAGCCCGTCGATCGACTGCGCGGTGTTGTAGTTGACGCCGAGGCCGTCGAGCTGCCGCAGGATCAGGTCCTGGGGCGAACCGGGCGCGGGCACGCTCCGGTAGCGGTCCGAGCCCATGATGACGGGCCGGGTCGGATCGATCCCGCGGACCGTCTCGACGAGGTCCGCCGCGATGGCCGGGCCACCGGCCATGGACGCGTCCGGCACCTCGTTGCCGATCGACCACAGCACGACCGACGGCGAGTTCTTGGCCGCGTGCACCATTTCGGCGATGTCGCGCGCGCTCCACGCGTCGAAGTCGCGGTGGTAGTCGAACTCGACCTTCCCGGTCCGCCAGCAGTCGAACGCCTCGACCATCATCAGGATCCCGAGCCGGTCGCAGGCCGCGACCAGTTCCGGGGCGGGCGGGTTGTGCGCGGTCCGCAGGGCGTTGACGCCCATCGCGAGCATCAGCCGCAGCTGCCGCTCCAGCGCGGCGGCGTCGATCACAGCGCCGAGCGCGCCCTGGCTCGCGTGCAGGTTGACCCCGCGCAGCTTCATCGGCACGCCGTTGAGCGAGAACCCGTGGTCCGGGTGGAACTCGGTGTGGCGCAAGCCGAAGGCGGTGGTCGTCGTGTCGAGCACCCGCCCGGCCACGACGACGTCGGTGCGCACGCGGTAGAGCCGGGGCTCCTCGACCGACCACGGCTTCGGACCGGCGACGGTCTGCGTGGTGACCGCCGTGACGGTCTTACCCGCGGGCACCGGCACGGTCGCGGAGCCCTTCGCCACCACGCGGCCCGCGGGGTCGGTGACGGCGGTGCGCACCTCGGCCGCGAGTGCCCCGCCGGAGTCGTTCACGACGTCCGTGGCCACCCGGACGGTGCCGCGGCCGGCGGCGATGTCGGGGGTGGTGACGAAGGTGCCGTGCCGGGCGACGTGCACCGGCTCGGTGACGACCAGCCGGACCTTGCGGTAGATGCCGCTGCCGGCGTACCAGCGGCTGCTGGGCAGCGGGTTCACCGCCCGCACGGCGAGGACGTTCGGGGTCCGGCCGTCGGTGTGCAGGCGGCCGGTGAGGTCGAAGGCGAAGCCGGTGTAGGCGTACGGGTGGTTGCCGAGCAGCTCGCCGTTCAGGTGGACGTGCGCGTCCGAGTAGACGCCGTCGAACTCGACCGAGACCCGCTTGCCGGCGAGCGAGGGCGGCAGGGTGAACGCCTTGCGGTACCAGCCGAGGCCGCCGCGGAAGAAGCCGGAGCTGCCGTAGGTGCCGCTTTCGACGGGCGGGAGCTCGATGCTCCAGTCGTGGGGGACGTCGACGAGTTGCCAGCTCGAGTCGTCGAAGGCGGGGTCGGCGAACGGGCCGTCCGGTGCGGTGACGCCGTCGGGGTTCGCGAGGACGAAGCGCCAGCCGTCGGTCAGGTCGGTGGCCCGGCCGAGACCCGGCTCGGCGGCCTTCGCGGCCGGCGCGAGCGCGGAGGTGACGACGGCGGCGCCGAAACCGCCCAGGACCTGGCGTCTGCTCGGGGTGTGCGGCATCGGAGCAGTCCCTTCCGGCGGCGACGCGGGCGGAAAGCACTATCGCACAAGGGTTTCCCCCGAGCCAAAGGGTTCGATAATTTCGAACTGGCAATAACCCAAGCGACCGCTTAGTATGGTCACCGACTCGCCCCGGGAGGCAACTGTGTCCATTGTGGATGGTGTGCGGTACGCGGCGGACGGCCCGGTCGCCACGCTGACGTTCGACAAACCGGACCGCAGCAACGCGATGGACGTCCCGATGCAGGCCCGCTACGGCGGGCTGCTGCGCGAGGCGGACGCGGACCCGTCGGTGCGGGCGGTCGTCGTCACGGGCGAGGGCAAGGCGTTCTGCCCGGGTGCCGACCTGGGGCTGCTCGACGGCATCGCGGCCGCTCCCCCGGCCTCCGGAGGCGGGCATGAGAACTTCCGCGACGTCCTGGCGGCGTCGACGGTGGGAATCCCGGTGGTGGCGGCGATCAACGGCGGCTGCGCGGGGCTGGGGTTCGTGATCGCGTGCTCGGCGGACGTCCGCTTCGCCGCGGCGGGCGCGAAGTTCACGACGGCGTTCTCCCGCCGCGGACTGATCGCGGAGTACGGGATCGCGAAGCTGCTGCCGTCCCTGGTGGGCGAGGGCCGGGCCCGCGACCTGCTTCTTTCGGGGCGGACGTTCACCGCGGAGCAGGCTTTCGACTACGGGCTGGTCCAGGAGGTGGTCCCGGCGGAGGAGCTGCCGTTGCGGACCCACGCGTACGCGACCGAGCTGGCGACGTACAGCGCGCCTCGTTCGATGGCGGTGATGAAGGAGCAGTTCACCCGGGAGGCTTCGCTGTCGCTGGAGGAGGCGGCGCGTGAGGCCACGGGGTTGATGATCGAGTCTTTCGGGCGTCCTGAGCTGGCCGAGGGGCTGGCCAGCTGGAACGAACGTCGCGCACCGGAGTTTCCGCCCTATCCGGCGGGTTGAGTTCGCCGGTTGGCTTGGCAGCGATCGCTCTCCGACTGCCCCGTCGCGCGGTCGATGATCGCGTGACGCCGTCAGTACCCGGTCAGCGGCTTGAACTCCCACGCCCCGTCGTCGTCACGCTCGCCCCGGCGCGCCGGGGCCGCGCGCTCGGTGAGGCCGTCGAACACCCCGTCGACGTCGATCAGGGCGGCCACCTCGTCGGCGACGTGCTGACCGTGCCGGGTTTCGATGTCCTCCAGCCCTTCGCGCAGGGCCGCCGTGGCGGCGCTCCTGGCCTGGCTCTGCAGGGTGCTGGCCAGCTCCGCGGGGGTCGAGTCGCTCATGGCGCCAGCTTAAGGGTCGTGAGTGAGAAACAGCGTTAGAACACTGTTTCTCACTCACGACGGCGTCAGCCGTGGGTCCACTTCTGGGCCGCGCTCTGGTTGCAGTCGTAGATCTGCAGCTGGGTCCCGTCCGTCGTCGTGCTGCCCGGGTCGTCCAGGCAGCGGCCCGACTGCGGGTTCACCAGCGCCCCGCCCGTGCCCGCCTGCCACGTCTGGGCGCCGGATCCGTTGCACTGCCAGAGCTGGACCTTCGTGCCGTTCGCCGTGCCGCTGTTGCTCACGTCGAGGCAGCCGCCCTGGGCCTGGTACGTGCCGTCCGCTCCCGCGAACCACTTCTGCGCCCCCGTGCTGTTGCACGTGTACAGCTGCGCGTGCGTCCCGTTCGCGGTGCCGCTCTGCGCCACGTCCGCGCACTTGCCCGCGATCCCCGACGTCAGCGGGCCCAGGTGCGGCAGCGTCCCGTCGTAGGACGGCGGCGGGTTCGACGCCGCCCACGACGTGTTCGCCGACGTCCCCAGTGCGAACGCGAGAGTCCCGCCCGACGTGAGCGCCGAGGTGGGTGCGTACGCGTTGTTCCAGGCCGCGCCGTTCCAGGACGCGCTCTGGACGTACGGCGCGTTGTCCGCCGCCGCCGGGGCGTTCACCGTCAGCGTGTTACCGCTCGGGAGCGTCACCACCGCCTGCGTGAACAGCGGGCTGCCCAGCGCCAGGTCCGCCGTTCCCGGCGTCATCGGGTAGAAGCCCAGCGCCGAGAACACGTACCACGCGCTCATCGCGCCGAGGTCGTCGTTGCCGGCCAGCCCGCCCGGCGCGTCGGTCCAGATCTGGTCCTGGACCTGCCGGACGACCTTCTGCGTCTTGTACGGCTGCCCGACGTAGTCGTACTCCCAGGGCAGCTCCAGGCTCGGCTCGTTGCCGAGGTCGGCCTGCGACCCGCCGCTGCCGTGGAACCCGGCCAGCACGCTGTCGAGGTAGCTGACCAGCGACGCGTTGCCGCCGCGTGCCGCCGCGAGGCCCGCGACGTTGAACGGCACCATCCCGGTGTACTGCCACGACGTGCCCTCGACGAAGTTCGAGCCGCTCGCCGGGTTGAAGCCGCCGGTCCAGGCACCACTGGCGTCCTTCGGCTGCATGAACCCGCTGGCGGTGTCGAAGGTGTTCTTCCAGTTCTGCGCGCGGCCGGCGTAGAACGCCTGGTTCGCGGTGTCCCCCAGCGCCCCGGCGAACGCCGAGAGCGCGAAGTCCGCCGTGTCGTACTCCAGCTGCGTCGAGACCGGGCCGTAGAAGTTGCAGCACTGGTAGGTGCCGTTCGCCGGCAGGTACCCGGGGGCGTTCGTCGCGTTGAGGCCCGGCCGGACGTTGTTCAGCGCGCTCGCTTCGTGCAGCATCGCCTGCAACGCCGCCGCGGTGTCGAAGTTCCGCGCTCCGAAGGCGTAGTAGCTCGCGAGGATCGCCGTGCCGGGGTCGCCGACCATCACGTACGTCTCGCCGTTGTTCTGCGACCACTTGGGCAGCCCGCCGCCCTGGGCGTAGTCGGCGATCATCGACTGCGCGATGTCACTGGTCTGCGCGGGCGCCAGCAGGGCGGAGAGCTGCGCCTGCGTGCGGTAGATGTCCCAGCCGGAGAAGTTGGCGTAGTGCGCCGAGTGTCCACTCGCGACGGTGTGCACCTGGTTGTCGAACCCGATGTACTGGCCGTTGCGGTCGGAGAACACGTTGGGGTGCAACAGCGAGTGGTACAGCGCGGTGTAGAAGACGCGCTGCTGCGCCGCGGTGCCGCCGGCGACCTGGATCCGGCCGAGCAGGGAGTTCCAGCTGTCGTGCGCGGCCTGCTTGGTCGCGGCGAAGTCGAACGCCGGGATGTCGGCCGCGCGGTTCGCGACCGCGTTGGCCGTCGAGACGTAGGAGATGCCGACCTTGGCCTGCACCGTCGGGTTGGACGTCGTGTCGAACCGGACGTACGCGCTGCCCGGGCCGGCGTCCGCGACGGCCGGTGCGGCGGCGGCGCTGCCGTGCAGCTTGCCCGGCGACGCCTTCGGGGTGACCGCGGCGGCCGCGACCGTGCCGCTGGAGCTGAACGGCCGGTCGAAGACGACGTCGAAGTAGAGCGTGTAGGTGAACCCGGCGCCGCAGAAGTGCCCGGACGTGACCGAACCGGACACTTCGGTCGGGCTGACCACCGTCCACGTCTGGTTCGACGTGCCGTTCTGGCTGCCGTTGAGCTTGAACTGCAGGTTCGCCTGGGACGTCGACGGGAACGTGAACCGGCCGATCCCGGACCGCAGCGCCGCGGTCAGCTCGGTGTTCACGCCGTTGCCGAGGTTCACCGAGTAGGCGCCGGGGCTCGCGGATTCGTTGCTGTGGCTGAAGGAGACGCTCGCGCCGGTGTTCACCGCGCCGACCGTCGGCAGGATCGGGACGTCGCCGTCGGCGCCGCAGCCCGGGCCCGACAGGTGCGTCAGGCTGAAGCCGGTGATGGACGAGTCCTTGTACTCGTACCCGCCGCCATCAGGACGGCTGGGCGTGTCCGGACTCCACTGGACCATGCCGAACGGGACGTCCGCGCCGGGGAAGTCGTCGGCGGCGTTGGAGGTGCCGATGAACGGGTTGACCAGCGACGCCGGATCGGTGACCAGCTGCGCCGCGGACGCGGGGACGGGGATCAGCCCGGCCGATGCCAGGGCGGTGGCGGCGGCAAGCCGCAGGAGGGTACGCAAGACCATGTCACTTGTCCTTCGCCGTTGAGCACAAGCAGTTCAGGCTGCGAATCGGAACGGTCCTCGCGCGCTGACACCGTTGTCAACGGTCCGTGGTGATCCTGTCGCGTTCCGGACACGGCCGGGTGAAGCCGATGACTTTCCACGGCCGCCGACGTCAGTACTGAAGTCCGCGAACCGGCCCAAAGGAGACACCATGGCGAAACTGCTCTACGGCTTCAGCTGCTCGATCGACGGCTTCATCGCCGGCCCCGGCGGCGACATGTCCTGGCTGACCCCGTACCTCGGCCCGGACCCGCTGGTCGACGAGCTGATCCCGGAGATCGGCGCGCTGCTCGTCGGCCGCCGGACGTTCGGCGGCGACGACCCGCACCGCGGCACCGAAGGCGAGGGCAAGGCCTTCGGCGGCGGCTGGGAGGGCCCGCAGTTCGTGCTCACCCACCGGCCCGCGCCGCCGGCGCCCGGGGTGACCTTCGTCGACAACCTTGTCGAAGCCGTCGCGGCCGCGAAGGAGGCGGCGGGCGAGAAGTACGTCAACGTCCTCGGCGCCGACGTCGCCCGGCAGTGCCTCGAAGCCGGCGTCCTCGACGAGATCCTCGCGCTGCCGGTACCGGTGCTGCTCGGGGACGGCGTCCGGATGTTCGACCGGCCCGGCAAGCCCGTGGGCCTCGAACAGCTGCGGCCGCACTGGTTCCGGGTCGTGAGTGAGAAACTGGGTTAGAACACTGTTTCTCACTCACGACCCTAGGGGCGCATGCCGAACGACGGGCGGCCGACCAGCTTCGGCAGCACGGCGTAGGCGTCCGGCACCCAGTCGCACAGCCGGGCGCGGGTTTCGCGCGGGTCGATGACGTCCTCGATCGAGAACCGCTCCGCCGTGCGGAACGGCGAGCGCACCGCGTCCAGGCGGGCCCGGATCTCCTCGATCCGCGCCTCCCGGTCGTCGGCGGCGTCGAGTTCGGCGCGGTACGCCGCTTCGATGCCGCCTTCGACCGGCAGCGAACCCCAGTCGCCGGACGGCCACGCCCAGCGGCGGACCAGGCGGTGGCGGTTGACCTGGCCCGCGCCGCCGACGCCGAACACGCGCCGGACGATCACCTCGGCCATCGGGACCCGCGCTTGGTAGACCGCGGTCACCGCACGGGCACCGTGGCGGATCGCGCCCGCGCGTTCGGCGGCCGCGCCGATCACCATGCCCGCCTGGTCGGTCAGCGACACCAGCGGCAGGTGGAACGTCTCGCAGAGGTCGACCAGCCGGGTCATGACGTCGGCGCCCTCGGGGGTCAGCGTCGCGCCGCGGTACGGGTCGGTGGCCAGGACGCCGACCGGGTGGCCGTTCAGCCGGGCGAGTCCCGCGTAGGCCGAGCCACCTGACACGGCGTAGTCGAACACCGAACCCTCGTCGAAGACGCCGTCGAGCAGCGGCCGCAACCGGTACGGGTGACGCCGGTTGCGCGGCACCAGCGACAGCAGGGCTTCCTCCCGCCGGTCCACCGGGTCCGCGGTGGACCTGACGGGCGGCAGCGAGTCCACAGAGGACGGGAGGTAGGACAGGAACTGTTTCGCCACCGCGAAAGCCTCGGCCTCCGACTCCACGATCCGGTCGATCGCGCCACTGCGCCGGTGGACGTCGGCGCCGCCCAGCTCCTCCTTGGTGAGGTCCTCCCCCGTCGCGTGCTTCACCACCGGCGGCCCGGCGACGAACAGCTGCCCGGCGCCTTCGACCAGGACGTTCAGGTGGGACATCACCGCCCGCGCCGCCCCGAGCCCGGCGACCGGGCCGAGGCAGAGCGCGACCACCGGCACCGCCGAGAGGTTGTCCACCACGAGGTCCCAGCCCGGGTTGACCGGGACGTAGGTGAACCCGTGCTGCTCCAGCATCTTGACGCTGCCGCCGCCCCCGGTGCCCTCGATCAGCCGCACCATCGGCAGGCCCAGCTCGTTGGCCAGGCGCTCGGCGTGGACCTGCTTCTCCATGATCGCGGCGTCGGCGGCGCCGCCGCGGACGGTGAAGTCGTCACCGCCGATCGCCACGCGGCGGCCGTCCAGCCGGGCGGTGCCGATGACGAAGTTGGCCGGGGTGAACGACTCCAGCGAGCCGTCCACATAGGACGCCGTGCCGGCGAGCGCCCCGATCTCGTCGAAGCTGCCGGGGTCGGCGAGGGCGGCGATCCGCTCGCGGACCGTCGACCGCCCGGCGGCGTGCTGGCGGGCCACCTTCTCCGGTCCGCCCATGCGCTCGGCCAGCTCACGCCGCCGGGCGATCTCGTCGACCTCCGGCTGCCAGTTCATTCGGCTCCGAGGGCCGTTTCGACCTTGCGCTGCAGCTTGTTCATGCCGCCGAGCCAGCGGTCGGTCTGCGTCGCGCGGGCCGCGTAGTAGTCCGCGACCTCGGGGTGCGGCAACACCAGGAACCGGTTCGACTCGATGGCCGCGAACAGGGCGTCCGCCACCTGCTCGGGCTCGATCGCCGACGCGGCCATGAGCAGCTGGCCCGCGGTGCCGGTGCTCTCGAGCATCGCCGTGCGCACGCCCTGCGGGCAGATCGCCTGCACGGTGAGGCCGCGGTGCCGGTAGGTCGCGGACAGGTACTCGGCGAACGCCAGCGCGCCGTGCTTGGTCACCGAGTAGGGCGCCGAGCCGAGGCTGGTCAGCAGGCCGGCGGCGGAGACCGTCGCGATGAAGTGGCCCTTGCCGCGCTCGAGCCACGCGGGCAGCAGCAGGTTGGCCGCCCGGACGTGCGCCATGACGTTGACTTCCCAGGTGCGCGCCCAGACGTCCTCGGGGCTTTCCGGACCGCCGAAGGGCGCGATGCCCGCGTTGGCGCAGAAGACGTCGATCTCGCCCAGGGTTTCCCGCGCGCTCTCGACCAGCTTCGCGACGCCGTCGACGCTCGCGACGTCACCCGCGAAGGCCGTCCCCTTGATCTCGGCGGCGATTTCGGCGGCCTTGTCACCGTCGAGGTCGGCCACGACGACCTGGGCGCCTTCGGCGGCGAAGCGACGGGCCAGCGCGGCGCCGATGCCGCCGCCGCCCCCGGTGACGACGACGCCGGTCACAGGCCACCGCCCAGGGTCACGCCGCCGTCGAGCACCATGGTCTGGCCGGTGATCCAGCCCGCGTCGTCGGACAGCAGGAACGCGACGGCGCCGGCGATGTCGGACGGCACGCCGAGGCGCTTCATCGGGTAGGCCGCCGCCACCTCTTCCTCACGGCCTTCGTAGAGCGCGGTGGCGAACTTCGTCTTGACGACGGCGGGCGCGACGGCGTTGACGCGGATCTTCGGCCCCAGCTCGGCGCCGAGCTCGACGGTCAGCCGGATCAGCGCGGCCTTGCTGACGCCGTACATGCCGATGCCGGGCGACGCGCCGAGGCCGGCGACGGAGGCGACGTTGACGACGGCACCGCCGTGCTCCCCCATCCACGCGTCGCGGGCCCGCTTGGTCCAGCCGAGCGGCGCGAGGACGTTGACGCCGAGGATCTTCGCCGCGGCGGCGGGGTCGATGTCGAGGGTGGGCCCGTAGGCGGGGTTGATGCCGGTGTTGTTGACCAGGTAGTCGAGCCGGCCGAAGGTCTCGATCGTCTTCGCGACGGCCTCGTCCTGGTGGTCGGTGTCGTCGGCCTTGCCCGGCACGAACATGGCGACGTCGGGCCCGCCGAGCTCGTTGACGGCCTCTTCGAGGGCCTCGGGCTTGCGCGCGGTGATGCACACCTTGGCCCCGCGTTCGACGAGCGTCTTCGCGATCCCGAGGCCGATGCCCCGGCTGGCCCCGGTGACGATCGCGACGCGATCCTTGAACGAGTTCACGGCAGTGTGTCTCCTTCGCGATGTGGTTCCCGGCACATGCTAAGCGGTCGGTCAGGTGCTCATTATGCGCGATGGAGTCATCCTCTCAAGCCGACCCACGTCACACCGCCCCGCGCGCGAGCGGTCAGCGCCGCTCGGGGACGGTGGCCGCGGCCAGAAGGGTGAGGGCCGCCTGCGAGGACGAGCCGGGCTCCGCCGTGACCACCACGAGCGTCTGCTCGGGGGCGTGCGCGAGTGCGAGGGTCTGCTGGTGCACGGTCAGGTCGCCGACCAGTGGGTGCCGCATGGCGTACCGCGTCGCGGTGCAGGCGATGACCCGGTGGTCGGCCCACAGGGCGGCGAACTCGGCGCTGCCCGTCACGAGCTCGCCGATCAGGGTGCTCAGCAGGCGGTCGCCGGGGTGCTTGCCCGCGGTCAGGCGCAGGTTGCCGACCACCGCGCGGGCCTTCGACGTCCACTGTGGATAGAGGTCGCGGGTGTGCGCGTCGAGGAAGACCAGGCGCGCCATGTTCGGGCGGTCGGCGGGGCGGGCGGGTGCCGAGAAGTCGAGGTGGCCGGCGAAGAACGCGTGGCCGAGCCGGTTCCACGCCAGCACGTCGGTCCGGCGTCCCAGCAGGATCGCCGGCACGTCGCCCAGCCCGGCCAGCAGCTGCGCGGTGACGTCGTCGACGCGCTCGACGGGCGGGCGCTTCGCGGCGCGTCGGCGCACCGGCCGGGCCAGGACGCGCAGGTGCTCGTGCTCGTCCTCGTCCAGCCGGAGCGCGCGGGCGATGCCGTCGACCACCTCGTCGGAGGCGTTCACCGACTGGCCCTGCTCGAGCCGGATGTAGTACGACGCGCTCACGCCGGCGAGGCTCGCGACCTCTTCGCGGCGCAGGCCGGGCACCCGGCGACGCTCGCCGTAGGTGCGCATGCCGACGTCCTCCGGGTGCAGCCGCGCCCGGCACGCCTGCAGGTACTCGGCCAGCTGCCCCTGATCGACCATGATCCCAGTATGCCGGGGCGGCCGCCGCCGAGCCTGCCCCCGCGATGGGTAGGAAACGTCCGGTCTGGCCGCCGTGACCCGGCCCGGGACAGCCTGGCCTCATGACCACTGACACCGTTCCCACCCTCGACCCCGCGTCGTTCGCGTTCGCCAGGCGGGTCTGGGTCCCCGCACCCCCGCAAACCGTCTACGACCTGGTCAGCGACGTCACCAAGATCGAGCTGTGGAGCCCGACGGCGTCCCGCGTGCGCTACGACGAAGGCACCGGCGCGGTGCCCGGGGCGTGGTTCGGCGGCCACAACCGCCGCGGCGAGCGTGAATGGGACACCCGTTCGCAGGTCCTCACCGCCGACGCACCCAGCGAGTTCACCTTCGTCGTCGGCGGTCTCGACGACGGCATCGTGCGCTGGCGGTGGCTCATCGAGGGCGCCGGTCCGGGCTCGGTCGTGACCCAGGAATGGCGGTTGCTGCGGATGGATCCGGTGCTCGGCTCGACCGCGCGCGAGGTGGCCGGGCTTCGAGACGACATGGCGGCCAGCGCGGAAACCACCCTGCTCGCGCTCGCCCGCTGGCTGCACGAACACGCCACGGAGGCGTGAGCGGGACGGGGGCTCGCTCGGCGAGCCCCCGTCCCGTCCTCAGCCGCCGAAGACCTCCACCACGGGCCGTTCCGCGGTGTGGGGCGCCCAGCCCGGGTCCCCGGTGCGGGCGAAACCCACCCACGCCCCGTGCATGCGCGCCGCGAGGTCCGCCGGCGCGGGGTCCGGGCCCAGCAGTCCCGTCTCGCCGTGCAGCCACGGCTCGTCGGCGAGGTCGAAGACGAACGGCAGCTCGACGGTGTGCGCCGCGCCGAGCCGGCCGTCCAGGGCCGTCGAGCGGTGGGCGAACGAGTACACGTGGGCCCGCCCGGGCTCCTGCGCCGCGATCATCGCCGCCGAACCCGCCCCGAACAACGCGTCGCCGAGCAGTGCCGATCGCAGCTCCCCCGGGCTCGCGTCCGGCCGGGACGCCCGCAGCGCGGCCACCGCTGCCTCGGGGTCCGCCCGGGTCGCCGCCGCGGCGGCGAGCACGTCGGCATCCGTGGAGACGGCGAACTTCCCCTGCGGCACCAAGTAGAGGTTCCCCTCCTCGGTGGTGGTTCCGATGAGCAGGCCGACGCCGGCCGGCGCGTCGGCGGGCTGCGCCGGGAGCACCACGCTGAACGGGCTCAGCCCGGCGAGCGGGTCGGTGGCCGTCTCGGTCCGCAAGTCCACACCGGACAGCGCGGGCAGGACGGCCACGAAACGATCGTCCGGGATACCCGCGAAGGCCTCGGCCGTCGGGTCGGCCCCCAGCGCGGTGGCCGCGGCCGACGTGACGCGCCGTGCCTGCTCCGGGGTGAACGCGCCGGTGCCGCTGCCGCTCTGCATGATCGCCCGCCGGAACAGCCCGCTCGACTCCGGGGCCGCCAGCAGGCCGGCGACGAGCGTCGCCCCCGCCGACTGGCCGAACACCGTGACGTTGCCGGGATCGCCGCCGAACGCGCCGGCCGTGTCGCGGACCCAGCGCAGCGCGGCGAGGACGTCCAGCAGGCCGCGGTTGTCCGGCGCGTCGTCCAGGACGAGGAAGCCGGGGATGCCGAGGCGGTAGTTCAGCGTCACCAGGACGACGCCGTCCCTGGCGAAGGCCCGGCCGTCGTACAGCGCGGCGCCGCCGGTCCCGGTGACGAACCCGCCGCCGTGCACGAAGACCATCACCGGCCGCTGCCCGCCGTCGGCGGCCGGCGTGCGGACGTCCACGGTGAGGTACTCCTCGCCGCGCACCCAGCCGGGGCCGAAGTACGGGCTCAGGTCGAGCCGGCCGAAGTCCCGCGACGGCTGCGGCGCGGTGGGCGAAGGCCGGGTGCCGTCCCGGACGCCGGTCCAGCCCGCGTGCGGCACGGGCGCGGCGAAACGGCGTCCGCCGGTCGGAGCGGCCGCGTAAGGAATGGCCCGGTAGCGTTCGCCGAACCGGTCCCGGGTGCCCCGCACCGCACCCGAGGGGAGGTGCACGACCGGGTTTTCTAGCTGGGACAAGGATTTTCCTCCGCTCGGTGCCGAGTTCACGCGACCCGGGCGAAGCCGGCCCAGTCCGTGATCGCGAAGCGGGAACCGTCGCGCCGGACCTGCACCCCGCCGGGCCCGGGCAGGTGGGCCGGGAACACGAGCGCGCCGGTCTCGGCCGCCGCACCGAGCAGCTTGTGCCGCGTCGCGCGGGCCTCCGCCGCGTCCTCGCAGAAGCACGAGTTGACCTCGGGCTCCACGATCTGCTGCGGGGTGTGCACGAGATCGCCGGCGAACAGCGCCCGGTCACCGCCGGATTCCAGGTGCAGCACCGAAGATCCCGGGGTGTGGCCGGGCGCGAGCTCGAGCCGGAGGTTGCCGTCGATGCGGTACGAGCCGTCCCACAGCTCGGTCAGCCCGGCCTCGTGGACCGGCGCGACGCTGTCCTCGAAGACGTTCTGGTTCCCCCGGCCGAACACCGACTTGTGCTCGTTGACGGGGTTCCAGAAGTCGAAGTCCCGCCGCGGCAGCAGGTAGGTCGCGTTGGGGAAGGTCGGGACCCAGGAACGGCCCTCGAGCCGGGTGTTCCAGCCGACGTGGTCGGTGTGCAGGTGGGTGTTGATCACGAGGTCGACGTCCGCCGGGCGCACCCCGGCCGCCGCGAGCGTGTCGAGGAAGGCGGTGTCGCGGTGCCCCCACAACGCGGCGTAGGGCCGCTCCTTGTGGTTGCCGACGCCGGTGTCGACGAGGATGGTGCGGCCTTCGCTGCGCAGCAGCCAGGTCTGGACCGCCGCGTGGACCTCGTCGGTCTCGGGGTTCCAGAAGTCGGGCGCCAGCCAGGCCCGGTTCGCCTCCCAGGAGGCGCGGGGGCTGCCGGGGAAGAACTCGGCCGGCGTCATCTCGACCGAGCCGGAGAACTCCTGGACGCGGGTGACGGTGACGTCCCCCAGCGTGATCTGTTCGGGAATCGCGGTCATGGTGGGCCCCTGGGGATTTCGGAGGATGTCGGACATCTCCAGGGTGGTGGCGGGTGACGGCGGCGAGCCAGACCCCGTGCTGCCTACCCCCGGCAGGGGGTGGCAGGGCTTTCCAGGCGGCCGCGGCCGCCCGGAAAGCCCCCGGCTCAGCCGGCGACGAACCGCAGGTGCCACTCGCCGCCACCGTACGGCGGCGCGAAGACGCCGAGGTCGCCTTCGAACGGGGCCGGTTTCCACGGCCCGGGCACCCGCAGCTGGTAGGTGCCGACCGGCACGTTCTTGAACGTCGCGAAGCCGTTGGCGTCGGTCCTCGCGTAGGCGCAGATGGTGCCGTCCTCGACGAGCACGAGGTTCCGGAACGCCAGGCCCTCGTCGAGGTCCAGCGCGCCGTTGCCGTTCTTGTCGAGCCAGACCTGGCCCCGGGAGTCGGCGACCTTGCCGGGTACCTTGGCCGTGACGACGGCGTACGGGGCACCGCCACTGTGACCGTCGTCGGCGGTGCAGTCGAGCCCGGTCGAGCCGGTGTAGGCCGCCCGGTCGGGCACCTTGGCCGTCGCCGTCAGCACGACCCGCTGTCCCGGGGCCAGCGTGCCCGCACGACGCTGCGAGCCGAACGCGCCCCACTGGTCGTCGGTCACCGGCAGCTCCGAGCCGAAGCCGCCGGCGTCGCAGCTGAGGAAGAGGCCGGTCAGCGGCTGGGTGCCGGAGTTCGAGAGCGTGACCGTCACCTTGCCGGTGTCGCCGGCGGCGTAGGTCGTCTTGTCCAGCGCGAGGGTCTCGTGCAGTACGTCGGACAGCGGCCGGACGGCCCGCACCTCGAGTGCCGTGTAGGCCCCCCGGCCGTCCAGCCGCATCTCCCCCACGGGCTGGTCGACCCAGCCTCCCGGAACCTTCTGGAAGGAGACGTAGGCGTACCGGCTCAGCGGGAGGTTGTCGAAGGAGAAGTGGCCCGTCGCGTCGGTGACGGCGACCATGTCCGTCGTCGTCCCGACCCCGATGAAGTGCGCTTCGGCGCCGGCCAGCGCCTCCCCGGCCGACGGCTTGCCGTCGCCGTTCGCGTCCCCGTACAGCACGCCCGCGACCCGCTCGGTGCCCCGCGCCATCGGCAGCGTGACGAGCCGGACGTTGTCGCTGTAGTCGATGTCCTGCCCGGCGTGGACCTCGACGTGCACGACGGAGTCGCCGTCGAACGTGCCTAGCTGCCCGGTCAGGTGGACGGTCCGGGTCTCCCCCTGCGCGATGGGCGCGCCGGACCCGCCGTCCGACAGGTCCCCCCACTGGTTCCGGTCGATCCGGAGCGGCGTCCCGGATTCCGTGTAGGCGGTGCCGAACGCACCGAAGGCGACGGCGTCACCGAGGTTGCGCACCGTCACGTCGAGCCCGACGGTGTCGCCGGACAGCCACCGGCCTTCCTGCGCGACGACGGAGACCTCGAGGTTCGGCCCGGAAGCGGCCGACGCGGGCGCGGCCGCCGTCCCCGCCATGACGAGTGCCGCGGCCAGCACGGCGGCCGGCCGCACGAATCTGCCTGTAGGCATGGTTTCTTTCCCCCTTCGGGTTGTCCGGACGAATCTAGGACCGGTCCGGACATCCGGGAAGGCGGAACGTTCCGCGAATGTGGCGGGCAACTTTTCCCGCGGCTCGTGCGTTTCGAGCGCCGTGAAACCCGGGCGCGGAACGAAGCCCGGGGCGCTGTCCTGGTGGACAGTGCCCCGGGCTTCGGGCCGGTCGGCTGCTACCGGCTCTTGTTCTCCGTCTTGCCCTTGCCCGCGGCCGCGTGGCCGTTGGCGCCGTTGGCCGGCTTGGGGGCCGGCGGCTTCGGGGTCTCGGGCGGCTTCGGCGCCGCCGCGGCGGGAGCGGCGGGAGCCACCGGAGCCGGCTTCGGCGGTACCGCCTTGTCGGCCGGGGTCACCACCTTGTCCGCCGGCACCGGCCCCGGGGCCTCGTTCTCCGCCAGCGGGTTCGACCGCTTGGCCCGCACGACGGCCGCGACCCCCGCGGCCAGCGCGGCGAAGGCCAGCAGCCACGGCCAGCGCGCCCGCCGGGAACGAGCCCCGCGCGCCACGTTCTTGGCTTCCTCCAGCGCCACGGCCAAGTCTCGCTTCGCCGTCGCGACGGCCTTGCGCCGCTTGCGGTTCGACTCGCCCGTCGAGCTCGCCACCGTCGCGATCGCCTGCGCCGCCTTGCGGCCCGGGTCGCGCAGCTTCACCGCGCGGGACAGCACCTCGTCGCGGGCGGCGACCGAGTGCTTCCGCACGTCCCGGCGGGAAGACCGGGTGCTCTTGTCGAAGTCCTTGGTCGCCGAGCGGCCGACCTTCGCCAGCTCGTCCGCGCTTTCGGACAGCTTGCGGTCGGTGATCTCCACCGCTCGCACGGCCGCGGCCGCCCCGACCCGTGCCGCTTCCGCGGCGAGATCCCGAACACCGGCGGCTGCCGTCTTCACCGATCGCCCGACCGGAGCATCGCCCTGGCTCATTGTGATCACCTCTCACTAGTCCCGCAGGCAGGGCCTGCTCAGCCTCACACCACTGGGCTACCCACGAATCGGCCTTCCGGAACCTCCGACCACCCGTCGGTGTCGGTCAGGCCCGCACGTCGGGCAGGCTCGTGCCCCGCTGGCGGCGCCACGCGTCGCCGGATTCGGCGTGGTCCGTCGACCTGCTCAGGTGGGCCCACTTCGCGTCCGTGTCGACGCGGTGCCGCCACGCCTCGCGGCCGTACTCGTAGGCGTCGCTGCCCGCCAGCAGGCGCAGCGGCGGCTCGTCGAGGGCGGCGACCGTGAGCACCAGGTCGGCGACCTTCCGCGGGTCGCTGTTCGCGTGCTGCTCGAAGTCGGCCATCGCGCGGGCGGACGCGCCGACCGTCGCCTCGTACGGCTCGCTGATCGGCGGGGTGGCCATCGACGCGCCGGCCCAGTCCGTGCGCATCCCGCCCGGCTCGAGCACGGTGATCTTGATGCCCAGCGGGGCGACCTCGGCGGCGAGCGCCTCGCTGAATCCGCCGACCGCCCACTTCGCCGACTGGTAGGCCGTCATCCCCGGGCTGCCGACGCGGCCGCCGACCGACGAGATCTGGATGATCCGCCCGCCGCCTTGCCCGCGCAGCACCGGAACCGCCGCCTTGGTGACGTGGACCGTGCCCAGGAAGTTCGTCTCGATCTGCCGGCGGAAGACGTCGAGCGTCGTGTCTTCGAGGGACGCGCGGTCGCCTTGGCCGGCGTTGTTGACCACGACGTCGATCCGGCCGAACGCGGCGACCCCGGCGGCGACCGCGGCTTCGGCGGCCGCGGCGTCGGTGACGTCCAGCGGCTCGACGTGGACGCGGTCGCCGTGGCGGGCCGCGAGATCGTCCAGGGTCCGCGGGTCCCGGGCGGTGGCGACGACGCGGTGCCCGGCGGCCAGAGCCCGCTCGGCGATCTGCCGGCCGAGCCCGCGCGACGAGCCGGTCACGAAAAACACTGAACTCATGAGAAGCTCCTTCGTTAACGCAATGACTTTGCGTTAAATCGAACGTACGCGTGGCGGCGAGTTAAGTCAAAGCGGTTGCGTTATCGTGGCGGGGTGACCCAGCCCCGCCAACGCGCCCGCTCCGACCAGGACAAAGAGGTCCGCAAGACGGCCTTGCTGACCGCCGCGCGCGAGCTCGCGGCCGAGCGCGGCGTGCGCGAGGTCACCCTCACCGAGGTGACGAGCCGGGTGGGTCTGCACCCCTCGGCGCTGCGCCGGTACTTCGAATCCCGCGAAGAACTGCTGCTCGAACTGGCGCAACAGGGCTGGGCCGACTGGCGTGAGCGCCTGCTCGCCGACCTCGCGGGGCGCCGCTTGGGCCCGATCGAAGTCGCCGAGGTCGTCGCCGGGTCCCTGGACGCGCTGCCCCTGTTCTGCGACCTGCAGACGCACGTGGGGCTCAGCCTGGAGGGCGCGGTCCGGCTGGAGCGGGCGCGAGACTACAAGACCGCCGCGTCGGAGGCGTTCGACGCGATGACGGCGGCCTTGGTCGAGACCGGTGCCGGCCTGGACCCCGAGGGCGCCCGGACCCTCCTGACGGCGGCGATGAGCTGCGCGGCGTACCTGTTCCAGCTGTCGCGGCCGTCGCCGACCCTGCGCCGGCTGTACGACGAGGTGCCGAGGTGGGCGCACAGCGCGTTGCGGTTCCGCGAACAGCTGACGACGCTGCTGCGGGCGGTCGCCCTCGGCGTGCACCGCCCGGCCGAGCCGACCTGACGGTCAGGGACCGCTCTGCCCCTTGCCCTTCACCGGGCCGTTGCCCCGGGTCTTCCCCTTGGCTTTCCCGTTGGCTTCCCCGTTGTCCGCGGCCGGGCCGTTGTCCGCGGCCGGGCCGCTTTCCGCGACCGGGACGCGCACCGCGTCGGACGTGCCCGCACCGGACCGGGGCACCGCCGCCACCGAGGCCTGCGCCTCCCGTGACCCCATCAGGACCGTCGACGCGGGCGCCGGTGCCGGGCTGCCCGGCACGACCGACCCGGTGCCGGGATCCCCGCCCGCGCCGGGTGCCGCGACGTCCGGCCGGGTGAGCAGCACCCCGAGCACCACCGCGGTCGCCGCGGTCACGAGCCCGCCGGCCGCGACCAGCTTCCGCGGCGCCGCGGCCCGGACCGGCGGGAACCGCGCGGAAACCACCGCTGTCCCGGCCGGTTCCGCCAGCAGCCGCACGACCTCGCCGGCCGTGGGACGCCGGGTGGGCTCCCGGTCCGTCATCCGCTCGAGGAGCCCGGCCAGCGGTGCGCCCAGCTCGGCGGGTACCCGGGGCGACCGGTGCAGCCGCGCCGTCGCCGACTCGGCCAGGGTGCCGGGGTACTCGCGCCGCGCGGTCAGGCACTCCAGCAGGATCAGGCCGAGCGCGTAGACGTCGGCCGCCGGGCCGGCGTGCTCGCCGACGACCTGCTCCGGGGCCAGGTACGCGGCCGTGCCGGTCACCAGGCCGGTGCCGGTGACGTGCGTCGAATCCAGCTCGTGCGCGATGCCGAAGTCGGAGACGAGCGGGCCGTCGGCGCCGAGCAGGACGTTGGCGGGCTTGAGGTCCCGGTGCACGATCCGCCGGTCGTGGACGTGGGCCAGCGCTCCGGCGAGCCGGATCGCCAGCTCCGTCACCTCCCCCTCCGGCATCGGCCCGGCGAGCAGGCGCTGCGCGAGGTTCTCCCCCGGCACCAGCTGCATCACCAGGTAGGGCCGGTCGCCGTCGGTGCCGCTGTCGTACAGGGCGACGACGCCGGGGTGGTCGATGCTGGCCTGGATGGCCTTCTCCCGCGCCCGGCGCAGCCGCTCGACGGCCACCGCGCCCCGCTCGTACACCTTGACCGCGACGTCCCGGCGCAACCGCTGGTCGAAGGCCTGGTAGACGCGTGCGGTGCCGCCGCTGCCCATCAGGCCCGCGACCTCGTAGCGCCCGCCGATCACCTCGGGCGGGGCGTCACGGGCCCACCACGGCCGCACGCCGGACACGTCCAGCGAGTACCGGGGAGACGTCGGGGTGGCGCCGGGGTCCTCACCGAACGAGTCCTCACCGAACATCGGCGACCGGCCGTCCGTCGGCTGTTCCGGGGAGCACGGGAAGCCACCTCCGCGGGGTGAGTGCGCGCGCCGGCCGCGAGGCTCGGCGCTGGGCTACGGCTGCTGGGCTGAACCGCGGAACGATCTCGCACCTTACCCCCGGCCCGGCGGTGCCGCCGGTGCTGTGCGGATCCCGACAGCGCCGTTTCGCCCGTGCCCCGGCGGGGAACTCGCGTCAGCTCGCCAGGACCACCGACCGCGTGAGGTGGGCCGGCCGGTCCGGGTCGCGCCCGGCGCGTTCGGCCAGTTCGACGGCCAGCCGCTGGATCGCGACCAGCTCGGCCAGCGGGTCCAGCGCGCCTTGGCGCAGGAATGCGCCCGTCGCCTCGATGCGGGACACCAGGTCGGCGTCGAGCGGGGCCAGGCTCCAGACCGCGCGGCCCGGGGCCGCCACCGCGATCGGGCCGTGGCGGTACTCCATCGCCGAGTACGACTCCGTCCACCACGCCGCGGCCTCGCGGACCTTCAGCGCCGCTTCGTTCGCCAAACCGACGTGCCAATCCGCGCCCAGGAAGGAGATCTGGGACGCCGTGACGAACGCGTCGAGCGGTTCCGCCAGCGCCCGCGTGACGTCACCGAGCGCCCGCTCCACCGGCAAGCCGAGGTGGGCGCGCAGGAGCAGCAGCTGCGTCGTCGGGAACCGGGTCTGCACCACCGAAACCTCGTCGGCGTAGGGCAGGCAGACGACGTCGTCCGACGCGCGGGCCGCGGGCGAATCGGCCACCGCGGTGATCGTCGTGACGCGGGTGCCCGTGCGGACGCGGCCGAGCGCGTCGAGGATCTCCGTCGTCGTGCCGGAGCGGGTCATCGCCAGCACGCGGTCGTAGGGCCGGTCGAGCTTCGCTTCCGACGCCGGGAAGACGTCGGTGACGCCCTGGCCCGCGTCTTCGCGCAGCCGCGCGTAGCTCTGGGCCATGAACAACGACGTCCCGCAGCCGATGACCACGACGCGCTCGCCCGGCGCGGGCAGCGCGGGCGCGTGGTCCGGCAGCTCCCGCAGGACGCGGGCCCAGCACGCGGGCTGGCTGGTGATCTCGTCGAGGGTGTGCGACATGGTTCTCCTGGTTCCGACGGGTCAGCGGCCGAGAACGGCGCGCAGGGCGGGCTGAAGACGGTCGCCGTGCGCGCGGACGAGGTCGTCGCACAGCTCGAAGATCCGCTCGACCGGCAGCGCGGCCGCGGTGGCCGGGTCGGTCATCGCGGCGTGCCGGAGGTGGCGCGGGTCGTCTTCGACGGCCGCGCGCACGACGAGGTCGTTGACGCTCAGGTAAGTCCGGTTGAGCGCGGCCAGCTGCGGCGGGAGCGCCCCGATCCGGGTCGGCCGGACGCCCGTGCCGTCGACCAGGCACGGCACCTCGACCACGCCGCCGGACGGCAGGTTCTCGATCAGGCCCCGGTTGACGACGTTGCCGTAGACGGTCCGCGGGGTGCCGGTGAGGACACTGTGGACGATCTGCGGCGCGTACTCCCCCGTGCCTTCGACGGGCAGCGGCTCGTCGGCCGCGATCGCCCGCCGGGTCCGTTCGTACTCGGCTTCGTTCTCCGCGACGATGTCGAGGTAGGCGCCGATCGGCAGCCGCAGGCGCTCGATTTCGGTGTCGTGCTGGAGGTACCACGGCACGTACTCGGCGGAGTGCTCGCTGGTCTCCGTCGGGTAGTAGCCGAGCCGGTGCAGCATGTCGAACCGGACGCGCCGCCGCAGCTGCTCGTCGGCCGCGGCCAGCTCCCGCAGCCGCGGGTAGAGGTCGGCGCCCGCGTGCTCGAAGCGCAGCACCCACGCCTGGTGGTTGACGCCCGCCGCGACGTAGGTGACCTCGTCGAACGGGACCCCGACCAGCTCGGCGAGCCCGTGCACGGTCCAGTACACCGAGTGGCAGAGCCCGACGACCCGGGTCAGCCCGGTGGCCTCGCTCAGGTACTGGACGTTCATCGCCATCGGGTTGGTGTAGTTCAGCAGCCACGCCTCCGGGCAGACGTCGGCGATGTCCGCGCCGAGTTCCTTGAGGAAGGGGAACGTCCGCAGCGCGCGGAAGATCCCGCCGATGCCGAGGGTGTCGCCGATGGTCTGGCGCAGGCCGTAGCGCGCCGGGACCTCGAAGTCGGTGCGCGTCGCCTCCCCCATGCCGATCTGGACGATGTTCACGACGAAGTCCGCGTCCGCCAGGGCTTCCCGGCGGTCGGCGTGCGCGGTGAGGACCGGCTTGACGCCCCGCACCTCGGCGATCCGCCGGGCCGCGGCCAGCGCCGTCGCCAGCCGGCCGGGGTCGATGTCGTGCAGGGCCACGTGCACGCCGTCCAGCTCCGGGTAGGTGAACAGGTCGGCGAGCAGGCCCTGGGTGAACACGACGCTGCCCGCGCCGACGAGGGTGATCTTGGGGGTCATGCGAGGTCCGATCCGGTGCGTTCGAGGTGGACGAGGACGTCGTCCCACGTGGCCTGGCCGGCCGTGCCGCCGGGCGCGCGCACGGAGGCGGCGCCGCAGACGACGCCGCAGCGCAGGGCCGTCGCGAGCGGCAGCCCGGCCAGGACGGCGGCGAGGAAGCCGGCGTCGAAGCTGTCCCCGGCGCCGACGGTGTCGACGGCTTCGGCCGGGACGCCGGGGGCGAAGGCGAATTCGCCGTCCCGGCAGGAAAAGGCCCCCTCGGCGCCGTCTTTGACCACGATGGCGGGGCCGCGGGCCGCCAGTGCCGCGGCGGCCTGCCGGGCATCGGCCACGCCGGCCAGCCGGACGGCCTCGGCGGCGTTGGGGAGCAGGAAGTCCGTCTCCCGCAGCAGGTCTCCGACGTCCCAGCGGCCGGCGGGGTCGTCGTTGGTGTCCACCGAGGTGGTCGCGCCGTGCCGGCGAGCGGCGCGCAGCAGCGCGGGCAGGCCGGCGGCGAGCTCCGGCAGCAGGAAGTACGACGACGAGTGGACGTGCCGGGCGACGGCCAGCAGCTCCGGCGGGACGTCGGCGGCCGTCGTCGTGGCGAGGGTGCCGGGAGCGGTGACGATGGCGCGGTCGCCGTCGCGGGTGAGCACGGTGGTCAGCGGGGTCGGCCGGTCGGGGTCGGTCCGCAGCGCGCTCGTGTCGACGCCGCGGTCGCCGAGGGCGGCGCGGACGAACCGGCCCGCTTCGTCGTCGCCGACCCGCCCGGCGAAGGCGACCTTCAGGCCCAGCCGGGCGGCGCCGGCGGCGGTGATGGCGCCGGAGCCGCCGAGGGTGAGCGTGCCCGACGCGGCGAGCTGCTCCCGCTGGCCGAACGCGAGGTCCGTCCGGAGTGGACCGATGATGATGTCGGGGTTGGCGTCCCCGACGACCAGGAGGTCGAACATCGTCACCCTTTGAGTCCGCTGGAGGTGATGGACTGGACGAACGCCTTCTGCGCGCCGAGGAAGGCGAGCAACACCGGCAGCACGGTGATGACGTTGCCCGCCATCACCGCGGCCCAGTTCGTGTGGTGCTGGCCCTGGAACGTCGTGAGGCCCAGCTGCAGGGTGTAGACGGTGTCGTGGTTGAGCGCGATCAGCGGCCAGGTCAGGTCGTTCCAGGTGCTCAGGAACGTCAGCACGGCGACCGTGCTCAGCGCGGGCCGGGACAGCGGCAGCACGATCGTGAACAGCACGCGCAGCCGCGAGCAGCCGTCGATCCACGCCGCCTCTTCCAGCTCGCGCGGCAGCGACAGGAAGAACTGGCGCAGCAGGAACACCGCGAACGGCGTCACCAGCGACGGCACGATGAGCGCACCGAGGCTGTCGATCAGGCCGAGCTTCTTCATCACCAGGAACGTCGGGATCATGGTGAGCTGGAACGGGATCGCCATCGTCGCCACCATCAGCGCGAGCAGCGGCCGCGAACCGGCGAACCGCATCCGCGCGAACGCGTACCCGCCCAGAGCGCCGAAGAGGAGGTTCGACCCGACGGTCACCGCCGAGACGATCAGCGAGTTCCCGAACCAGCGCAGGAAGAGCGCGTTCTCGAAGACGTAGCGGTACCCCGAGAAGTCCACCCGGGACGGCCACAGCGCGGGCGGGAACCGGTTGATCTCGGCGTTGCTCATCACGGAACTGAGCAGCAGCCACACCAGCGGCGCCGCGAACACCAGCGCCAGCGGCACGAGCAGCAGGTGCCACGGGCTGAACGGCAGCCGGGGCCGGCGCGGCACGGGCAGCGCGGGGGTCGCGGGCACGTCGAGGCGGGCGGCCCGGGTCGTCGTCATCGGAGGGCCTTCCCGGGCCGGCGCAGCACGCGCAGGACGATCACGACGACCAGCAGGGCGAGCGCGAGCACGTAGGCCGACGCGGCGCCGTAGCCGGCGGTGAAGTTCTTGAACGCCTGCTCCCAGACGAAGTAGACGATCACCGTGGTGGAGCCGAGCGGGCCGCCCTTGGTCGTCACGTACACCAGGTCGAACACCTGCAGCGACGTGATCAGCTGCCACAGCACCAGGAACACCGTCACCGGGGTGATCGCGGGCAGTGTCACGTGCCGCAGCACGCGCCAGGTGCCGGCACCGTCGAGGCGCGCGGCCTCGACCAGCGACGGCGGGACGTCCTGCAGCGCGGCCAGGTACACCACGACGCAGAAGCCGGTGCCGCTCCACAGCGTGATCCCGACCAGCACCAGCAGCGCCTGCGCCGGATCGGTCAGGAAGCCCTGCGGCGACACGCCGAGGTGGTGCAGCAGCGAGTTGGCCGCGCCGAACTGCGGGTCGAGGATGAAGGAGAACAGCACGCCCTGGGCCGTCGCCGACAGCACGAAGGGGACGAACACCAGCGTCCGGTAGACCCCGACGAGACGGATGCGGCGGTTCAGCGCCTGGGCCAGCAGGAAGCCGAAGAAGATGCTGAGCGGGACGTAGAGCACCGTGTACAGCACGGTGTTCCCGACGGCCTGGGCGAAGTGCGGGTCCTGGGCGAGGGCGGCGTAGTTGTCCAGGCCGACCCAGCGGCTCGGGGTCACCAGGTCGTCGACCTGGAAGGACAGCAGCAGCGACCAGGCCACGGGCACCACGCCGAGGCCGAGGATGATGAGCACGGCGGGCGAGACGTAGGCCCAGGCGGCCGCGGTTTCGCGGCGCCGGCGGCTCTTCGCGTGATTCGGGGCTGGGGTGACGGTGATGGGCCTCGGCAGTCCGGGCATGGCGGCTCCCTATCGCGGAACGATCAGGGCGGCGTTCGCGGCCGCGGCGCAGTCGCGCAGCGCGTCGGCCGGCGTCGCCTGGCCGAGCAGCACGGCGACGATCGCGGTGCCGACGGCCGCCGACACCTGGGGGTAGGCCGGGTGCACCGGCCGGACGCGGGCGCTCTCCAGCGCGTCGACGAACACCGGCAGGCCCGGCGTCTCGGCGGTTTTCTCCTGCCACGCGGGCAGTTGCTGCGTCCGGCGGCTCAGCGGGAGGCTGCCCGCGCCGTCGTCCCAGCGGACGTCCTGGGCGGGGTCCGCCAGCCAGGACAGGAACGTGCGCGCCGCCTGGACGCGCTCCTCGCCGTTGTCGAAGAGCGTCCAGGTGTCCGGGCCGGAGATGGTCACCGGGCGGCCGCTGAAGCTGGGCAGCGGCACGATCGCGTAGTCGATCCCGGCGTCGGCGATGTCGGGCAGCTGCCACGGGCCGGTCGGGACCATGCCGATGTGGCCGGCCTCGAACGCCTGGTACATCTGCTCGCTGCCGGTCTTCGGGTCGAGGTAGACGGCCTTGGCCGCGGCGAGGTCGCGGACGACCTCCAGGGCGCGCACGCCCTGGTCCGCGAACCCGATGCCGCGCCCGCCCGCGCCGATGACGTCGCCGCCGAGGTCCCAGATCATCGGCCAGATCCGCCACACGGTGTCCTCGTCGCCGGTGGCGGGCCAGGCGGTGCCGAAGGTGCCGCCGCCCGCGTCGGTGAGTTTCTTCGCCGTGCCGACGAAATCGGCCCACGTCCAGCCGGCGGTGGGCAGGGGCGTGCCGGTCTGCTCGAACAGCGTCTTGTTGCACACCACGGCCAGCGAGTCGAGCAGGGCCGGGACCGCGCGGACGCGGCCGTTGACGGTGACCGCTTCCCGGGCCGGGGCCCAGAAGCCGGGGCCCGCGTCGACGAGGTCGGTGACGTCGACGACGCTCGGGCTGCGCGCGACGCTGGCGAGGTCCGAGCCGAAGACGTAGGCGATGTCCGGGAAGGAGCCCGACGCGAGCGCCGCGGTGACCTTCTGGAGCATCGCGTCGGCGAGCACGCCGCCGCCCAGGTCGATCCGGATCCCGGAGTGGGTCCGGTGGAAGTCCGCGACGAGCGCGTCGAGGACCTTCTTGCCGGTGTCGGTCTGGCCGTGCCAGACCTCGACGGTGACCGGGCCGCCGCCGCTGCTCCGGGCCGGGCCGCAGCCGGCCACGGCGGCGCCGAGGACCAGACCGCCGGCGCCGCGCAGGAATCCGCGCCGGTCCATCAGCAGGTCTTGCGGACGTAGCCGGCTTCGCCCTTCGGGACGACGTCGAGGTCGCGGCGCACGATGCTCAGCGAGCTCCACCGGCTGCAGGCGGTCTTGAGCCCGCTGTCGGTGTACTCGATGACGATCACGTGGTCGCCGAAGGCGGGGGTGAACTCCCCGCAGTTCTTCTGCTGCCCGCACTCTTCCGCGATGGCGAAGTCGAGGCCGTTCGCCTGGCGCTGATCGGACAGCTCGGAGGTGTTCTTCTGCGCGATCGCCAGGCCCTTCGCGTGGGCGTGGGCGGACAGCAGGCGGATGTAGGCCTGGGCGTTGCCGTCGGTGAGAAGTCCCTTGGAGCGCGTGTAACTGTCGTAGTTGTCGGGCTCGATCGCCTGGTAGCCCTTGGCCGCGCAGTCGTCGACCCAGGTGTTGACCTTGGCGGCGACGCGGGTGCGCTTGTCGGCGGTGCGGAGGTCGAGGAGGGCTTCGCCCCAGTCCTCGTCGATGACGACCTTGCCGTTGGCGTCGCGGAGCAGGAGGTCGTTCCACTCCCCCTCGGCGCCGGGCTGGGCCTGGAAAGCGTTGACGTAGCAGATGTTGTAGAGGCCCGCGGCGGGCTGGGCGGTGTGGTCGCGGCTGACGACCTTGACGTCACTCGCCGGGGTGTAGGCGCCGCCGATCTGGTAGTCGAAGCCGGCTTTGACCGGCGGCGGCGTGACGGCTTGGGTGCCGGCGGGTGCCGCGGAGGCGGAACACGCGGTGCCGGCCACCACGACGGCCGCCAAGGCGGCGCCGGCGAGGAACTGAACGCGGGAAGAGGGCATCATCGAACTCCGGATGATGGTGGGCACGACCCCGCCTCGGACCACGTGCGCGTCCTGGCGACTCAGTCCGGGCTCGCGGCGGAGGCCGACATACCGGCTGGGCGTACCTCTGACGTCGGGCGTCCGTTCCGACGTGCTCAGCAGTAAAGCGAGCAACACCGGGCATGTCAAGTGCGTGATAGTGCAGGAAGTTCTCCCTTATTGGACAGAATTACGCGCTGACGCGCGGTGCTGGCGTGCCCTGGTAGAAACAGGACGTCCGATTTCCGCAGTTCGCCGGGGGTGTGATGACGGCCAGCGCGCCGGGGCCGGTCGAGGCGCAGTTCCGGGCGTCGGTCACCCGGTTCGCCGGGCCCGCGCGGGCGGTCGCCACGACGGTCGTCGGCGTGTTCGGTGTCGTGGCCGCACCCGGCGGCGTCCTGCCCTTCGGCCTGCTCGCGGTGACCCTGGCCGCGGGAGCCGCCGACGTCTTCGCCGGGCGGCGCACGTCGTTCGCGCTGTGCGTGCTGCGCGCCGGGGCGGTGGGCGCGTGCCAGCCGTGGATCACGTCGGTGCCCGGCGAGGCGAGCCTGTGGGCGGTGAACGTCCTCACGATCACGGCGATCACCTGGCAGTGGGAGCACCCGCCACGGCTGACGGTGCCGGCGTTGGTGGTGCTGCTGGCGGTGGGGACGGCAGCGGGCGGCGGGGATTGGCTGCCGGTGGCGCTGCGGGTGGTCGTGGAGAGCGTGCTGGCGCGGCTGGCGTTCGTCCTGCTCGTCCGTTCGACGGCCCGCACGGACGCGGCGCGAGCCGAACAGGCGGCACTCGAGCAGACGGCGGCCCTGGACCGCGACCGCCGCCGTCGCGAGCGCGAGTACTTGGCTTTGCTGCACGACACGGCATCGGCGACGTTCCTGGCGGTGGCCTCCGGCGCGGCGGCCGACCCCGGTGCGGTAGCGGGGTACGCGGCCCGCGATCTGGCGATCCTGACGGGCTCGCCCCGGGAGGAGGACACCCCGGTCGACCTGGAAGCCGGCCTGCGCGCGACGCTGGCCGGGCGAGTGCTGCCGGTGGAGGCGGCGTGGGAGCCGGTGCCGCTGATCCCGGCATCGGCGGCGCTGGCGTTGATCCGCGCGGCCGAGGAAGCGCTTCGCAACGCGGAACGCCACTCTGGCGCGGGTTCGGTTTCGGTGCGGTGGGGTGCTGCGCCGGGCGGGGTGGTGGTGACGATCGCGGATGACGGGCGGGGCTTCGACCCGGCTGCGGTTTCTCCGGCGCGGCGCGGGGTGCGGGGGTCGGTGGTGGAGCGGATGCGCGCGGCCGGGGGTACGGCGGAGGTTGCGTCGGCGCCCGGGGCGGGGACGGTCGTGACGTTGAGGTGGTCCCGTGCGTGAGGGTGCGGAGGATCCGGTGGGCGGGGGTGGTGAGGTGGGTGGCGCCTCGGGCACAGCCGACCACCCGGCGCGCCTCGCCACCGAGACGAGACCGACCTCCGGAACCACGCAGGGCCACGCAACCGAGCCTGCCGCCAGCGGCGAAGTGGCCGGCACAGACTCCCCCGACACCACCGACCTCTCGGCGCGCCCCACCAAGACCAGCGGCAGTGAGGTGGCGAGCCCGCGCCACCCCCGCACCGAAAACCCCGCGGCACCACCCACCACCGCGACCGGCCGCGCGCCCGGACGCAAGGCGCCCGCAGAAACCGCACTCACCGAACCCGCCGCCGCCTCAACCGTTCCCGGCGATCCCGCCGTCCGGCTGGCCGCCGCCATCCGGATCGTTCTGCTCGGCGTGCCCGCCGTCATCCAGCCCGGGCTCAGCCTCGCTCCCCTCCTCCGCCACCAAGCCGCCTACCAACCGCCGCTCGTCGCCGATCTCGCCTACGGCATCCTCACCGCGGTCACCGCTCTCTGCGCCTTCTGGGTGCTTCGCCGCAAGCCGCTGCCCGGGAGCGTCGCTCTCTGCGGCACCCTTCTCGTGCTCGTCGCCTCCTCCGCCGCGACCGCCGCCCTTCCCCCTGACTCCTTCTTCCGGGAGCCGCACTGGTCCTTCGGGCTCGTCGGGTGGCATCTGCTCGCGCTGCTCGCCGATCGGCCGCCCGCGCTGCTCGTCGCGCTCGGTGTGCACACCGCCGCCGGCGTTGCCCAGTTCCTGCTCGGCGGCTCCCCCACCCGCACCGAGCTCGGGGACGCCGCGATCGTGCTCTTCGCGGTCACCGTCTTCCAGCTCGCCATCGCCGGGCTGATCCGGCTGCTCGACCGCCGCGCGGGCGAAGCCGCCGCGGCCGCCGCCGGGCGCGAACGGCTCGCCATCCGGGCCGCCCTCGCCGCGCAGGCCGGGCGGGACCTGCGGGCCGGGTTCGCCGAACAGCTCGGGGCCACCCTTCCCCTGCTGGCCGGACTCGCCGACGGCACCGCCGACCCCCGCACGCCGGACACCCGTGCCCGCTGCGCGCTGGCCGCGTCGCAGCTGCGACGGCTCTTCGCCGAGAACGACGACGTGCCCGACCCGCTCGTGCACGAGGTCACCGCGTGCCTCGACGTCGCCGAGCGGCGCGGGGTCGAGGTCGCCCTCGCCGTGAGCGGGGACGTCGTCGACGTCCCCGCGAGAGCCCGCCGAGAGCTGACCGGCCCCGTGCTCACGGCCCTGGCCGCCGCCCGCACGCGGGCGCGCGTCAGCGTGCTGCGCACCCCCGAACTCGTCCGCGTCGCCGTCGTCGCGGACGGCGCGAGCGAACCCGCGGGATCGGCGGCGGTCCCCGTCACGTCCCACACCCGGGACGGGCAGACCTGGATGGAGGCGCGGTGGCGACCCGAGTGACGGCCGTGGTCGTCGACGACCACCCGGCGGTGCGCGCCGGCGTGGCGTACTGGCTGGCCGGCGGCGACCCGCCGATCGACGTCGTCGCCGAGGGCGAGGACGTCAAGGCCGCCTGGCTCGGCGCGGGCGCGTCCGCCGACGTGGTGATCTTCGACCTGCACCTGGGCGGGCCCGCGCCCGCGTTCGGCGACCTGCGGCGCCTGGCCGAGGCCGGGCGCCGGGTGGTCGTCTACTCGATGCGCGCGGACGACGAGGTCGCCCTGCAGTGCCTCGAGCTGGGCGCGCTCTGCTACCTGACGAAGGCCGAAGGCGCCGGGCACCTGGTGGAAGCGACCCGGGCCGCGGCGCAGGACCGGCCCTACACCCCGCCGTCGCTGGCCGGGGCGCTCGCCGGGGACCGCTCGGAGACGCGGCCCGCGCTCTCGGCGCGGGAGGCCGAGGTGCTCGTCGAGTGGTTCCAGTCGGAGTCGAAGGAGTTCGTCGCGCACCGGCTGGGGATCTCCGCCACCACGGTGAACTCGCACCTGGAACGGATCCGGGTCAAGTACGCGCGCATGGGCCGCGAGGCGCCGACCAAGGCCGCGCTCGTCGCCCGGGCCATCCAGGACGGCCTGATCGGCGTCGACGATCTGTGACCTCCGTGTGGTGCGAACGGACCACACCGCCGGTGCGGCGTCCGGGTTAGCGTCCCGCTGACGGAGCCGCGAGGGCGCCCCGTTCCGGCCGCGACCGTCTGGGGGCGGTCGCGGCGCCCGGCTCCGCCCCGGCCGGAACCCGTCCGGCGGGCTGTCCGAGGAGATCCATGAAGCACGTCCGCACCACCGCGCTGCTCGCCGCCTGCGCCGCCACTTTCCTGCTGTCCGCGTGCGGCGAGGAGTCCGGTCAGGCCGCGCCCGCCGCCCCCACCGGCGCTCCGGCCTCGGACTCGGCGACGACTTCCCCGGAGTCGTCCACGGAAGCGGCCGCGCCCGTCGGTGACGTCACGAAGCCCGGCACCGAGCTGAAGGTCGGCGAGCGCGCGGTGGTCCCGTTCAAGTACGGCACGACGAAGTCCGGCACGATCGCGATCACCGTGACGGCGATCGAGAAGGGCGCCAACGCCGACCTCGCGAAGTACGGCGACAAGGCGAAGGGCATCACGCCGTTCTACCTGCGCGCGACCGTCGAGAACGTCGACGGCGCCGACCTGGCCTACTCCTCGGTGAGCCTGCGCGCCCTCGGCGCCGACAGCCGCTCCACCGGCGTGATCATCACCGGCAGCACCGATCAGTGCAAGTCCGGCACGGCGGGCAAGGACTTCACCAAGGCGGGCGCGAAGTTCGAGACGTGCACGCTGCAGGGCGCCCGCGAAGGCAGCGAGGTCGGCTCCGCGACCTACGACAAGGGCGACGGCTACGACAAGTCCCCGGTGGTCTGGAAGAACTGACCCGCGCGGGAACCACCGCCGGGACCGGTTGTGGTTCCCGCTCTCGTCACGGCGTCATGCGTCGCGCCGCTGCCTGCGGTGGGCGGCCATCCGCACCGGGGAGTTCACGGCGCCGTCGCCCGCGTAGCCGCCGATCCGTTGCACCACCTCGAAGAACACGCGGCCGCCGAGCACGACGGTGAAGAAGTGCAGCAGCTCGCCACGCTCGTCGCGGTCGTACAGCACCGACTGCTGCCGCAACGCCGTCAGCAGCGAGGGGTCCGGAGCGAGCCGGGCGTCGAGGTCGTCGTAGTAGTTGCCCGGGATCTCGAGCAGCGGCGCCCCCAGCTCGCGCATCCGGCGGGCGCTCGCCAGTGCGTCGCCGGTGCTCAACGCGATCCGTTGCGGCTCCCGCACCGCCGGCGCCCACTCGCCCCGCCGCAGCAGGGCCGATTCGAGCGCGATGCGGACCCGGCCGGACGGGTCGGCCACCGTGCGGCTGCGCACCAGCCCGAACGGCGCCGCGAACTCCGTCACCGGCTCCGGCTCCAGGCCGAGGACCGCGCGGTAGAACAACGCCGCCTCGTCGAAGTGGTCGAACGGCTGGGTCAGGGCCAGGTGGTCGATCCCCGTCACCCCGGCCTCTTCGCCCACCGCCGGGGTTTCCGTGAAGTCGCCGAGCCAGCCGTCCGCGGTGCCGGTGCGGCAGAAGAAGACCGAGGTCCCGTCGGGCGCGGCGATCGCCGACAGGTCCGCCTCGTCGACGCGGTGGCTGCGCGGGAGGATCGGCGCGAGCAGCCGCTGGGCGCGCCGGGCCGACGCGACCGGGTCCGCGCTCTCGACGGCGACCGCGCCGACCGACGCGCCCGTCGCCGGCCCGGAGCTGTTGAGCAGGATCCGGGCGGTTCCCTGCTGCCACAACCGGACCGGCTTGGACCGGTGCCGGCCCGTCTCGGCGAAACCGAGTCCCCGCAACGCTTCCGCCACCTCCGGCTCGGCCGAGGCGTCGGCCGCCAGCTCGACGAACGCGTGCCCGGCGAGCGCCGGGGCGGGCGGCAGGTCCGCGCTCCCGAGCGTCTCCTGCAGGCCGAGCAGCGACCGCATCGCGTCGACCGCCGCCGGTCCCGGGTCGGCCTGGCGGAAGACGTCGTTGAACACCTCCAGGGACAACGGCCCGCGGTAGCCGGCCGCGAGCACGTGCCCGGTGAACGCGGTCAGGTCGAACGCGCCCTGGCCGGGGAAGAGCCGGTGGTGCCTGCTCCACTGCAGGACGTCCATCTGCAGCCTCGGTGCGTCGGCCAGCTGCAGGAAGAACAGCTTCTCGCCGGGGATCGTGCGGATCGCGGCCGGGTCGCTGCCCCGCGACAGGATGTGGAAGCTGTCCAGGCACAGCCCGAGCGCGGGGTGCGCGGCGCGGCGCACGATGCGCCACGAGTGCTCGTAGGTGTTGACGAACCGGCCCCACGCCAGCGCTTCGTAGGCGATCCGGATGCCGCGCGCCGCGGCGCGCTCGGCGAGCAGGTGCAGCTGCTCGGCGGCGAGGTCGTCGTCGTCGACCGCGTCCGGCGACACCGTGGAGCAGACCAGCATCGTGTCGACGCCGAGCTGGTCCATGACGTCGAACTTCAGCTCGGCGCGCCGGAGGTTGCGGGCGAGCACGTCCGGCGGCACCGCTTCGAAGTCGCGGAAGGGCTGGTACAGGTCGATCGACAGCCCCAGCTCCGCGCAGTGCTCGCCGATCTCCTTCGCCGACCACGACGACGCGACGAGGTCGTTCTCGAAGATCTCCACCCCGTCGAACCCGGCGCGGGCGGCCGCGGTCAGCTTGTCCTCCAGGGTGCCGGACAGGCAGACGGTGGCGATCGAACGGCGGGCTTCAGTCGAGGACATCGGCGGGCTGCCTTTCCGCGGGAGTGGTTTCGGTGAGCGTGGCGAAGTGACGCGCCATCCGCGCGGCATCGGGTTCGGCGCCGGTGAACAACGCGAAGGCCTCGGCGGCCTGGAACACCGCCATGCGGCCACCGTCGAGCACCCGCGCCCCGACGGCGCGCGCGGCGCGGACCAGCTCGGTTTCGAGCGGCCGGTAGACGACCTCGGCGATCCAGAGATCGGGGCGCAGCAGGCCGGCCGGCACCGGTAGGCCCGGGTGGGCGGCCATGCCGGTAGGGGTGGCGTGGACGAGCCCGTCCGCGGCGCTCAGCGCCGCCTCGAGATCCGCGCCGGCGGACGCGCGACCCGCCCCGAACCGATCGGCGAGAGCCACGGCTAGCTCCGTCGCGCGGCCGGCGTCGAGGTCGAAGACCTGAACCCGGCCCGCCCCCGCCGTGAGCAGGCCGTGTGCCACCGCGGCTCCCGCGCCGCCGGCGCCGAGCAGCACCACGGACCCGAGCGCCACTTCCGGCAGCCCGGTCCGGAGGCCGCGCGCGAAGCCGGACCAGTCGGTGTTGTGCCCGACCGCGCGGCCTCCCTCGAACACCACGGTGTTGACCGCCGCCAGCGCGGCGGCGTCCGGGGACAGCTCGTCCAGGTGCTCCACCACCACCTGCTTGCACGGGTGCGTGATGTTCAGCCCGCGGTACCCGGCCTCGCGAGCCGCCGTCAGCAGTGGACCGACGGCGGTGGCCGGCACGTCGAGTTCGTCGAGGTCGAAGCGGGCGTAGACCAGGTCCACCCCGAGCCGGCGTGCCTCGGTCTCGTGCAGCGGCGGGCTCAGCGACGGCCCGATGCCCGCGCCGATCAGCCCGGTGAGCACCGTGCCCGGGGTCGCCCGCGCGGCGTGCGCGCGGATCGCGTCGACGGCTGAAGACAAGGTCACGAGCGCTCCCCTAATGTACGAACCAGTACGTTATTTGTACCTCATGGTGTCGCCGCCGGGAAGGGCAGCGGCGACGTCCTACAGTGGGGACATCAGCTGGGACGTCAGCCGAAGCGAGGAAGGAAGTCCGTGGCCGCACCATCGTCGGACGCAGTGGCGAACCGCGGACGCATCCGCGACGCGGACCGGACGCGCGCCGAGATCCTCGACACCGCCGCCCGCGAGTTCGCCGAGAAGGGCTTCGACGGCGCCCGCGTGGACGAGATCGCCGCGAAGACCCGCACCACCAAGCGGATGATCTACTACTACTTCACCAACAAGGACCAGCTGTTCGTCGAGGTGCTCGAACGCGCCTACACGGTCATCCGCTCCCTCGAGCAGGACCTCGACGTCGACCACCTCGACCCGGCCGAGGCGATCCGGCAGCTCGCCGGGCTCACCTTCGACCACCACGAGTCCCACCCGGACTTCGTGCGGCTGGTCAGCATCGAGAACATCCACCGCGCCGAGCACATCGCCCGGTCGACCGCGCTGTCCAACCTCGCCAACCCGGCGCTCGACGTGCTCACCCGCATCCTCGCGCGCGGCCGCGAAGCCGGGCAGTTCCGCGAAGACGTCGACGCGCTCGACGTGCACATGGCCATCAGCGCGTTCTGCGTGTTCCGCACCGCGAACCGCTACACGTTCAACGCCATCTTCGACCGCGACATGCTCGACCCGGCCCTGCGCGACCACCACCGGCGCATGGTCGCCGACATGCTCGTCAGCTACCTGACGACGCGCTGATCCGCACGATCCGCTCCCCCGCCGGCGGGTACCGGCCGAGCACCTCCGGGTCGTGTCCCGGAACCACCGGGCCGGCGCCCGCCAGTTCGCGAACCCGGTCGAAAGCGCCGTAGACGCCGGTCATCGAGTGCAGCAGCGGCGCCGGGTGGTCGTTCTCGAGGTTCTCGTGGAAGTGGGCGGCGTCCGAGGCCAGCACCACCGGGCCGGCGGCCGTCCCGACGCGGACGACCTGCATCCCGGCGGTGTGCCCGCCGACCAGGTGGACGCTCAGCCCGGGCACGACCTCGGCGTCGCCGTCGACGAGGTCGAGCGGCCCGGCCAGCACGTGGTCGAGGGCCACTTCGTCGAGCAGCCACCGCTCCCGCTCGATCCGCTTGGCCCACGGGCCGGTCCAGTAGTCCACTTCGGACTGCTGGACCACGAACCTCGCTCCCGGGAAGTCGGCCACCGTGCCGCAGTGGTCGTAGTGCAGGTGCGTCAGCACGACGATGTCCGGGACCGCACCGAGTTCGGCCAGCAGCCGGCCGGGTTCGACGTAGTCCAGCCCGGGGATTTCGCGGGCCCGCGAAGCCCGGATGCCCGCGTCGACGAGCACCGTGTGCTCCGGCGACACCGCCAGCCAGACGTAGTAGGCGGTCGGGTGGGGTTCCGCGGAATCCGGGCCGTGGCCCAGGAAGTGCTCACCGCGGAACCCCGTGCGCCGTCCGTAGCAGAGCGCGTAGACCTCGAACTCGCTCATCGCGGAACGGCGACCTCGTCGCGCGCGGGGTCCTTGAGGCCCAGCCGCGCGGTCGGCACCCGGTAGGTCTCCTTCCCGGTGGCCACGGCGATCACGTTGACGAGGCACAAGGCGGCGGTGAAGACCGCGACGCCCACCCACGCGCCGTGGCCCGTCCCGGTGACGCCGACCGCGATGGTGGGCAGGAACCCGCTGATCGCGAACCCGATCTGGGTCCCGATCGCGGTGCCCGACAAGCGCACCCGGGCCGGGAACATCTCGCCGTAGAACGACGGCCACACGGCGCTCGTGGCGGTGTAGACGATGCCGAACATCGCGATGCCGACGACGAAGATCCAGAGGTAGCTGCCGGCCGCGATGGCGCCCAGGTACGGGAAGATCAGGATCGCGCAGCCCAGTGAGCCGGCCATGAAGATCCGCTTGCGCCCGAAGCGGTCGGAAAACTTGGCCCACAAGGGGATCGAGACCACGGCGGCGACGTTGGCCAGCACGCCGACCCACAGCATCGGGGTCTTGTTCAAGCCCACCGTGTTCACGGCGTAGCTGAGCGCGTAGACGGTGAAGATCGTGCTGACGGACGCGATCAGGGCGGCCACGACCACGCGCAGGACGTCGGCCCAGTGGTCGCGCAGCAGCACGGCCAGCGGCAGCTTCACGACTTCGCCACTCGCGACCTCTTCCTGGAACACCGGGGTCTCGTCCAGCGAACGGCGGATGTAGTAGCCCACCAGCACCACGACGGCGCTGAGCCAGAACGGCACCCGCCAGCCCCAGGACAGCAGCTGGTCCTGCGGCAACGCGGCGACCGGCAGGAACACCGCGGTCGCCAGGATCTGCCCGGCTTGGGTGCCGCTGAGCGTGAAGCTCGTGTAGTAGGCGCGCCGGTGTTCGGGAGCGTGCTCGAGGCTCATGGAGTTCGCGCTGGCCTGCTCCCCGCCGGCCGAGAGGCCCTGCAGCAGCCGCAGCGCAACCAGCAGGACGGGGGCGGCGACGCCCAGCGTCCCGTAGCCCGGCAGGCAGCCGACGAGCACAGTGGACAGTCCCATCAGCAGCAAGGTGGCCAGCAGCACGCGTTTGCGGCCGAACTTGTCCCCCAGGTGCCCCAGCAGCAGCGCCCCGAGCGGCCGCGACACGTAGCCGACACCGAAGGTCGACAGGGCGAGCAGCGTGCCGGTCGCGGGCGAGGAGGCGGGGAAGAAGATCTTGTTGAAGACCAGCGCGGCCGCCGTGCCGTAGATGAAGAAGTCGTAGTACTCGAGGGCGCTGCCGATCCACGCGGCCAGGGCCGCCTTGGCCGGCCTACCCACGGGCGCGGCTGCGCCATCCGGACGATCGGTCACGTCAATCTCCTCCGCGGGTGCGCCGGTGCAGTCCCAGTAACTAACCGGTCAGGTATGTACCGTACGGTTAATTAGAGAGATTGAACGGCGACCGCGAGCTTGTCAAGTGCCGATTTTCCGGCGACCGCGGGCCGAGTTGATCGACTCGTGCGCCGGGCCGCATAGGGCGTTATACGGCTGTCCGGCCCCCGCCGGATGTCGCGTCCGGCGGGGCGGGAAGCGTTCGTCGTCCTCAGCGGCCCGGGTGCTCGCGGTACGCGGCGGCGATCATCCGCAGCTTGAGCCCGAGGTGCAGCATCAGCCGGTCGTCGCCGGAGTCCAGGCTGCAGCCGGTGATCTGCTCGATCCGCTTGAGCCGCTGGTACAGCGTCGTGCGGTGGATGCGCAGCGAGTCGGCGGCGCGCTGGATGTTCCCGCCGTGGTCGAAGAAATCGGTCAGCGACGCGATCAGGACGTCGTGGGTGTCCTCGCGCTCGACCGCCGCGAGCGCCGGCACCGACGACGCGTCGAGGAGGTCTTCGGCCGGGAGCTTCAGCAGGAGCTCGTACGGCCCCAGCTCGCCCCAGCGCGCCACGGCGCCGGTGCCGGGCAGCAGCAACGCCGCCCGCGTGGCCAGCAGCGCCTGCCGGTACGACGTGACGACCTCGCCGAGGCTCGCGACGGTGCCGCCGAGCCCGAACACCGGCCGGCCGTTTTCGTCGCCGAGCCGCCGGAAGCGGGCGGTGATCCGCTCGGCGACCGCCTCGACCAGGCCGCGGGACGGCGGAACCCGCTGGACGAGCAGGATCCACGCGCGCGACCGGTTCGCCGCCATCAGCGCGACGTCGTCGGTGATCGCGCGGATCCCGTCTTCGACCGCCGCCTCGAACGCGACCTCCCGCGGCGCGGCGGTCGCGTCCGACGCCGGGCCGTGCACGGCGAGCACGGTGAAACACGTGCTCTCGTCCCCGAAGAGCTGTTCGGCGCGCAGGTCTTCGATCGCCTGCGCGCGCACCGCGAGGTCGCCGGAGACGAGCTCGCGCAGGATCCCCTCCTGCCGCGCCTTCGAGCGCTCGTGGAGCAGCAGCCGGCGCAGCAGCATCGCGCCGGCGGACGCGGCGGCCTCGCCGGCGGACGTCACCTCGTGGTCGGTGAACGTGCCGTCCTCGTCGATCAGCCACAGGTACCCGAGCAGCATGCCGTTGCACCGCACCGGCGCGCACAGCCGCGGCAGCGCACCCTCGACGTCGACGACGCCGGGTGCGACCCACCGGGCGATGCCCTGGGCGAGGACGCGGTCGACGATCTCCGGCCCCACCGACCGGTTCATGACCGAGCTGACGCGCACGGCGTCCTCGTCACCGAAGTGGCGGCTCGCGGCGAGCAGGCGGATGGCGGGGTCGTCGATCGCGACCGACCGCCGCAGGCGCTCGGCGAGTTCGTCCACGATGGACTGGAGATCGCGATCGGACACGGCACCCCTTCCGGCTGCCTGCCACGCTAGCCCAGCGGGACCCGCTCAGCCCATCACCGTGCCCGAGCTGCCGGTGTTGCGTTTCCTCTTGCGGGAGAACGCGCCCAGGTCGATCTCCAGGCCGGTGTGGACCCCCTTGTAGCGGACCGGCTCGGTGTCGTGGTCGGCGCCGGACTCGACCTGCTCGATCAGCGTCGCCATGAGCCTGCCGACGACGGGGGCGTTCTTGAACTGGTTGCCGCTGGTGCCCATCGCGACGTAGAACCCCGGCAGCCCGGTGCGGTCGTAGATCGGCGTCCAGTCGTCGGCGGCGTCGTACACGCCGACGACCCCGCGGGCGCGGTTCGGCACCCGCAGCCCGGGCAGCCGGCGCGCCGCGCGCGTCACTTGGGCTTCGAACACCGCCATGGTCGGGTTCGGGCCGGCGTCGTCCGGGTCGTCGAGCCACTGCAGCGGGTCGCACTCCGGCTCGGTGCCGCCGACGAGCAGGCCGCCGCCGACCTCGCCGCGGAAGTAGGTCCCCAGGTCCATGTCCGCCACCGCGGGGCCGACCCCGCCTGCCGGGTGGTAGCCCTCGGGGGCGAGCACGTGCGCGACCTCCTGCCGCAGCGGCCGCACGCCGATCGTGAAGTCCGAGCCGGCCCCGGCCAGGGCGTTGAGCCGGCCCGACCACGGTCCCGCGGCGTTGACCACGACCGGCGCGGAGATCTTCGTGCCGTCCGCGAGGACCACCGCGCTCACCCGGCCGCCGCCGGACTCCACACCGGACACCGTGGCGCGGAACCGGAACGCCGCGCCTTCCTCGGCGGCCGCCGCCGCCAGGTTCTGCGCGGCGAGCCGCGGATCGGTGACGTACCCGGCGTCCGGTGTGTAGACGCCGCCGAGCGTCTCCGTGGCGTCGGCCCCGAAAGCGTCGTCGTCGATGCGCTTGGGCGGCCAGAACCGGCCGGTGTCGATCCCGGGGACGCGTTCGGCGAGGGTGGCGCTGTCCCACTCTTCGTAGGGCACGCCGACCTGGTCGAACAGCGGCAGCCAGCCGGCTCGCGGGGCGACCGGCACGTCGAGCACGACCAGGCCGCAGCGTTCGAACCGGGCCGGCGCGCCGACGTCGTGGCCGAGGTGCTCGGCCCACGCCGACCAGCAGAAGTGCGACTCCCACGCGGCGGCCACCCCGGCCAGGGTGGAGAAGTTGTACCGCACCACAGCACTCGACGCGCTCGTCGAGCCCTGCCCGGCGCCGCTCGCGCGGTCCACCACGACCACCCGGCGGCCCGCCTTGGCCAGTTCGAGCGCGATCGCCGACCCGATCACCCCGGCGCCGACCACCACGACGTCCGCGCTGACTTCCGAACTCATCGTCTTCGTCCTCCCGGTGTTCCCCGCGTCCCAGTGTGCGGCGCCCGGAGCCCGCCGTCGCCCGACACCTGTCGCGTTCCGGGCGGGCGGCGGGCAACGGATGTCCATCGGCCCCGGGAGCGTGACCGAAATCCCTTGCCACGACCGCGCGCACGCGGGTTAAGCTGCGGGCGTGCCCCTCACCGTCTGCTTCGCCCGTGGCCGCCGGCCGCGTGGCTGCCAGGCGCCCGCGCGGCGCGTGCGCGGGCGCCGGGTGCGGTACGCGATCGGCTCCGAGGCGGGCCAGGTCGACGGGATGCGATGGCCGCGTGCGCCGCGCGTCGCGAGGGATCGCTGAGGGAAACCCTTCCCCGGTGACCCCGCGTGGTCGTGCGCTCCGGTGATCCCCGACCAGCCACGAACCCACCCGGGACCTCCCGGGTCAGGAGCACATCTGCCATGGAGCACGCCTTCTTCTACCCGGCCGCGCCGGGAACCCTGCCCACGCCCGAGGGGTACTTCGGTGCCTTCGGCGGCCGGTTCGTCCCGCAGGCGCTCGTCGCCGCCGTCGACCAGGTAGCCGCCGAATACGAACGGGCGAAGGCGGATCCCGCCTTCGTCGCCCGCTTCGAGGACCTGCTCGCCCATTACGTAGGACGCCCGAGCGCGCTCACCGAGGTGCCGCGCTTCGCCGCGCACGCCGGGGGCGCGCGGGTGTTCCTCAAGCGCGAGGACCTCAACCACACCGGCTCGCACAAGGTCAACAACGCGCTCGGCCAGGTGCTGCTGGCCGAGCGGATGGGCAAGACCCGCGTCATCGCGGAGACGGGCGCGGGCTCGCACGGCGTGGCGACCGCCACCGCGTGCGCGCTGACCGGCCTCACCTGCACCGTCTACATGGGAGAGACGGACATGCGCCGCCAGGCGGTCAACGTGGCGCGGATGGAACTGATCGGCGCCGAGGTCGTCCCGGTGACGTCGGGGTCCCGCACCCTCAAGGACGCCATCAACGAGACGTTCCGCGACTGGGTCGCCCGCGTCGAGGACACGCACTACCTGTTCGGCACGGTCGCCGGGCCGCACCCGTTCCCGGCCATGATCCGCGACTTCCAGCGCGTCATCGGCGTCGAAGCCCGCCGCCAGCTCCTCGAGCGGACGGGACGGCTCCCCGACGCCGCAATCGCTTGCGTCGGCGGCGGATCCAACGCGATCGGCCTGTTCCACGCTTTTCTCGACGACCCCGGCGTGCGCCTGATCGGCTGCGAAGCCGCGGGCCGCGGCGTGCCGAGCGGACAGCACGCGGCGTCGCTGTCGGCGGGCGAACCGGGTGTCCTGCACGGCTCGCGTTCCTACGTCCTGCAGGACGACGAAGGCCAGATCCTCGAAGCCTGGTCGATCTCGGCCGGGCTCGACTACCCCGGCGTCGGCCCGGAACACGCGCACCTGCACGACTCCGGCCGCGCCGCCTACCGCCCGGTCACCGACGACGAGGCGATGCACGCCTTCCGCCTGCTCGCCTCGACCGAGGGCATCGTCCCGGCCATCGAAAGCGCGCACGCGCTGGCCGGCGCCCTCGAAGTCGGCGCCGAGCTCGGCCCGGACGCCCTCCTCCTGGTGAACCTCTCCGGCCGCGGTGACAAGGACCTCGACACCGCCGCCGTCCACTTCGGACTGGAGGCCACGCGATGAGCCTGCGCTCGCTCACCGACACGCTCGCCAGGACGAAGGCGGCCGGCCGGGCCGCGCTCATCGCGTACCTGCCCGCCGGGTTCCCCACGGTCGACGGCGGGATCGCCGCGCTGCGGGCCACCCTCGACGCGGGCGCGGACATCGTCGAGGTCGGCCTGCCGCACAGCGACCCGGTGCTGGACGGCCCGGTCATCCAGACCGCCGACGACCTCGCGCTGCGCGGCGGGGTCCGGATCGCCGACGTCCTGCGCACGGTGCGCGAAGTCCACGCCGCGACGGGCAAGCCGGTGCTGGTGATGTCGTACTGGAACCCGGTGTCCCGCTACGGCGTCGAGCGGTTCGCCCGCGAGCTGGCCGCGGCCGGCGGGGCGGGCTGCGTGCTGCCGGACCTGCCGGTGGCGGAGTCCGCGGAATGGCGCCGGCACGCCGCGGCGCACGACCTGGCCACGGTGTTCGTGGTCGCGCCGAGCAGCACCGACGCCCAGCTGCGCGAAACCGTCGCGGCCGGGACCGGGTTCGTCTACGCGGCCGCGCTGATGGGCGTCACCGGGGCGCGCGCCTCGGTCGACGAAGCCGCCGGAGTTCTGGCGCGGCGGCTCCGCGCGGTCACCGAGCTGCCGGTCTGCGTCGGGATGGGCATCGCGGACGCGAGCCGGGCCGCCGATGTCGCGACGTTCGCGGACGGGGTGATCGTCGGCTCGGCCCTGGTGAAAACGCTCCTCGAAGGGCGGGACACGAAGGCGCTCGAGCGGCTGACGGCGCAGCTCGCGACCGGAGTGCACGGGGTTTGAGGGGCCCGGGCCGCGCCACGGTGGCGCGGCCCGGTTCCGCCCACCTCGCCGGTTCGACGACCGTGGCGAGCACGTGGCCGTCGAGCGCTCGGCGCGCCACGCGACCGGCCCTCAGGCGGTCGCGCGCCGCAGGACCAGCCACGCCGCGCCGCCCAGTGCCAGCGCGAACGCCACGGGATAGACCGTGTACAGCGCGAACGACGGCTGCCCGCCGAGGAAGTCACCGATCGCGGGCCACCAGCTCCGCCTCGCCACCAGGACCTTGATCCCGGCGAGCAGCGCGACGGCACCGGCGAGCGCGAGGTAGATCCCGGTCTGGTGCCAGCGCTGGAACACCACGCCCGCCAGCACGCCGATCGCGGACACCGCGACGAGCGGTCCACTGTAGATGAACCACAGCGCGAACGGGTCGTGCCGCCCCAGCACGTCCAGGTCGAAGATCCGCGCTTCCCGGCCCCAGCCGCCGGTCGACCGCTCGACGACGGCGAGCGCCACCATCGCGAGCCCGAGGAGCAGGGCCTGGCCGGCGACGACCAGCGCGGTGGCCGCGGCGAACGTCCGGCGGGTCACGCCGAGCCCGAGCGAAAAGGGGAACACCTGCGTCATCGACTGCAGGTGCGCGGGGGCGGCCACGCCCCACAGGGCCGGCAGCAGGTAGATCTCGTGCGCGCCGAGCGCGCCGTCGCCGTTGGAGACGTCGATGCCCCAGCCCAGCAGGGGCAGCACGGCCACCATGGCGAGCGGGAAGGCGAGCAGGGCCGGCCAGTTGACCAGCTGGATCCGCGCGACGTCGAGGACGCGTTTCATCGGGACTCCTTCCCGGCGGCGACCGGCCCGCCGTGGCCTTGGGTGGTGCGGACGACCAGCTGCTGCAGCGAAACCGGCTCGAAGTCCAGCCCGGGCTCGAACCGGTCCACGGCGCCGGTGAGGGTGACGCGCAGGGACCCGCCGATCCGCTCCCGGTGCAGTTCCTCGTGGCCGGCGGCGAAGCGCTCGACGGCGCCGGCGGGCCCGGTCACCGCGACGGCCTCACCGCGCAGCGACTCCGCGTCGGTGTCGATGAGCACCCGGCCGCGGTCGAGCACCACGACGTGTTCGATCAGGTCGCTGACCTCGTCGATCAGGTGCGTGGAGAGCACGATCGTGCGCGGGTGCTCGGCGAAGTCGGCGAGCAGCCGGTCGTAGAACAGCTGCCGCGCGACGGCGTCGAGACCGAGGTAGGGCTCGTCGAACAGGGTCAGCGGGGCCCGTGAAGCCAGCCCGATGATCACCCCGACCGCCGAGAGCCCGCCGCGCGAGAGCTTGCCGATCCGCCCGCCGGCCGGGACGGCGAAGTCCGCCAGCAGCGCCGCGGCGTAGGCGCTGTCCCAGTTCGGGTAGAGCAGTTCCGCGGCCCGCAGCGCGTGCTTCACCCGGAACTTCTCCGGGTAGTGCTGGCTTTCCTTGACGAAGCAGACCCGCGAAAGGACGCCGGCGTTCTCGCGCGGGTGCTGCCCGAAGACCTCCACCGCGCCGCCGGTCTCGAAGTCCTGCCCGGTGAGGATCCGCATCAGCGTGGTCTTGCCGGCGCCGTTGCGGCCCAGCAGGCCGTGGATCGTGTTCCCGGCCAGTTCGAGGCTCACGCCGTCGAGCGCGGCGAGGGGTCCGTAGCGCTTGGTCACCCCGGTCGTGCGCACCACGTTCATCGCTGCGGCTCCCAGACGTCGATCAGCTTCTTGATCTCCTCGGCGCCCATGCCGAGCTTGCCCGCCTCCGCCATCAGCGGGGCGACGAACTGCCGCGTGAAGTCCCGGCGCCGCCGCTCCAGCAGCTGCGCGCGGGCGTCCGTGGCGACGAACATGCCGATGCCTCGTCTCTTGTAGAGGATCCCGTCCGAGACGAGCTGGTTGATGCCCTTGGCCGCGGTCGCCGGGTTGATCCGGTGGAAGGCCGCGAGCTCGTTGGTCGAGGGCACCTGCGTGTCCGCGGCCAGGCTGCCGTCGACGATCGAGCCTTCGATCTGCTCGGCGATCTGCAGGAACAACGGCCGCCCGTCGTCCTTCACGCCGACCACCGCACGGGGCGGTTCGTCGGTTCATTACTCATGTAGCTAACCATGGAGGCTCGGTGGGACCGTTGTCAAGGTCGGGGGAAGGAGACAGGCGGCCGTGATCCAACCAGGATCCAACCGGGCCCCGCGATACTCGCCGTCAAGTGCAGCGTGGACCACGGGGAGTTGGCATTCTCATGACCCAGACCAAGTTCGATGTACCGGTGAGCGTCGGGCTGACGGCCTTCGCGGCCTGCTCGGCGCGGGCCGTCGAAGGCAGCCGGCCGGACCGGTTGATGGAGGACCCCTTCGCCGTCCGCTTCATCCACGGCGCGAAGCTGGACACCGGGCTTCCGCTGAGCGTCGCCGAGGTCGAGCGCGAGTCGATGCTCTCGTCGCGGTTCGCCGGCGTGCGGACCCGGGTGTTCGACGACTTCCTGCGCCAGGCCGTCGCCGACGGGGCCGGCCAGGTCGTGATCCTCGCGGCCGGACTCGACGCGCGGGCGTTCCGGATGCCGTGGACCGCCGGGATCGACGTCTACGAGGTCGACCACCCGGACGTCCTCGACTTCAAGGACGCCGTGCTCGGCGACATCGGGGCGGAGCCGCCGTGCCGGCGGCACGTGGTCCGCGCCGACCTGGCCGGCGACTGGGGTTCGGTCCTGGACGCCGCGGGGTTCGACCCGGGGCGCAAGACGGCGTGGATGGCCGAAGGCCTGCTGCCCTACCTGGGCGCGCGGGAGGAGGGTGACCTGCTGCGGACCCTCGGCACGCGGTCGCTGCCGGGCAGCCGCGTGTGCCTCGAGTACATGCCGCCGGACGTCGTCGCGACCTTCCGCGACCACCCGCGGCTGGAGGTCACGAGCGACACCCTCGGCGTGCCCATCCGGGAGATGTGGAACGCCGAGCCGCGGGAGGACACCGCCGGCCTGCTGGAGGGGCTCGGCTGGCGCGTCGGCTTCCGGTCGCTCGGCGACTGCGCGCAGGCGCTGGGGACGCCGCTCGGGGACGAGTTCGCGACCCCCGGCGACGACTTCACCGACGGCATGGCGCGGTGCGGCTACCTGACCGCCGAGCTGACCCGCTGAGCACGACGGCCGACGGAAGTGCGGGCACGGCAGGGTTCCACGCCGTGCCCCGCACTCCCGTGTCCGTCCACAATGGACACTCACTGTGGCGCAGTTCACATCGCGGGGCGGGTGTTGCTCCCCTTGTCACGGTGCTGCTACTGTTCGTGGCATGACGACACCCGTGCACGCAGCAGTCATACTCTGACGCTGGTTCGCCGACTTCCGGCGCAAGTGATCGGCTGACTTCCCGCCGTCCTTGCTCTCGTCGTACCCCGGAATCCGCGAACCGTTCGTGCCTGTTTCGTCGATCGTGAACCAGTGCTTTCCCCAGACTCGTTCCTGCTCGCCGCGGCGCGTGGTTCCTTCATGCTCCCGTAGGAACGGACTTCATGTCTCACTCTGGACCCACCACGTCCGGCGACGTCGCCGGCAAGCTCGATCGCGGCGTGCTCAAGGTCGCCGCCGTCGTGGTGCTCGGCTCGATCATGGCGATCCTCGACACCACCGTCGTCAACGTCGCCCTGCAAGAGCTCACCGTGCAGTTCAAGACCTCCTTCGCCACCATCCAGTGGGTCTCCACCGGGTACATGCTCGCGCTGGCCGCGGTCATCCCGGTGACCGGCTGGGCGTCGGACCGCTTCGGCACCAAGCGCCTCTACCTCGTCGCGCTGTCGGTGTTCCTGCTCGGCTCGGTGCTCGCCGGGCTGTCGTGGAACATCGAGACCCTGATCGGATTCCGTGTCCTGCAAGGACTCGGTGGCGGGATGCTGATGCCCGCCGGGATGACCCTGCTCACCCGGGCGGCCGGGCCGCAGCGCGTCGGCCAGGTGATGGCGCTGCTCGGCGTGCCGATGCTGCTCGGCCCGATCGGCGGCCCGATCCTCGGCGGCTGGCTCGTCGACACGGTGTCCTGGCGCTGGATCTTCTTCATCAACGTCCCCATCGGACTGATCGCACTCTGGCTCACCACCGTGTTCCTGCCCCGCGACCGGCCGGAGCGGGCGGACCGCTTCGACTTCCCCGGCATGCTGATGCTGTCGCCCGGGCTCGCCCTCCTGCTCTACGGCGTGGCGAACGTGCCGGGCGCCGGCGGCGTGAGCCGGCCGGAGGTGTGGCTGCCCGTCGGGCTGGGCGTCGTCCTGGTCGCCGGGTTCGTCGTGCGGGCCACCCGGATCCCGAACCCCCTGATCGATCTGGGCCTGTTCCGCGACCGGACGTTCTCGGTGGCCGTGCTGACGATGGCGTTCTTCTCGGTGTCGTTCTTCGGCGTGATGCTGCTGTTCCCCAGCTACTTCCTGCTGGTGCGCGGGGAATCCGCGCTCTGGGCCGGGCTCCTGATGGCGCCGCAGGGAATCGGCGCGATGCTCACCATGCCCGTCGCCGGCAAGCTCGCCGACCGGATCGGCGCCGGCAAGGTGATCCTGCCCGGCATCCTCGCCATCGCCGCCGGGCTGCTGCTGTTCGCCGGCATCGGCGCCGAGACCGCGTACTGGCAGCTGCTGGCCGCGTTGTTCGTCGTGGGCCTCGGGGTCGGCGCGGCCATGATGCCGATCATGGTCGCCGCGCTGCAGACGTTGCGGCACCAGGAAGTCGCCCGCGCTTCGACGGCGACGAACATCATCCAGCAGATGTTCGGGGCCATCGGCTCGGCGGTCATGTCGATCATCCTCGCCGGGGTGCTCGCGGCGAAGTTCGGCGTGCCGACGAGCCAGGGACAGCTGGCCGCGGGGGCCGCGCTCGCGCAGCCCGCCACCCACGACGCCGCCGCGGTGGCCGCCGCCGACTCGTTCGGCACGGCGTTCACCTGGGGACTCGTCTTCATGGTGGTGTCCGCGATCCCGGCCGTGCTCCTCCTGCGAAAAGCGCCGGTCCGTGGTGAACTCGCAGCCGACGTGGTGGATGTGCCCACCAGGGAAACCGTGGTCTAGGGGGAAACGATGCTCGTCCACTGGGTCGAGGACGGCGAGGAGCTGACCGCGGAGTGGCGGTCGGAGAACAACGCGCCGCCGCCGGCGGAGATCGTCGTGGCCGACGACGACCTCGCCGCCGACGAGGCCTACCGCCTGGCCGTCGACGGCAAGGCCGTGCTGTGGCGCGGTGACTTCCAGAACGCGCGGCAGCTGCTGCAGGCCGTGGGCAGGCGGATCGACCGGGCCGGCAAGCGGCGCCCGGCGAAGAGCGCCACCGAGGCGTTCCACCTGCACCGCCAACGGCAGGCCCGGCAGGCCCAGCTGCTGGGCAAGCTGCTCGTGCCCGTGGACCCCGGGCACGTCGTCCCCCTGCGCCGGGCGCCCGACGTGCGGGAGGCGTGCACGGAGGCCTACGGCCCCGCGGAGGGCGCGGCGGTCGTGTCGCTGCGCGAGCTGCTCGGCGTGATCGGCGCGCACGAGTGGCGGCGCAAGGGTGTCGAGGTGCCCGGGCTCGGCGCGCGCATCCACCCGCACTACGGGGTGTTCTCGCCGGCCCGCGGCGAGTACGTCGACCTGGTGGCCGCGGCCCCGCTCCCGTCGACCAGGCTCGCGTTCGACATCGGCACCGGCTCCGGGGTGCTCGCCGCGGTACTGCTCGCCCGCGGGGTGGAATCCGTGGTGGCCACGGACCTCGACCAGCGGGCACTGGACTGCGCGCGGGAAAACCTCGACCGGCTCGGGTTCGCCGGGCGGGCGCGGTTCGTGCAGGCGGACCTGTTCCCGCCCGGCGAGGCACCGCTGGTCGTCTGCAACCCGCCGTGGCTGCCGGCCAAGCCGACCTCGCCGATCGAGCACGCCATTTACGACCCGGGCAGCCGGATGCTCCGGGGATACCTGGACCGGCTGGGCAAGCACCTCGAGCCCGACGGCGAAGGCTGGCTGGTGCTTTCGGACCTCGCCGAACACCTCGGTTTGCGTTCGCGGGCCGAGCTCCTCGAAGCCATCGACGCCGCCGGGCTGACGGTGCTCGGGAAGACCGACACCCGGCCGCGCCACCCCCGCGCGTCCGATCCGGACGATCCGCTGCACGCGGCACGCGCCGCCGAGGTCACCTCGCTTTGGCGGCTCGCCGGTCACCGCTGAACGGCACACGGAAATCGACGCGGCCACCCGGCCATCCGGAAGAAAGGAGATGTGACATTCGATAATAATCTGCTGCAACTCGAACCGGATCGGTTCACCCCATCGGGCGATGGCACACGATTCGTTACCGCGTAACGTTGAAACAGACGGCGCGGTGGGGGAATTTCGTTCGCGCGGATTCGCTCGCTAGCGTTGAATCGCGGCGATGGGGGTTTATTCGTGGTGCAAAACAGCTTTACCGGTGGCGCTTGTCGCGCCTATTCAGTGGCGTCGGGGCGAGGCCGGACCATTCTGCCCGGGCCCGCGGCCCGGGAAGCATCTTCGGGTCGCGGGGCGGCGGTCGCGCCGCGCGCACCGCGCTTCGAACTGCTCGGTCCACTCGCCCTGAAGGTGGACGACGTCGACTTCACGCCGACCGCGCCGCGCCTGCGCGCGGTGCTGTCGTTGCTGGTGCTCAACGCCAACCGGGTCGTCCCGACCTCGGTGTTCCTCGACGAGCTCTGGGACGGCGCGGCGCCGCCGAGTGCGCGCGGCACCCTCCAGACCTACGTGTTCCACCTGCGCAAGCTGTTCGAGCAGGCGCTGGGCGAGTCGTCCCGGCACGTGATGCGGGAAGTGCTCGTCACGCGCATGGACGGCTACCTGATGCGCGTCGGGGACGGCCAGTTCGACGTTCGCGAATTCGAGTGCCTCGTCGACCGGGGTGCCTTCGAGCTGGCCGCCGGCGAGGTGGAGCAGGCGTCGGCGACGCTGCGGCGCGCGCTCGACCTGTGGCGCGGGCCGATCAGCGTCGACTGGTCGGTCGGGACGAAGGCCCGCGCGCACGCCGCCCGGCTCGACGAGCTGCGGTACCGCGCCCTGCTGATGTTCCTGGAGGCCAACCTCTGCGCGGGGCGGCACCTCGAGGTCGTCGGCGAGCTCGCGTCCCTGCAGGTCGAGGAGCCTTCCCAGCAGACCGTGCACGCGATGTTCATGATCGCGCTGCACCGCAGCGACCGCACGTCCGGGGCGCTGACGGTGTTCCGCCGGCTCGCCGAGCGGATGCGTGAAGACCTCGGGCTCCGGCCGTCCGGGCGGCTGCAGTCGCTGCACCGGGCGCTGCTCGCCGAAGACCCGCTGCTCGACGACCGGCGCCTGCGGATCGAGCCGCTCCTCGATCAGCTCGCCGCGAAGTGGTGAGCAGCGGCTCGTCGCTGCCGCGGGTCGGCAAGGTGGTGCTGGTCGACGTCGGGATCCCGTACGCGGTCTACCTGGTCCTCAGCCGGCTGGGGGTCTCCCCCGTGCTCGCCCTCGTCGTCGCGGGCGGGGTCTCCCTGGTCCGGGTCGCGATCGGCTACGCCGCGGACCGCACGGTCAGCGCGCTGTCCGTGCTGGTCCTGGTCCGGTTCGGGCTCGGGGTGCTGCTGGGTGTCCTGTCCGGGGACGCGCGCGTCGTCCTGGTCAAGGACTCCCTGGTCACCGCTTCGGTGGGGCTGGCCGCGCTGGTTTCACTGTTCCTGGCCAGACCGCTCACCTATTACATCCGGCGCGATTTCAGCGGCGACAGAATAGCCTGGAAAGATTCCTGGACGCACTCGGCGCAATTCCGCCGGATGAACCGGGTGACCACCGCGGTGTGGACGGCGGGATTGCTCGCCGAGTCGGCGGCCAGAATCGCGGTGGCGTTCTGGACGCCGCTCGACATCGCCACGCTGGTGTGCCCGGCATTGGGCGCGGGTTCGATTCTCGCCCTCATCGCCTGGACCCAGTGGTACGGCCACGCGGCCCGGCCGGCCGTCGACGCCGAGCTCGCCATCGTCCGGTCCTGACCGTCGTTCCGCCGGTCGCGACCTCCCCCGAACAATGGAGTTGATCATGACGTATGTGGAAACCCCCGTGCTGATCGTCGGCGGCGGGCTGACGGGCCTCGCCGCGGCGTTGTTCCTCGGCCAGCAGGGCGTCGGCTGCCACCTGGTGGAGAAGCACGAGACGACCACGGTGCTGACCCGGGCCTCCGGCATCAGCCCGCGCACGATGGAGCTGCTGCGCAACGCGGGCCTCGCGCAGGTCGTCGCCGACCGCGGGCCCAAGCTCGTCCAGGGCGACCGCTGGCGCGAGCTGGGGCAGCCCAGCGACCAGATCCCGTGGGTGGTGCTGCGCTCCACGAGCGTCGCGGACATGGAGAACGCCGTCGTCATCGAGGAGCCGTCGCTCGACTTCGACGAGGTCAGTCCGATGAAGCCGCACTGGTGCGGCCAGGACCGGCTGGAGCCCATCCTGCGCGACGCGGCGACCGCCCGGGGCGCCGACATCCGGTTCGGGACGCTGCTCGAATCGCTGGAGCAGGACGAAGACGGGGTGACCGCGGTCGTCGTCGACCGCGGCACCGGCGAACGCACGACCGTGCGGGCCGAGTACGCGATCGCGGCCGACGGCGTCGGCGGCGGCCTGCGCGAGCAGCTCGGCATCGGCCTCGACGGGCACGGTGTCGTCGGCGCGGCGATGAGCGTGCTGTTCAAGGCCGACCTGAACCCGGCGATCCAGGGGCGGCGGTTCGTCATCTGCTACCTGGCCAACGAACAGGCGCCCGGCGTGCTGCAGCTGTTCGACGAGGAGCGCTGGGTGTACGGGTTCTTCTACGACCCGCGCACGACCGAGCCGGCCGACCTCACCGAGCAGCGGTGCACGGAGCTGCTGCGGACCGCCCTCGGCGTGCCGGACCTCGACGTCGAGGTGGAGATGACGATGCCGTGGGTGATGTCCCACAACGTCGCCGGCTCCTACCGGTCCGGCCGGGTTTTCCTGGCCGGCGACGCGGCGCACGTGCACCCGCCGGCCGGTGCGTTCGGCGCCAACGGCGGCATCCAGGACGCGCACAACCTCGCGTGGAAGATCTCGGCCGTGCGCGACGGCTGGGCCGGTGCCGCGCTGCTGGACACCTACGAACGCGAGCGCCTGCCGGTCGGCTCGGCCGTCGCGCGGCAGGCGTTGCTGCGCCACACCTTCCGGCTCGACAGCGACGTCGACGGCGAGGCGCTGATCGACGCGGCCGTGGTGGGCAACGGCTACCGCTACACCTCCGCCGCGATCGAGGGCGAGGGCTACCCGACCGCGGTGCCGCGCGAGTTCGACCTGACCGGACGCCCCGGCTACCGGGTGCCCCACGTGTGGGTGCGCCCCGGAGTGTCCACAGTGGATCTCGCGGTGACGTCGTACGCGCTGCTGACCGGCCCGGACGGCGCCGCCTGGCTGGAAGCGGCGGCATCCCTGCCGGGCACCGTGCCGCTGAGCGTGCACGTCCTCGACAGCACCTTCACCGAGGCCGCGCGGCTCGCCGCCGACGGCGCGCTCCTCGTCCGGCCGGACGGGTTCGTGGCCTGGCGCGGGGAGAACGCCCCGTCCGCGGGCAAGCTCGGCGACGTGCTGGCGGGCACCCTCGACCGCGGCGAAAAGCCGGCCGGAAAGCACTGAGAGGACAGGACATGGGAAGCATCACCGCACCGTCGAACGTCTACACGCTGATCAACGTCTTCCCGGTCGAGCCCGACCGGCGGACCGAGCTGTACGAGCACCTGGTCGAGGCGACCGAGACGCTGATCAAGCACCTGCCCGGCTTCGTGTCGGCGAACTTCCACCTGAGCCACGACGGCAAGCACGTCGTCAACTACGCCCAGTGGGAGAGCGAGCGGCACTTCCGGGCCATGCACGCGGATCCGCGGCTGAAGGCGCACTTCGACTTCTGCCGGGCACTCTCCACGCCGCGCTCGATCCCCTGCGACGTTTCGTCCGTGCACGAAACGAACTGATCGGCGGCACCACCGGAAGCCGGTGTGCGGACTCGGGTCCGCACACCGGCTTCCGTCCTTTGTAGACACATTTGTGCGGGCAAACCCGGTTACAAGCGGCCTCCAAGGACGAACCGGGAAAGTAGGACCGGAGAGCAACACCCGACGCGAGGAGGAGCAGTGGCCTACCGGGCTCTGATGGTCCTGCGCATGGACCCCGACGACGCGGACCAGGTGGCCGCGGCGTTCGCCGAACACGACCGGACCAGCCTGCCGGGCGAGCTCGGTGTCATCCGCCGGACGCTGTTCCGGTTCCACGACCTCTACTTCCACCTCATCGAGGCGGAGGAGGACATCATGCCCTCGCTCTCGGCCGCCCGCGGCAACCCGCACTTCCGGAAGGTCAACGACGAGGTCGGCAAGTACCTGACGCCGTACTCGGCGGACTGGAGCGAGCTCAAGGACTCCAAGGCGGAAGTCTTCTACAGCTGGGAGAGCGCACGGTGAACACACCCAAGGTGGCCCTCGCCGACGTCGCACCGAACCACCGGCAGGGCGGGAGCACCCGCGCGCTGCTCACCCCGGTCTCGGTCGGGGCCACGTCCGGCTTCCTGGGCACGATCGACCTCGCCCCCGGCGAGTTCGTCGCCGAGCACTACCACCCGTACTCGGACAAGTACCTGTACCTGGTCGGCGGCACCGTCCTCGTGGTGCTCAACGGCGAAGAGGTCGAGCTGCGGGCCGACGAGGCGCTGCTGGTCGTCCGGGGCACGCGCCACCGCATCGTCAACACCGGCGGCGTCCCCGCCCGTGCGGTGTTCCAGATCTCCCCGCTGGCACCGAAACCCCACCTCGGGCACGTCGACACCGAACCGGTCCCGTTCCCGGACGCGGGCCCGCCCCGGGTCGGTGGGCTGTGACGGGGCGGCGGGTCGTGATCACCGGAATCGGGGTCCGGGCGCCGGGCGGGATCGGCACGCCCGCCTTCTGGGACCTGCTGACGTCGGGGCGCACGGCGACGCGGACGATCTCGACGTTCGACCCGGCGCCGTTCCGGTCCAGGATCGCCGCCGAGATCGACTTCGACCCGATCGCCGAAGGGTTCACCGCCGGCCAGGCGGCCACCGCGGACCGGGCGACGCTGCTCGCCCTCGCGTGCGCCCGGGAAGCGCTTGCCGACAGCGGGGCCGGCCCGCTCGACCCCGAGCGGACCGGGGTCAGCGTCGGCACCGCGGTCGGGGCCACGATGAGCCTGGACCGCGAGTACGCGCGGGTCAGCTCCCGCGGCGCGACGTGGCTCGTCGACCACACGCTCGCGGCGCCGAACCTGTTCGACCACTACGTGCCGAGCTCGATGGCCCGCGACGTCGCGTGGGAGATCGGCGCCGAAGGACCGGTGGCCGTGGTGTCGACCGGGTGCACGTCCGGGTTGGACGCCGTGGGCCACGCCGTGGAGCGGATCCGCGACGGCCGGGCCGAGGTGATGCTCGGCGGTGCGACGGAAGCGCCGATCTCCCCGATCACCGTGGCCTGCTTCGACGCCATCAAGGCCACCTCGCCGAACAACGGCGACCCGGCCCACGCTTCGCGGCCGTTCGACCGGGGGCGGGACGGGTTCGTGCTCGGCGAAGGCGCGGCGATGTTCGTCCTGGAGGAGCTGACCGCGGCCCGCCGCCGGGGCGCGCACGTCTACGCGGAGGTCTCCGGGTTCGCGACCCGGTGCAACGCGCACCACATGACCGGGCTGCGGCCGGACGGGCGGGAGCTGGCCGAGGCCGTCACCGTGGCGCTCGCCCAGGCGAAGCGGGCGCCGGACGCCGTCGGCTACGTGAACGCCCACGGCTCGGGCACCAAGCAGAACGACCGGCACGAGACCGCCGCGGTCAAGCGGAGTCTCGGCGACCACGCCTACCGGGTGCCGGTCAGCTCCATCAAGTCCATGATCGGCCACTCGCTCGGCGCGATCGGCGCGATCGAGCTGGCCGCGTGCGCCCTGGCGATCGAGCACGGAGTCGTGCCGCCCACGGCGAACTACGCCGAACCCGACCCGGACTGCGACCTCGACTACGTGCCGAACACCGCCCGGGAGGTGGCGACGGACACCGTCCTCAGCGTGGGCAGCGGGTTCGGCGGGTTCCAGAGCGCCGCCGTGCTCACGAAGGCCGGCTCATGACCGCGGTGGTGACCGGCCTCGACGTCATCGCGGCCAACGGGACCGGGGTGAAGGAGTACTGGGAGGCGACGCTGTCCGGCCGCTCGGGCCTGGGGGTGATCAGCCGGTTCGACCCGGCCGGCTACCCGGTCCGCGTCGGCGGCGAGGTGCTGGCGTTCGCACCGCGGGACCACCTGCCCAGCCGGTTGCTCACGCAGACCGACCGGATGACCCAGCACGCGCTCGCGGTGACCGGCTGGGCGCTGGCCGACGCGGGCGTCGAGCCGGCCGAGCTCGACGAGTACGCCATGGGCGTGGTGACCGCGAGCGGGTCCGGCGGGTTCGAGTTCGGCCAGCACGAGCTGCAGAAGCTGTGGCGCACCGGGCCGGAGCGGGTCAGCGCCTACCAGTCGTTCGCCTGGTTCTACGCGGTCAACACCGGCCAGATCTCGATCCGCCACGGCATGCGGGGCCACAGCTCGGTCGTCGTCACCGAGCAGGCGGGCGGCATCGACGCCGCCGCGCAGGGCGCGCGCCTGGTGGACGCGGGCACGCTGCGGCTCGCGGTCACCGGCGGGTTCGAGGCGTCCTTGTGCCCGTGGGGCCTGGTCGCGCAGATCCCCAGCGGACTGCTCAGCACCGAGGCGGACCCGGCCCGCGCCTACCGGCCCTTCGACGGCGACGCGTCGGGGTGGGTGGCCGGCGAGGGCGGCGCGATCATGGTGGTCGAAGAGGCCGCCGCCGCCCGCGCTCGCGGCGTGGACCGGGTCTACGGCCGGATCGCGGGGCACGCGGCCACGTTCGACCCGAAGCCGGGGTCCGGCCGGCCGCCGGGGCTCGCGCGAGCCATCCGCGGCGCCCTGCGGCAGGCGGAGGTCGAGCCGCGGGACGTCGACGTGGTGTTCGCCGACGCCGCCGGCGTCCCGGAGTGGGACCGGGCCGAGCGGGCCGCGCTGGCCGAGGTCTTCGGGCCCCGCGCCGTGCCGGTGACGGCGCCGAAGACGATGACCGGCCGGCTGTCCGCGGGCGCCGCGCTCGACGTGGCGACCGCGTTCCTGGCCATCCGCGACGACGTGGTGCCGCCGTCGGTCGGCATCCGCGGAGCGTCCGATGTGGACCTCGTGCTGGACCGCCCGCGGGAGATCCCCGTGCGCACCGCCCTCGTCGTCGCCCGCGGGGTCGGCGGCTTCAACTCCGCGCTCGTCCTGCGCGAGCACTGACCACTCATCGCCCTTACTGGAGGTGGCACATGACACTGGCCGAGTTCGTCGACGTGATCCGCGCGTGCGCGGGTGACTCCGACGAGTACGACCTGGACGGCGACATCCTGGACGTCTCGTTCGAAGACCTGGGGTACGACTCGCTCGCGCTGATCGAGGTGTCGGCGCGGCTCAAGCAGGACCACGGCGTCGAGGTGGACGAGTTCCCCGAGCTGGCCAGCCCGCGCGTCGCGCTGGAGCTCATCAACGGCACGCGCGAACGTGAGGTGGCGTGACATGGCGGCCAAGACCGAGAACTCGGTGACCATCGACGCGCCCCTCGAGCGCGTGTGGACGTTCACCAACGACGTCGAGGCGTGGCCGGAGTACTTCGACGAGTACTCCGCGGTCGAGGTGCTCCGCCGGGACGGCGACACGATCGACTTCCGGCTCACGACCCGGCCCGACGACCAGGGCCAGGCGTGGTCGTGGGTGTCGCGCCGGACCGCCGACCCGGCGACCCGCACCGTGCGGGCGCACCGGCTGGAGACCGGGCCGTTCGAGTACATGCGGCTGCGGTGGTTCTACACCGAGTCCGGCGGCCGCACGACCATGCGGTGGGTCCAGGAGTTCGAACTGCGCGACGACGCCCCGTTCGACGACGCGGCGATGGTCGAACGGCTCGACACCGGCTCCCGCAAGAACATGGCCCACATCAAGAAGATCCTCGAATCGGCGTCCTGACCGGTACCCGGAAGGAATTCAAGTGACCACTGTAGACACCGAACCGGGGGCGGGCCTCGTGCCGTCCCTGGACGACGTCCACGCCCGGCAGCTGTTCCTGCTGGCCAGCGCGGGCCGGCTCGCCAAGGTCGTGCACGTGCTGGTGGAGCTGCGGATCGCCGACCTCATCGGGGACGGCGTACGCACGGTCGAGGACCTGGCGGCGGAGACCGGGACGAACACCGACGCGCTGCTGCGGGTGCTGCGGGCGGCGGCGTCCGTCGGCGCCTTCGCCGAAGGACCCGACCGGGCGTTCTCCGGGACCCCGGTCTCCGACGCGCTGCGGGCCGACAACCCGCGCGGCCTGCTGCCGCTGGTGAAGTACAACAACCTGGACCTCACCTGGCAGCCGTACGAGCGGATCATGCACAGCGTCCGGACCGGCGAGCCCGCCTTCGACCAGGTGCACGGGCGGTCGTTCTTCGAGCACCTGGAGAACGAGCCCGAGTCCGGTGCGTTCTTCGAGCGCTTCATGATGCACTTCAGCCGGGTGATCGTCGGGCGCGAGCTGCCCGGCTACCGGCTGGACCGGTTCCCGCGGATCGCGGACCTCGGCGGCGGCGACGGGTGGTTCCTCACGCAGGTCCTGCTGGCCAACCCGGCCGGCACCGGCGTGCTGATGGACCTGCCGCGGGTCACGTCGTCGTCGGCCCCGGTGCTGGCCGAGCACGGTGTCGCCGACCGCGTCACCGTGGTGCCGGGCGACTTCTTCACCGACCCGATCCCGGGCGGGTGCGACGCGTACCTGTTCAAGGGCGTCCTGCACAACTGGTCGGACGCGGACGTGCTCCGGGTGCTGCACCGGGTGCGCGCGACCATCGGGGACAGCGGAGCCCGGCTGCTCGTCTGGGACCAGGTCGTCGCGGCCGGGAACGTCTGGGACCACGCGAAGTTTCTCGACATCGACATGCTCGTGCTGTTCGGCGGGCGGGAGCGGACGCTGGCCGAGTGGCGGACGCTGTTCGCCGCGGCGGGCTTCACCCTCACGACCACGGCGGCGAGCCGGTGGTCCCTGCTCGAATGCGTCCCGGCGTGACCGCGGCGGAGGGGCCGCCGGACAGCGCCGGCGGGATCCTGGACCTGATCATGGCGTTCTACGGTTCACGCGCGGTGATCTCCGCGGTCGAGCTGGACCTGTTCACCACGCTCTCGGGCACGTCGATGACCGGCACCGAGCTGAGCGGGCGGGCCGGGCTGCACCCGCGTGGCGCGGCCGACTTCCTCGACGCGCTGGTGTCGCTGGGACTTCTCGAGCGCACCGGCGACCGGTACGCCAACACCCCCGACGCGGAGCGGCACCTCGTCGCGGGGAAGCCCGGCTACGTCGGCGGCTACGCCCGGATGGCCGGCGGGATGCTCTTCCCGGTGTGGGGCAAGCTGACCGAGGCGCTGCGCACGGGCCGGGCCCAGGTCCCCAGCGACCGCGGCATCTTCGACGGGTACCGCGACGACGATGCCACCCGCGGGTTCCTCGGCGCGATGGACGCCGTGAACGGCGGGGTCGGGGCGGCGCTGGCGGCGGTCTTCGACTGGAGCCGGTACTCGTCGGTGGTGGACCTCGGCGGCGCGCGGGGCAACCTAGCGGCGACCCTCGTGCGCGAGCACCCGCACCTCGACGCGACCTGCTTCGACCTCCCGCCGGTGGAACGGTTCTTCGACGAGCACACCGCCGAACTCGGCCTGGCCGGCCGGATCCGGTTCGCCGCCGGTGACTTCTTCGCCGACCCGCTGCCGGTCGCCGACGTCTTCGTCGCCGGGCACATCCTGCACTACTTCGACCTGTCCGGCCGGCGGACGCTGCTGGCCCGCGTCCACGAGTCGGTCAAGCCGGGGGGCGCGGTGCTGGTGTACGACCGGATGATCGACGCCGGCCGCCGGGGCAGGCCGCTGAGCCTGCTCGGCAGCCTCAACATGCTGCTGACGTCACCGGGCGGCGCGGAGTACACCCCGGACGAAGCGCGGAAATGGCTGACCGAAGCGGGTTTCGGCACGGTCGAGGTCGCGCGCGTGGGTTCGCTGGACACACTGGTCATCGGCTACAAGGACTGAGGACACCGCGGTGGAGCAGATTCGCTTGACCGGCGCGCAGGAGACCCTGCTCGCCACGTTGTACGCCAAGGCATTGGACAACCGTTCGCCCCGGCCGGTGCTGGGCGACGGGAGCGCCGAGCGGCTGATGAGCCGCCTCGACTACGACTTCCGCAAGATGAAGTTCATCGGCCGGGACCGGCGCACGGTGACGTTCCGGGCCAAGAAGCTCGACGAGTGGACGATGCGGTTCGTGGCGCGCAACCCGGACGCGCTGGTGCTGCACCTCGCGTGCGGGCTCGACAGCCGCGCGTTCCGGCTGCCGCTGCCGGCCGGGGTGCAGTGGATCGACGTCGACCAGCCCGACGTCGTCGAGCTGCGGGAGAAGCTGTACGAACCGCGTGACGGCTACCGCGTGATCGCCACCTCGGTCACCGAGCAGGCGTGGTTCGACGCCGTCCCGGCGGACCGGCCGACGCTCGTGATCGCCGAAGGCCTCACCCCGTACCTGCAGCGGGCGGACGGCTTGACGATGCTGCGCCGGCTGACGGGCCACCTGCCGCACGGCGAGCTGACGTTCGACGCGGTCCTGCCGTGGACGCTGCGGATCGCCAAGTACTCCCGCCTGGTCCGGACGACCGGGGCGTCGTTCGGCTGGGCCGTCGGCGATCCTCGCTCACTCGAGGAGCTGGTGCCCGGGCTGAAGTTGCTGGAGGAGTGGTCCCTGCTCGACTCGCCGCACCTGGCCGACGCGCGGGCCCAGGATCGCGTCACCGCGTCGATCATGAAGCTGGCCCGTCCCCTGCGGTACGCGCATCGGTTGCTGCACTACCGGTTCTGACCGAGACGGCGGGCGGCGCGCTGGGCAGGGCCTGTGTCGAAGTCGGTCAGAGCCGTTCGGCAACCGCGGCCCGGCCCTCGAGTCCCCGACGGTCGTGAGTGAGAAACAGGGTTAGAACACTGTTTCACACTCACGACCACGCCCCGGCAGTCCAAGCCGGACATCGACGCGGGCGGCTCGATCGTGAGCGTGGGGTAGCCGAGTCCGCACCCGGCGCAGGTGTGGTTCTCCCCGGGCAGCGGCGGAATGACCTTCGGACGCTCATCGGACACGGCCACCATCGTCGGCGGACGAGGCGTCGTCCGGCAAGGCGCGGCTCGCGTATCATCCCGTCGATGACACGCGTGCTGGTCATCGGTCTCGACCCCGCCAAGCTGGACGGCTGGGACCCCGAACCGGTCCAAGCGGCGATCGCCCGCGGGCGGGCGCGGTTCGACGAGCACGCCCTCGCGGCCGACTACTGCCTGGTGTCGCTCGACGACCACCCGGAACGCGAGGTCGCGGCGGCGCTGGCGGCCGCGGACTACGCCTGCGTGGTCATCGGGGGCGGCATCCGCACGCACGAGCCGCTGCTGGAGCTGTTCGAGCGCGTGGTCAACCTGGTCCGGCAGCACGCCCCGGCCGCGGCCATCGCTTTCAACAGCAGCCCCGACGACTGCGCCGACGCCGCGTTGCGCTGGGTGCGCTGACCCGCGGGCGCCCGGCCCGGGGCGGACGGGGGATCCGCCCGCCCCGGGTGGTTCACCGGGTCAGCGCCGGCAGGGGTTGCCCGCCGGGTGCGCGGTGCTGCCGTGCACGTCGGCCTGGGACTCCGCCAGCACGATCTTCGCCAGCGCGGTGTCCAGCGCCACCGCCTGCTGCTTCACGACGCCGTTCGACACGGTCTGCCCGTTCAGCTTCAGCGAGCCGATGACCAGCGGGATGGTCAACGGTGCCGAGCCGACCGTGACCGAGGCGCCGTTGATCTTCAGCGAGGCGATGGTCGAGCTGCCGGTCAGCACCGGGGCGAGCCCGCCCGTGGCCGGCTGGCAGGTGGCCGCCGCCTGGGACTGGATCACGCCCAGCTCGATCGTCAGCCCGATCGTGCTGATCACCGTCTTGTCGATCTTGGCCGACGCCTGCGCGTGGTCACCGGCCGCCGGGGCCGCGGACTGGTTGTCCGGGCTCAGGTCGGTCGACGAGGTCAGCGCGTGGGTCTGCACCTTGATCAGGCCGGCGTTGAGCGTCGCGTCGAGGACGGTCTTGCTGTCGTCGGCGCAGGGCAGGTTCGCCGGGTTCGCCACGGCGGCGGTGATGCCGAGGACGTTCGCGGCGGTGCCGGTGCAGGAGAAGGCGCCGTCACGGTCGTCGTCGACGATCGTGCCGACCCCGGTCGGGTCGACCAGCCCGGCGCCGACCGGGGCCGAGAGGGTCACCGTGAACGTCTCGTCCGGCTCGTCGACGGTGTCCGGGGCGACCGGGACCGTCACCGGCTTGGCCGTCTCACCCGGCGCGAAGGTGACGTCCCCGCTGGTGGCGGCGTAGTCGGCCGGCGCGGTGGCGGTGCCGTTCGCGGTGGCGTAGTGGACGGTCACCGGGTTCGGGGCGGCCCCGCCGAGCAGCGACACGGTGAAGGTGGCCGGCACCGGCGCGCCGCCGGAGCCTTCGTCGACCGTGACGTCATTGATGCTCAGGCCCAGCACGCGCACGGTGGTCGTCTCGACGAAGCCGCGGGACATCCCGTCGACCAGGTAGTCGACCGAGCAGTGGTAGGTGCCCGGGGCCGCATCGGCCGCGGCGGCGATCGTCTCGGTGAACGTCGCGACGTCCCCGCTGGTCACCTTG